>NZ_JAVRFL010000014.1:0-175865 GCF_031845925.1 Micromonospora reichwaldensis | reverse complement strand
GCCCGAGACGGGTCCGCCGCCGCCGCCCCCCGGGCCGCCGGTGCCCGCCCCGCCGCCCCCGCCCGGCCCGACCCCGGCGCCACCGTTCCCACCGCCGCCCCTCACGGCCGCCGCGAGCGCCGGACCGGTACCGGGCCCCGTCGCGGGCGCGCCGCCGTTCTCCGCGCCCCCGGCGGTCGTGCCCTCGTTCTCCGCGCCTCCGGCATCCGCGCCACCGTTCTCCGCGCCTCCGGCCGGCGCACCCTCGTTCTCCGCGCCACCGTTCTCCGCGCCTCCGGCGGTCGCGTCGCCGGCATCCGCGCCCCCGGCGGTCACGCCCTCGTTCTCCGCGCCCCCGGCATCTTCGCCGCCGTTCTCTTCGCCGCCGGTGTCCGGGCCGCCGGCCGTGCCCGCTCCCGCGCTGCCGGGCTGGCCGCCGCCCACCAACCCGGGTGACCGCCGGCCCGGTGGCGCCGAGCCGGCCACCGCGCCCCGGGAGGCACGCCGGCTGAGCAGTCGCGTCGACGGCGGCGGCTCGGCCACGCGCGTCGGGCGGGCCGAGGGCACCCCCGCGGGCCGCTACGACGGCGGACCCGACCTGGGCACCATCTACGGCGCCGGTGCCGGAGCCGCCACCGAGGGCCCGGGCTTCAGCACCGTCGCGTTCCCGAACAACCCGGTGGAGAACTCCGGCTCGCTGACCGGGCACATCCTGGCCCAGGGCTGGACGGAGACCCCCACCGAGCAGCGCTCCAGCACCACCAAGGTGGTGGTCGTCCTGGCCGCCTCGCTGGGCCTGCTCGTGGCGATCAGCGTGCTGGTCGTGCTGCTCGCCAACGACACGGTCGGTGGGCTGGTGGGCGGCGTCCTGAGCAAGTGAGCCGCGTACGGCGACGATGGTGAGCCCGCCCACTACCCGTCCGTGGTCGGGTGGCGGGTTCGTCCTGTCGCCGTACACTGGTGAGGATCACTGACCCGGCGCGCCCTGCGCGCCCATGGGCGATCTTGCGGGCGATTCGGCGGCGTTCAGCTGCGGCAGGCCATCGCGAAGATGCGCCCCGCTCGAAAGGCATTTCTTGACGACCTTTGCTGAACCCAGCACGTTCCTGCCCGCCCTCGACACCGCCGACGCGCAGACCGCCGTCGAGCGGGACGGCACCGTCCGGGACCCGGCCGCCCCGGTGACGCCCGAGGCCACCGACTTCGCCGCGCTGGGGCTGCCCCAGCCGCTGGTCCAGGCGCTCGCCAGGCAGGGCATCACCACCCCGTTCGAGATCCAGCGCGCCACCATGCCGGACGCGCTCGCCGGCCGCGACGTCCTCGGCCGGGGCCAGACCGGCTCCGGCAAGACCCTGGCCTTCGGCCTGCCCCTGCTGGCCCTGGTGGCCGACCGCAACCGGGCCCGGCCGTTGCGCCCCCGGGCCCTGGTCCTGGTGCCGACCCGGGAACTCGCGATGCAGGTCAACGACGCGCTGATGCCGCTCGGCAAGGCCGTCGGCGTGTTCCTGAAGACCGCCGTCGGCGGCGTGCCGTACGACCGGCAGATCGACGCCCTGCGGCGCGGGGTGGAGATCATCGTGGCCACCCCGGGCCGGCTGGGCGACCTGATCGCCCGTGGCGTCTGCCACCTGGACGACATCGAGGTCACGGTCCTCGACGAGGCCGACCAGATGGCCGACATGGGCTTCCTGCCCGAGGTCACCGAACTGCTGGCGAAGACGCCGGCCGGCACCCAGCGGCTGCTCTTCTCGGCCACCCTGGACGGCGACGTCGACGCGCTGGTCAAGCGGTTCATGACCGACCCGGTGACGCACTCCACCGCCCCGTCCACCGCCTCGGTGTCCACCATGGACCACCACATGCTGCTGATCCCGCCGCACGACAAGTTCCCGGTCGCGGCGTCCATCGCGGCCCGGGAGGGGCGGACGATGGTCTTCGCCCGCACCCAGCTCGGCGTCGACCGGCTGGTCGAGCAGCTGGCCGCCGTCGGCGTACGGGCGGGCGGGCTGCACGGCGGCAAGACCCAGCGGATGCGTACCCGCACGCTGGCCGAGTTCCGTGAGGGACGGGTGAACGTCCTGGTCGCCACGGACGTGGCGGCCCGGGGCATCCACGTCGACGGTGTCTCGCTGGTGCTGCACGTCGACCCGCCGAAGGACCCGAAGGACTACCTGCACCGCGCGGGACGTACCGCCCGGGCCGGCGAGTCCGGCGCGGTGGCCACGCTGGTGCTGCCGAAGCAGCGGCGGACCACGCTGGCCATGCTGGAGAAGGCCGGCGTGGCACCGGCCGAGACCCGGGTGCGGGTCGGCGACCCGGCGCTCGCCGAGCTGACCGGCGCCCGCGAGCCCAGCGGCGTCCCGGTGCGCATCGAGGCGGAGGAGCCGCGCCGGCACGGCGACCGGCCGGGCGGCCCGCGCCGCTACGGCGACCGCGACACCCGGGGCGAGCGCCGCTACGGCGACCGGCCCCAGGGCGAGCGCCGCTACTCCGACCGCCCGACCGACGGCCGTGGCTACGGCGACCGCCCGCAGGGCGAACGGCGCTACTCCGACCGGCCCACCGACAGCCGTGGCTACGGTGACCGTCCGCAGGGCGAGCGCCGCTACGGCGACCGCGACGGGCGCGGCGAGGCCCGTGGCTACGGCGACCGCCCCCAGGGCGAGCGCCGCTACTCCGACCGCCCGGCCGACAGCCGTGGCTACTCCGACCGCCCGGCTGACAGCCGTGGCTACGGCGACCGATCCACTGACAGCCGCAGCTACGGCGACCGGCCGCAGGGCGAGCGGCGCTTCGGCGACCGGGGCGGCTTCCGGCCCGAGGGCCGGGGGCGCGACGACCGGCCGCGCGACGACCGGCGGGGCTTCGGCGGGCGTCCGCCGGCGCGTACCCACTGACCGACAGCGTCATCCACGAACGCCGTCGCGGGGCTCAGGCTCCGCGGCGGCGTTCGCGCATTCGCTGCCGGTGTCGGCCGGGTCGCGTAACGTCCGGCTCATGCCGACCATGCCGAAGTCGCTCTTCTGGACCCGGACGGACACCGCCGGCGCGGAGCACGCGCTGTTCGACGACGGCCGTGGGCTGACGGCGCGGGGCACGCTCACGGCTGTCGACCCGATCCCCTACACCTGCCGCTACCAGCTCGCCACCGACCCCGAGTGGGCCACCCTCCGCGTCGAGGTCGAGGCGGAGGGCACCGGGTGGCTGCGGAGCGTACGCCTGGAGCGGGTGACCGACGGGTGGCGGGTGACCACCGCCGAGCAGGGTGACCTGGACGCGGCGCTGCGGGCGGCCGGCCATCCGCCGGTCGGGCTGCCCGGCACCGACGACCCGGACCGGCTGGCCGGGGCGGTCGACGTCGACCTCGGCGGGGCGACGCTGTTCAACGCGTTACCGGTGCGCCGGCTCGGGCTGCCCCGCGCCGCGGCCGACACCCCGCACCGGGTCGAGGTCGCCTGGGTGCTGGTGCCCAGCCTGCTGGTGGTGCCCGCCGAGCAGGTCTACACCCCGCTCGGCCCCGGCCGGGTCCGCTTCACCAGCGACACCTTCACGGCCGACATCGACCTCGACGGCGACGGCTACGTGGTGCGCTACCCCGGGCTGGCCGAGCGCGTCCACCCGCGCTGACCGGGCTGCGGGCGCCTCCCCCGATGCCCCGGGCCGACCAGGCTGGCTCGGCCACCCCGCCGGCTCAGGCCAGGCAGGCGGCGCAGGCCCGCGAGGCGGCTCAGGCCGGCCAGATGCCCGTGCTGAGGAAGCGCTCGACCGTCGCCAGGTGCGGGGTCAGATCCAGTCCCTGGGCGGCCAGCCAGTCGTCGGAGTAGTAGGTGTCGGCGTAGCGGTCGCCGGCGTCGCAGATCAGCGTGACCACCGAGCCGGTGCGGCCCTCGGCGAGCAGCTCCGCGATCAGCCCGAAGGCGCCCCACAGGTTGGTGCCGGTCGAGCCGCCCACCCGGCGGCCGAGCACGGCCGAGCCGGCGCGCATGGCGGCCAGCGAGGCGGCGTCGGGCACCTGGACCATCCGGTCCACCACCGACGGCACGAACGACGCCTCGACGGTCGGCCGGCCGATCCCCTCGATGCGGGAACCCCGCCCGGTGCGCACCGACCAGTCGGCGGCCTGCCAGGCGGGATAGAACGCGGAGTTCTCCGGGTCGACCACGCACAGCTTGGTGGGCAGCCGCTGGTAGCGGGCGTAGCGGCCGATGGTGGCGCTGGTGCCGCCCGTGCCGGCGCCCACCACGACCCATGCCGGCACCGGGTGCCGTTCCAGGGCGAGCTGCGCGTAGATCGACTCGGCGATGTTGTTGTTGCCCCGCCAGTCGGTGGCGCGCTCGGCGTAGGTGAACTGGTCCATGAAGTGCCCGCCGGAGTCCTCCGCCAGCCAGCGCGCCTCCACGACCACCTTGGCCGGGTCGTCGACGAGGTGGCAGCGGCCACCCTGGAACTCGATCTGGGTGATCTTCTCCGGGGAGGTGGAGGCGGGCATCACCGCGATGAACGGCAACCCCAGCATCCGCGCGAAGTATGCCTCGGAGACCGCCGTCGAGCCGGAGGAGGCCTCCACGATCGTGGTCTCCGGGCCGATCCAGCCGTTGCACAGCCCGTAGAGGAAGAGCGAACGGGCCAGCCGGTGCTTCAACGAGCCGGTCGGGTGCACCGACTCGTCCTTGAGGTAGAGGTCGATCCCCCACGACCGGGGAAGCGGAAACGGCAGCAGGTGGGTGTCGGCGGAGCGGTTGGCGTCCGCCTCCACGGCGGCGATCGCCTCGGTCACCCAGCGCCGGCTGGCCTCGTCGCACCGGTCGATGTGAGTCACGTTCGAAACTTAGCAAGCCCACTCACCGCGGACCGGCCCCGATCCGGCGGCGCTGGCGGCGCTGGCCGGCCCGGCCGGCCGCGAGGATCAGCGGGGCGAGGCGCACGGCGACGCCGGGCAGCGCGTCGAGGAGCCGGACCTGCGCGCCGCGCCAGCGGGGGACGCTGACCACCGGGCGGGGCCGCCGGGCCAGCCGCGCGGCCCGCCGGGCCACCCGCTCGGGGGTCAGCAGCGTCCCCGTGAAGGAGGCCGCGGCGCCCGGGTCGTCGAGCCGGTCGTGCAGCATCGGCGTCCAGATTCCGTCCGGGCACAGGCACGACACGTGTACGCCCCGGTGCCCGGCCAGCCGCAGGTCGGCGAGGGTGCCGATGCTGAACGCGACGAGGGCGTGCTTGCTGGCCGCGTAGACGGTCTCGCCGGGCGCGGCCACCAGGCCGGCCAGCGACACGACGTTGACCACGTGCCCGTGCCCCTGTTCCCGCATGACGGCGAGGGCGGCGAGGGTGCCGTTCATCGCGCCGAGGGCGTTGACCTCGACCACCCGGCGACGGGTCGCCGCGTCGTGCTCCCACGAGGGGCCGGTGACGAGGATCCCCGCGTTGTTCACCCAGAGGCCGAGCCCGCCCCGGCCGGCGGCCTCGGCGGCGACGGCGGCGCAGGCGCCCTCGTCGCGTACGTCCAGCCGGCGCGACCAGCCGCCCAGCGGGGCGGCGGCACGGGCCACCGCCTGGTCGTCGTGGTCGGTGAGGAGCACCGGCCAGCCATCGGCGTGCAGCGCGGCGGCGATGGCGCGGCCGAGGCCGCCGGCCGCGCCGGTGACCACCGCCGTCCCGAGGGCTGGCTTCGTCATCGGCGCACGCTATCGCCGCCCGGCGACCGCGCGCCAGAGCCGGCCGGATGCGGCCGTCCGACGGTCGACGGCCGGAGGTGACCGGGCTCGGCCGTCCGACGGCCGACGGCCGGGGGTGGCGGGACGCGGTCGTCCGACGGCCGCAGGTGACCGGTCGCGGCTGTCGGGGCGGTCTGGAGGGCGGGGGGTGGCGGGTCAGGTGGCGGGAGGCACCGGGGCCTGTGGCCGGTTCTCCCACTTCGTGGAGAGGGCGATGCCGGTCCGGGTGGAGGCGACGCCCGGGGTCCGGTTCAGCCGCACGATGAGCCGCTCCAGCTCGGCGATGGTGCCGACCCTGGCCTTGAGCAGGAACGACTCGACGCCGGCCATGAAGTAGCAGGATTCGATCTCGGGCATCTGCCGGAAGGCCTCCAGCACGTCGTCGGTGTCGCCGCCGGAGTCCTCGACGATCCCGATGAGCGCGGTGACGGCGAAGCCGATCGCCTCGGGCTCCACCTCCGCCCGGTAGGCCCGGATCACGCCGCTGGACTCCAGTTTGCCGACCCGCTCGTGCACGGCGGGCGCGGAGAGGCCGACCTGCCGGGCCAGCTCGGCGTAGGACAGGCGGGCGTTGCCGCGTAGCAGCTCCACGAGGCTCAGGTCGATGGCGTCCACGGACTGTGACCCTAGCGGTCCGGGCGTAACGTCGGGCATCCGGCGCGCGTTGGACATGACAGGGTGTAGTCGTTCGCAAACCGACAGTCAAGGGAGCCGCACGCAGGTAATATTTCCTAACTTCCCACTCAGTGCGTTTTTCGCGTTTGGCGGACAGGCCAGGTCGCTGGTGCTGTAATTGCCATACGTCCCTCATGACGGCTCTGGGCTCGCACCGGCCGGGGGCAGTGTGTTCAGCCGGGGGCTTCGTCGACGCGAGGAGGGGGCTGTGGACACTGGAGATCGCCTGCTGACACCGGGTGAAGTTGCCGCGCTGTTTCGGGTTGACCCGAAGACTGTGACGCGATGGGCAGCGGCGGGCCGGATAGGCAGCATCCGGACTCCAGGCGGGCATCGCCGGTTTCGGGAATCCGAGGTGCGGGCCCTGCTTGAGGGGGAGGGCATGTTGGACGAGGCGGAAGACGTCGGCAAGCCGCGTAACGCGGGGCCGGCCGCCTCGACCGGGCCGGGCCCGGCCAACGCCGGCATGTACTGAATGGTGCGGATCATCACGCGGGCCGGACGAGAGCTCCGGTCCGCGTCGCGGTGAGCCGGGCCCGGGTCACTCCCGCGCCACGCCCAGCTCGCCCGACCAACGACGGAACAGCGTGTGCGGTACGCCGAGGGCGTCCAGCACCTTGCCGGCCACGAAGTCGACGAGTTGCGGGGCGGAGGCCGCCGCCCCGGCGCCGTAGAAGCCGGGACTGGCCGGCAGCACCACCGCTCCGGCGTCGTGCAGCGCGATCAGATGCTCCAGGTGGCTGCGGGTCACCGGCGTCTCCCGGGGCACCACCACCACCGGCCGGCGCTCCTTGAGGTTGACCTCGGCGGCCCGCTGCAACAGGTCCTTGGAGAGCCCGATCGCGATGCCGGCGCAGGCCGCCGTGCTCGCCGGGACCACCGCCATCCCGCGTACCCGGTAAGAGCCGCTGCTCGGGCCGGCGGCCAGGTCGCCGGCGGGCCAGTGCCGCACGTCGGCTCCCGCCAGCTCGCGGCCCAGCCAGGCGGCGAGGTCGTCGGCCCAGTGGGCGTCCCGGAACGGGCGCCCGGTCTCGTCGAGGACGGTCAGCCGGGCGGCCCGGGAGACGATCAGGTCCACCGGCTCCCCGGCGTCGAGCAGCGCCCGCACGACGGCCGCCGCGTACGGCGTGCCGGACGCCCCGGAGACTCCGACCACCCATGGTTCGCGCATGCCCTCCAGCCTGCCTGGTGGTCCCCTCCCGATGCCGGGCACCCCCGCCCGGAGCGTCCGTGTTGTCCCGCTCGGGTGTCGGTTGTGCGCCGACGGGCGCGATGTCGGCCGGGAGCGCGCCCATCCCGCCGGCCTGACATGCTGCCGGTGGCGATTCCCACGCGAAGCGGGATCGCACCCGGGAGGAATCGGTTGATGACCGGCGAGGTCCTCTGGTCGCTACGGTCCGAGTGCCCCATCCCGCCCCGGCTCTCGCCGCACGCCGACCGGGTGCAGGAGTGGTTGGTCGGCGACCTGCTGCCGGGCCTCGGCCTGGCGACTGACGACGCGGCGCCGCAGCGGCTGGCGCACGCCGGCGTCGCCCGGTACGCCGGCCGGCTCTACCCCGGCGCCACCGAGGCCGACCTGCGGGCGTTGACGGCCCTGTTCACCTGGTTCTTCCTGGTCGACGACGCGTGCGACCGGCCGGGGCGGCTCGGCGCCGACCAGATCCGGGCGCTGCGCGCCGGCGCGCTCACCCTGCTGCACGTCGGTCCCCGGCTCCGGCACGCCGGCCTGACCGGGCCGCTGAGGCGGCTGCTGGTGCACGCGTGGCGGGAGCCACGCCGGCGGATGCCGGCCCGCTGGCGGCTGCGCTTCGCCGGGGCCGTCGCCGACCATCTCGACGGCACGTGGCGGGAGGCGGCGAACAAGGCGGCCGGCCGTCGCCCCGGCGTCGCCGAGTACGTCGCGCTGCGGCGCGCCACCTCCGCCGCGTACGTGTCGTACCCGCTGGTGGAGTTCGTCACCGGCCGCCCGCTGCCCGACCCGGTCCACCACCACCCGCTGCTGCGGGAGATCGCCGACACCGGCAACGACCTGCTCTCCTGGTACAACGACCTCGCCTCGCTGGAGCGCGACGAGGCCACCTCCGGCGGGCACAACCTGGTGCTCGCGACGGCGGCCGAGCAGCGGGTGCCGGTGGAGACCGCCGTCGGCCTGACGGCCGAGCGCTGGCGGGCGTCGATGCGGCGCTTCGTCGAGCTGCGCGCCGGGGTGCCGTCGTTCGGTCCGGCGCTGGACCGGGCGGTCGCCGACCACCTCGACGGGGTGGCGAACGCCGTCCGGGCCACCGTCGACTGGACCCTGGAGAGCAGCCGCTACGGCGGTAAGGAAGGGCACCTTGTTAACGCCTCCGGTAGAGGAAGGGGCCCTTCCTAACGGGCTGGCCCGGCCGCAGCCGTCGACAGCCGACGCCCGCAGGGCGAGCAACGGCCCAGGGTCAGGCGCGCAGGCCGAGGCGGACGACCAGGTCGAGCAGGGCGAAGACGAACAACGCGATGCCGACGAAGCCGTTGGCGGTGAAGAAGGCCCGGTTGACCTTGCTCAGGTCGGTCGGGCTGACCACCAGGTGCTGGTAGCCGAAGGCGACGGCGGTCAGCGCCAGGCCCACCCACCAGAGCCAGCCGAAGCCCACGAGCGCCCCGAACCAGACGAACAGCGCGAACGTCACCACGTGCGCGACGGTGGAGGCGTGCAGCGCGAACCGCAGCCCGTAGCGGGCCGGCACGCTGTGCACGCCGATCTGCCGGTCCACCTCGGCGTCCTGGCAGGCGTAGATCAGGTCGAACCCGCCGATCCAGAGGCCGACGGCCACGCCGAGCAGCCACGCCGGCCAGGAGCCGTCGAGGGTGCCGGTGACGCCCAGCCAGGCGCCGACCGGGCCGACGGCCTGGGCGACGGCCAGGATGGCGTGCGGCCAGTTGGTGAACCGCTTGCCGTACGGGTAGACGACCAGCGGCACCACGGCGAGCGGCGCGAGCACCAGACAGAGCGGGTTGAGCAGGGCGGCGGCGGCGAGGAAGACCACGAGCGCGACCGCCGCGCCGGTCCAGGCCGTCCGCACGCTGACCGCCCCGGTGACCAGCTCCCGGCCGGCGGTACGGGGGTTCCGCGCGTCGATCCGCCGGTCCAGGATCCGGTTGGCGGCCATCGCGAACGTCCGCGCGCCGACCATCGCCACGGTGATCAGCAGCAGGTCCAGCCACCGGACCCGCCCGCCGTCGACCTGCATCGCCGTGAGCGCCGACAGGTACGCGAACGGCAGCGCGAACACGGAGTGCTCGATCGCCACCAGCTTGAGGAAGGACTTCACCCGGCCCGGTCGCTGCACCGGTTCGACGGCGGTGGCCATCAGATGCCGTACTCCTTCCAGCGCTTGTCGACCAGGGAGACGACCTCGGGGGCCATCCGCATCTCCTCCGGCCAGCCCCGGGTGTAGCCCTCCTCGGGCAGCTTGCGGGTCGCGTCGACGCCCGCCTTGCCGCCCCAGAACTGCTGGTACGACGCGTGGTCGAGGTGGTCCACCGGGCCCTCGGTGAGCAGCAGGTCGCGGGCGTAGTCGACGTTGCCGAAGGCGCGGAAGGCGACCTCGTTGTAGTCGTGCACGTCGCAGTCCTCGTCGACGATCACGATCAGCTTGGTCAGCGACATCATGTGCGCGCCCCAGATCGCGTTCATGACCTTCTGGGCGTGCTTCGGGTAGCGCTTGCGGATCGACACGATCGCGCAGTTGTGGAAGACCCCGGCGGCGGGCAGGTCGTAGTCGACGATGTCCGGGATCAGGAAGCGCAGCAGCGGCGCGAAGATCCGCTCGGTGGCCTTGCCCAGGCCGTGGTCCTCCTGCGGCGGCTGGGACGTGACGATCGTGTGGTAGACCGGGTCGCGCTGCGTGGTCATGCACTCGATGTGCATCACCGGGAAGGGCTCCACCGGGGTGTAGAAGCCGGTGTGGTCGCCGAACGGGCCCTCGGGGAGCCGCTCACCCGGCTCGATGTAGCCCTCCAGGACGATCTGCGCGTGCGCCGGCACCTGCAACGGGACGGTCAGGCAGTCCACCATCTCGACCCGCTCGCCGCGCAGGTACCCGGCGAAAAGATATTCGTCGATGTCGGCGGGGAGCGGCGCGCTGGCCGAGTACGCCACCGCCGGGTCGGTGCCGATGGCGATCGCCACCGGCAGGCGCTGGCCGAGCCGCTCGGCGACCGCGTGGTGCGCCGTGGAGTTCTTGTGGATCTGCCAGTGCATGCCGATGCTGTTCCGCGAGTGCTGCTGCAACCGGTACAGCCCCAGGTTGCGCTTGCCGGTCTCCGGGTGCTTCGTGTGGGTCAGCCCGAAGTTGTGGAAGATCCCGCCGTCACCCGGCCAGACCTGCAACCCGGGCAGCCGGTTCAGGTCGACGTCGTCGCCCCGGTAGACCACCTGCTGGCAGGGGGCGGTCCTGACCTTCTTCGGCGGCATCGACGTGAGCTGCCTGACCTTGCCCAGGCCGTCCATCATCCCGGAGAGGCCCACCGGCAGCTCCGGCTTGAGCATGTTGCCGATCCGCTCGCCGATTTCGTCCAGCGACTCGACGCCGAGCGCCATCGCCATCCGCTTCTCGGTGCCGAAGAGGTTGATCACCACCGGCATCTCGCCCCGGGTGGGCCGCTCGAAGAGCAGCGCCGGGCCGTCCGCGCGGACCGTCCGGGTGACGATCTCGCTGATCTCCAGGGTGGGATCGACAGGCGCGCTCACCCGCCGCAGCTCGCCCGCGCGCTCCAGCGCCGCGAGGAAGTCCTTGAGATCGGTGTACGGGAAGCCACGAGCCGCCATGCCTGCCAGTCTCCCGCACCGACCTGGGCGGCGACCACGCCGGGTGGTGTGACACCGGCGATCCACCGGTGAGGAGGCGCCGGAACGGGTCCACGCGCGTCGACCGGCGAGGGCTCCCGGCCAGCCGGATCCCCGTCCTTCCTCGACCGTGGTTCACCGGTGCGCGGTCGGACCGCTGGCCGGCTTCCAGGCGTACACGGCCAGGGGCGCGTCGAGCGGCGCGCCGGTGAGCCGGTTGGCCAGGGTGGAGATCGTGTACGTGCCGACGCCGAGCACCACGTCCAGGGCGTGCCGGGGTTGGTAGCCGGCCGTCAGGAAGGCGGCGATCCCGTCCTCGGGAACCGCGCCCCGGTGGTCGAGCACGGCGAGGGTGAAGCGCCGCAGCGCCTCCAGCCGGTCGTCGGGCAGCGGCGTGCCGGCGCGCAGCGCGTCGATCAGCTCGGGCGTCGCGCCGTGCCGGACGAGGGCGGCGGTGTGCATGGCGACGCAGAGGTGGCACTCGTTGCGGGTGGCGACCGTCATGACGACGACCTCCCGTTCGACCGGGTCGAGGGCGCACTTCTCGAAGATGCCGTTGACGGTGAGGAAGCCGGTGAGCAGTTCCGGGGACTCGGCCATCAGGCCGACGGCGGCGGGCAGGTGCCCGAGCCTGCGGCGTACGCCCTCGATGGTGGGCCGGACGGCGGCGGGTGCGGTGTCGGCGGTGTGCGCGGTGAACGGGGGCACGGCAAGCCTGCTCTCGGGGTCGGGGTCGCGGGGACGGCCGGCGCGGCCCGATCGGCGACGCGCCGCGCGTGACGTAGAATCGTCAACGTGGTTGTCGAAATGGTAAACGAGGTTGTCGAACGTGGCAACGGCTGACCCCGACCGGCCCGGCTTCCTGCTGCCCCTGCTGCTGCTGGCCGGCTTCCGTACGCTCATCGACGACCTGCACGCGGAGCTGGCCCGGCAGGGGCACCCGGAGCTGCGGCCGTTGCACGGCTTCGTCCTCCAGGCCGTCGGCGCCGAGGGCACCACCGCCACCGAGCTGGGCCAGCGGCTCGGCGTCTCCAAGCAGGCGGCCGGCAAGACGGTGGACCGGCTGGTCGTCCTCGGCTACCTGGAGCGCGCCGACGACCCGCGCGACGCCCGGCGCAAGCTGGTCCGGGCGACCCCGCACGGCCTGGACGGCCTGCGCCGGTCGGCGGCCGTCTTCGACCAGCTCCGGCAGCGGTGGGCCGCCACCCTCGGCCCCGACCGGGTCGCTGCCCTGGAGGACGACCTGCGCGCCGTCACCCCGGCCAACCCGTTCCGCCTCGACGTGCCCGGCTGGTTCGGCGGCTGACCCCCGCTCCCTGGCGTTCACGCCCGGGGTGGGGCCACCGGCCCGGTTCCCGGGTGCGCTCGGCGGTCTCCTGCCGGGCCAACATCCGGTACCGGCACCCGCCCGGAGCCGGGAGCGGGCAGGCGTCGGGTGAGGCCGGCAGCAGCACGGCCGCCCGCCGTCAAGACCCCCGGTCGCCGTCGCCCGAACGGTCGAAGCCCGAACGGTGGCGCCGCGCGGCCCCGCGGACCGACCCGGCATACCCGCCGACAGGTGCCTTTCCCGGGACGCCCGAGCCGGTCATAGGACTTTCGGTCAACCGCTAACACACCGCGCGCGAACGCCGCCAGCACCATCCATGCGGAATTGCCCGCCGTTCAATCGGGCCCCGCCGGATCCGCGTGGGGACGTAAATCTTCCGACATTGCCCGCAGACAATTCCAATGGTTCCGTCACCACCATCCGAAACATTTTCCATCGAAGCAAGATGGGGGTGACGGTTGGCGATGGCCACCTTCAATCAGCAGCACCAGCGCGTGGATCAGCAGTTCAACGCCGAAATCATCGATCTGCGGAACAGCACCTTCGCACGTCTGCCCGACAACGCCGGCCAGACGGAGCTCGTCCCTCGGCTGAAGGCCGTCCTCAGGGCGGTGGAGCTGGCCACGGCCAGCGGCGCCCTCGACCCGCAGGCCGGCCGCACCGTCGTCGACGAACTGCACGGCGCCCGCCAGAGCCTGACCCGCGACGACCGTCGCGAGGCCTCGCAACGGCTGCAGCGGGCCATCGAGGTGTTGCAGGCGGCGGCGCCGCTGGCGGTGATCGGCGGGGCGATGGCGACCATCTGGAACTCGTTGGGCGGGGTTTCCTGATGACCACCTTCGACCAGCACGGCCAGCGCGTCTTCGGCGCCCAGATCAACGCCGACAACGTGCACATCAACAAGTCCGACGGGCCGCAGCAGCTGATGGCCTACGGGCGGCGGGCCGTCGCCGAGCGGCTGTACAAGCGGGCGGCCGAATACTTCACCGAGGCGATCGCCAAGGGGGCGAAGGGCTCCGACCCGCACTACTACCTGGCCCTCGCGCTCCTCGGCGGCAGACGGCCCAGCCGGATGGGTCGCGAGGCGCAGCAGGTGATGGCCCGGGTGGAGGAGCACCTGGGCCGGGCACTCCAGATCGACCCCGCCGCGGCGCACGTCCGCGCCCTCTGGGCGGCCGTCAAGCGCGACCACTACGCCGACCGCCACGACCCCGGCCCGTCCGTCGCCGACATCGAGGCCGGAGTCGGCGACATCGACCCGGTGCACGCGGCCGAGATCGCCCCCTTCCTCGGCAACCGCGAGAACCGGCTGTGGCAGGCCACCGTCGCCGTGGCGCAGGCCGGCATCGAGGAACGCAAGCCGAACGTACGCAAGTACTTCGTCCGCACGCCCGTGCCACCCGCGACCGGTGGCGCGCAGGCCATGATGGTCGCCGGCGGCATCGGGTTGGCGCTCGCGCTGATCCTCGTGATCGCGTCGTTGTCGGAGTCGGGTTACCTCTGCCTCGCGGTGCTCGTGGGTGTGGGCGGCCTCGTCCTATTGGTCAAGGGATACGGCCAGTACAACGCGCTCACCTCGAAGTACGAGCGTGACCTGGCGGCGGCCGAGCCGAAGCCGAGCGACGAGCAGATGGACGTGTGGCTGCACTTCGACAAGTTCGGAGTTCTCGATCACGCCCTCCGGCACCTCGACCGCGAACTGGACGACCTGATCTGCGAGCCGCAACTCGTCATCGGTCCCGCCTCGCCCACCGAACAGGCGGTGGGAAAGGACGGCATCCGGCGGTTCTCGCGGTACAAGTTCGTCATCCTGCTCCTCGGACAGACCCGCATCTCGGTCTTCTCCTGCGAGTGGGACTTCGTCACGTGCATCGTGTCGAACGCCGACGCCTTCGACTTCCGTTACAAGGACATCACCGGCCTGCGAATGCGGCAGTTGCACGAGGCGCCGCAGGGCGGCCGACTGGTGATCACCGATGACCACGGCAAGGAGATGGAGGTACGGTTCGCCAAGGTCTTTGAAATGATCATCGCGGGTACGGACCGGATCGCGGTGACCATCGACGTCCAGGCGCAGAACGCCGGCGCCGGGTTGCAGCCGACGGGGGCCACCGCCACCGAACGGCTCGTCCGACGGCAGTTGGACGACGTGGCCTGACCGCTGTCGGGTCTCCTCCGTCTCGCGCCTACGCGCCGGAGTAGAGCCGTTCAGGATCGACCAGGACCACACGCCCGCTGGTCGGACCAGGTGGGGCCGGCCCCGCAGCCGGCCCCACCTGGCTTCGCCGTTGGCGAGCAGCGGGCGCGGACCGTCACCGAGCGGTTGCAGGACCGGCTCAGTCCAGGCCGCCGTAGGAGTGCAGGCCCTCGAAGAAGATGTTCACGCCGAAGAGGTTCATCAGCATGGTGAGGAAGCCGACGACGGCGAGCCAGGTCGCGACGTTCCGCTTCACGCTCGGGGTGGCCCGGGCGTGCAGGTAGCCGGCGTAGATCACCCAGGAGATGAACGACCAGGTCTCCTTCGGGTCCCAGCCCCACGGCCGCCCCCAGGCCGCCTCGGCCCAGATCGCCCCGGCGATCACCGCGAAGGTGAAGACCGGGAACGCGAAGGCGTGCAGCACGAAGGTCAGCCGCTCCAGCGCCGCCGCCGCCGGCAGCCGCTTCGCCAGCGTGTACGGGAAGCTGCGCCGGCCCTGCTCGTAGCCGGAGCGCATCAGGAACGCCACCGCCGGCACCGCGCCCAGCAGGAAGATGCCGGAGGCGAAGACGATCGTCGAGACGTGGATGACGAACCAGTACGAGTTGAGCGCCGGCACCAGCGGCACGATCGGGGTGTAGAGCACCAGCTCGGCCGTCGCCACCAGCAGCACCATCACCAGCGACATGAACAGCCCGAGGCGGCGCAGCTGCGGCCGCTTCCAGAGCACCACCAGCCAGGCGGCGACCCCGATCCAGGTGCCCGTGAGCACGAACTCGTACATGTTGCCCCAGGGCATCCGGTCGGCGGCGAGACCGCGCGTGACCAGCGCCCCCAGGTGCAGCAGCGCCCCGAGCGCGGTGGCCGCGACGGCGACCAGGCCGCCCAGCCGGGCGCGTCGGGCCGTACGCTCGGCCGCCGCCGCGCCGGTGTCGACGGGCGCGTCGGGGGTGCTGCCCCCGGCCGCGCCGACGCCGGCACCGACCAGCTCGCGGGCGGGCGCCGCGGCGACCCGGGCGCGGGAGTTGCCCAGCGCGTACTCGACGGCGTGGCTGATCATCGCGATCAGGTACGCCAGGATGGCGAACGACACCAGCTGGTCGGAGAGTGCGGACATCACTCGGCTCCTTCTCGCGCTCCGGCCCGGTCGCCGCCGTCGCGGTCGACACCGGCCTCCTCGTCCGACCGCCCGTCGCCGCCGACGGCGGCCACGAGCTGCGCGAACTCGTCGGCGAACCCGGGGTGGTCGGTGCGCGGCAGGCCACCGGCCTCGACCAAACTACTACCGCCCGTCGGAGATCCACTCGTGGGGTCGGCGGCACCGGCCGGCAGCACCCGGAAGAAGACCCGGCGACGCCGCCCGAACAGCGAGCCCATCAGCCCGACCAGCAGGACGGCGGAGCTGACCAGCAGCAGCGTCGAGCCGGGGTCGTAGCGGACCGACAGCGTGACGTACGGCACGGTGCCCAGGAACTCGAGCGTGGTGCCGTCGTCCAGCTTCCAGGTCTCGCCCTTGCGGAGCAGCTTGGTGCCGACCTCCTTGACCTTGCCGGCATTCACCTGCCGCTGGTCCAGCTTGTAGACCGAGCCGGGGATGCCGGCGTCCATGCCCAGGTTGCCCCGGTAGGCGACGAGGTTCAGCGCGGGATTGCGCTCCGTCGGGTACTCGGAGCGGGCGAAGGGCGCGGCGGCCGGCGCGGTCGGCAGGTAGAGGCCGGAGAAGGCCATCTGGAGGTTCGCGTCCCGCTCACCCGTGGCCGGGTCGACGTTGATGTCCGGGAACGCCGCCAGCCCCTCGCTGGTCAGGCCGACGTCGCCGGTGGTCAGGAACGGGAAGTTACTGGTCTGGCTCTTGCCGAACCGGTCGGTGTAGCGGATGACCGGGGCGTAGCCGTGGCCCAGCAGGTAGACGTTCGCGCCGTCGAGGCGCAGCGGGGAGTTGACCGAGAATTCGGCCGGCCGCCGCTCGCCGTCGGCCCCGTCCACGGTCACCCTGGCCTCGTAGAAATCAGGCTGACCGGACTCCAGGAACCGGGCCTCGAAGTCGTCGAGCTGGATGCAGAAGCCCGGCAGGTCGGCGCTGCTGACGCGGGGACCGAGCTTGCTCTCGGCGTACTGCTGGCGGGTGTTGCAGAACGCGTTGTCCTTGCCGGCCACCAGCAGCTTGTTGCCGCTCCAGCCGTACCAGGAGCCGAGCGCGACACCGACCAGCACGAGCACCAACGAGCTGTGGAAGAGCAGGTTGCCGGTCTCCTTGAGGTAGCCCTTCTCGGCGGAGACCTCGTCGCCGCGCACCACCACCCGCCAGCGCCGCCGGCGCAGCACCTCCGCGATCGCCGCCGCGCCCCCCTCGGGCGCGGACAGCACGGTGTGCTGCGGCAGCCGGTCCAGCCGCCTCGGGGCGGCCGGCGGCTTCGACCGCAGCGCCCGCACGTGGTCGCGCAGCCGGGGCGTGATGCAGCCGATCAGCGAGGTGAAGAGCAGCAGGTAGATCGCGGAGAACCAGACCGAGCCGAACGCCTCGAAGGCGCCGATCCGGTCCAGCACCGGGGCCAGGTCGGGGTGCGCGGTGAAGTAGTCCCGCACGTCCTCCGGGTTGACCCCGCGCTGCGGCAGCACCGAGCCGGGAATGGCGGCCACCGCGAGCAGGAAGAGCAACACCAAAGCCGTACGCATGCTGGTGAGCTGCCGCCACGAGTTGCGCAGCAGGGCCAACAGGCGGTTGGGCCGGCGCCGGGGGGTCTCGGCCGGCGGTGCCGGCCGCTCGTCGACGGCGGTCATCAGATGCTCACCTCGCCCACCCCGACGGTGGTCTGCAACCAGATCACGAAGTTCGTCCAGCCGCCGGTGACCAGCGCGAGGCCGATCAGGATCAGCAGCGCCCCGCCCACCCGGGTGACCCAGCGGCTGTTGCGCCGGACCGCCCGGAACACCCCGAGCAGCCGCTCGAAGCCCAGCCCGAAGACGACGAACGGTATCCCCAACCCGAGGCAGTACGCCACGGCGAGCACCGCGGCCCGGTCGGTCTGCCCGCCGACGGCGGCCATGCCGATCACCGCGCCGAGGGTCGGGCCGACGCAGGGCACCCAACTGAGCGCGAAGACCGCGCCGAAGACCGGCGCGCCGAGCAGCCCGGCGGCGGGCAGCCGCTGGATCCGGAACTCCCGCTGCAACCCGGGGACCAGCCCCACGTAGCTCAGCCCGAGCACGACGATCAGCGCGCCGATGACGATCTCCAGCGGCCGCTCGTACTCGAAGAAGACCCGGCCGACGCTGGCGAAGAGGATCGCGGTGGCGGTGAAGACGACGGTGAAGCCGGCGATGAAGAGCAGCGTGCCGGCGAGCACCCGGCCCTTGACCGCGACCCTCGTCGGTTCGGTGCGCTCCCGCACCGCCACCCGATCACTGCCGCCCTCGGTGTAAGGAAGGGCCCCTTCCTCTACCGAATCCGTTAACGGGGGGCCCTTCCTAACCTGCGGGCGGCGGGTTTCGAGGTCGGCGCCGGCGAGGCCGGTGACGTACGACAGGTAGCCCGGCACCAGCGGGAGCACGCACGGGGAGAGGAAGCTGACCAGCCCCGCGAGCGCCGCCGCGCCGATGGCGAGCAGCAGCGGACCCGACTGGGCGAGTTCGGAGAACGTCTCGCCCATCAGCGGGAACCGTTGGCGGCGGGTTTCTCGGCCGCGATCCGCTCGACGATGGGCTGGAGGCCCTCCTGCCTCACCGCGGCGCGGATCACCACGGCGACGCGGCCGTCGCGGTCCAGCACGACGGTGGCCGGGATGGTGTTCGGCGGGATGTCCAGGGCGAGCGCCAGCCGGCTCGGCGGGTCGAAGAGGCTCGGGTAGGTGACCTTGAAGCTCTCCTCGAAGGCGAGCGCCTTGTCCCGCTGGTCCTGGATGTTGATGCCCAGGAACGTCACCCCGGAGCCCTTCGTGGCCTGGTACGTGTTCTCCAGGTCGTCGGCCTCGGCCCGGCACGGCGCGCACCACGAGCCCCAGAAGTTGACCACCACGACCTGGCCGCGGTCCCTCGCCACGTCGTGGCTGCCGCCGGTGAGCAGCTCACCGGCGAGCTTCGGGGCGGCCGACCGCTGGTCGGGGGCGCACTCGATGATGCCGCCGGAGTTGTCGCACGCCTCCTCGCCGTCGCGCGACGAGCAGCCGGCCAGTGCCACCGTCACGACGGCGGCGAGCAGACCCGCGGTCAACCTCCGGGCGTTCATCAGGCCCCCTTGGCCGTCCTGGCTGTCGGCGACATCGCGATCAGGTGGGCGGCCGGCTCGGAGTAGCCGATACCGACCACCTTGGCGCCGTCGAAGTGGAAGGAGGTGAGGCTGGCCAGCCCGCACTGGCGCTTGCGCGGGTCGTGCCAGAGCCGCTTGCGTTCGACGTGGCGGCGCAGCGTCCAGATCGGCAGTTGGTGGGAGACCAGCACGGCCTCGCGTCCCTCGGCCGCCACGCGGGCGGCGTTCAGGGCGGCGAACATCCGCTCCGCGATGGCCCGGTACGCCTCGCCCCAGGACGGGGTAACCGGGTCCCGCAGCACCCACCAGTTGCGCGGGTCGCGGAACGAGCCGTCGCCGGGCGAGACCTTCTTGCCCTCGAACCAGTTGGCGCTCTCGATGAGCCGCTCGTCCACGCCGACCGGCAGCCCGAACTGCGCGGCGATCGGCTCGGCCGTCTGCTGGGCGCGCTCCAGCGGGCTGGCCACCACGTGCACGACCTCCCGCTCGGCCAGCCCCTGCGCGGCGGCCTTGGCCATCTGCACGCCGAGCTCGGAGAGCCGGAAGCCCGGCAGCCGGCCGTAGAGGATGCCGTCCGGGTTGTGTACCTCGCCGTGCCGCAGCACGTGGACCACCGTCTTGCTCACCGTACGCTACCCCCCGTGACCTGCCGCTGCCGCAGCGTTGGCCGCCACCGGCAGGGCGGCGGTGATCTGCTCCAGAGCGGCGTCGTCCAGCGCCGCAGACACGAACCACGCCTCGAACGCGCTCGGCGGCAGGTAGACGCCGGCTGCGAGCATCGCGTGGAAGAACGCCTTGAACGCCGGCACCTGCTGGGTGCGGGCGCTGTCGTAGTCGACCACGTCGGCGTCGGTGAAGAAGACCGAGAACATGTTTCCCGCGTACGACAGCCGGTGCGGGACCCCGGCGGCGGCGAGCGCCTCCGCGGCGAGCCTGCCCACGACGGCGGCCGTGTCGTCGAGCTTGCGGTAGAGCGCGTCGTCGGCCAGCCGCAGGGTGGCCAGGCCGGCGGCGCAGGCCAACGGGTTACCGGAGAGGGTGCCGGCCTGGTAGACCGGTCCGGCGGGGGCCAGTCGCTCCATGATCTCCGCGCGCCCGCCGAACGCCGCGGCCGGCAGCCCACCACCCATGACCTTGCCGTACGTCCACAGGTCGGCGTCGGAAGGGTCGAGGCCGTGCCAGCCGGCGCGCGAGACCCGGAAGCCGGTCATCACCTCGTCGACGATGAGCAGCGCCCCGTGCGCGTGCGCGATCCGGGCGAGCTGGGAGTTGAAGCCGTCGCGCGGGGCGACCACCCCCATGTTGCCGGCGGCGGCCTCGGTGATGATCGCGGCGATGTGCTGGCCCTCGGCGGCGAACGCCTGCTCCACGGCGGCGACGTCGTTGTACGGCAGCACGATCGTGTCACCCGCCGCCGCCCCGGTCACCCCCGGCGAGTCGGGCAGGCCGAGGGTGGCCACCCCCGAGCCGGCGGCGGCCAGCAGGCCGTCCGAGTGCCCGTGGTAGCAACCGGAGAACTTGACGATCCGGGGGCGGCCGGTGAAGCCGCGCGCCAGCCGGATCGCCGACATGGTGGCCTCGGTGCCGGAGTTGACCAGCCGGACCTGCTCGACCGGCGTGCGGTCGACGATCTCGGCGGCCAGCTCGACCTCACCCGGGGTGGGGGTGCCGAAGCTGGTGCCCCGGGTCGCGGCCGACCTGATCGCGTCCACGACCTCCGGGTGCGCGTGGCCGAGGATCAGCGGGCCCCAGGAGGAGACCAGGTCGACGTAGCGCCGGTCGTCGGCGTCGTAGAGCCAGGGCCCCTCCCCCCGGACCATGAAGCGCGGCGTGCCGCCGACGGCACGGAACGCGCGCACGGGAGAGTTCACCCCGCCGGGCACGATGGCCTTGGCGCGGTCGAACAGGGCCTCGGAGGCCGGTGCTTCGGCCGGGTAGCGGCCGGATCCGGCGGGAAACATATCGGTCACGATGCCGCCATTGTGTCAGCGTCGGGCGGCGAATCGGCAGGCACCCCGGACCGGGGTTACCAGGCTCACCCGGGCCGGCCCTCACCGCCGTCCGGCGGCGTCACGTCCGCGGCGCGGGACGTCCCCGTTCCCAACCTCCTCGGGAGCGCGGTCGCCGCGCCCGGTCGGCCCGGTCGCCACCGCTCGACGGGCCGGGTGGCCCGGATCGCGCTAGGCTGACCCGGTGGATCGTGCCGAACTGTCCATCACGCTACACCGGACGGGCGACGAAGCTGTGCTTCGCCTGGCCGGTGAGATCGACATGCTCACGGCCGCCCAGCTGTCGACCGTCGTCAACGAGGTCCTCGCCGAGCCGCCGCCGCGCATCGTGCTCGACCTCGGCGGGGTCACCTTCTGCGACTCACAGGGCCTGGGCACCCTCGTCGTACTCAGCCGCAAGGCCAGCCACGCGCAGAGCCTGCTGATCCTGACCAACGTCGGCGACTTCCTGCTCCGCGTCCTGGACATCACCGGCCTGCGCAGCGCCCTGATGATCCGCAACGACCAGACCACGGGCTGACTTACCGCCCACCCGCTGTGGTGCGGCGGCACAGGCGTCGCGATCTTGGCGAGCTACGGCCCCTCCCGGGGCCGCCAGCTACCAAGATCTCGCCTGCGCACGTCACTCCGCCCGGCGTAGTTCCGATGCATGGGTCAGGGGGTGTTTCCCCAGCGGGCCTGTTCCAGGAGCTGCACGGCGCGGTCGCGGGAATCCTGATCGTCGAGGCGCAACATCGCGGTGGCCTCGTCGACCGCGTCGGTCAGCACCCGTAGCTGCGCGTCCCGGTCCCGCACCAGATCCGACTGGGCGGCGAGCTGCCGGGTCTTCACCCACAGCTCCACGAAGACCGACACCTTGGCCCGCAGCACCCACGGGTCGAACGGCTTGGTCAGGTAGTCGACCGCGCCGACCGCGTAACCGCGCAGTGCGAGCTGCGCGTCCCGGTCGGCGGCGGTGAGGAAGATGATCGGCACGTGCCGCGTACGCTCGCGGCGCTTGATGTGGCTGGCCGTCTCGAAGCCGTCCATGTCCGGCATCTGGGCGTCCAGCAGGATCACCGCGAAGTCGTCGACCAGCAGCTGCTTCAGGGCCGCCTCGCCGCTCTCCACGGCGACGGACTGGACCGGCAGGCCCTGGAGAATCGCCTCCAGTGCCATCAGGTTCTCCCGGCGGTCGTCCACCAGCAGCGCCTTTGCCATCTGGGTCACGAACTCTCCTCGGTTCGGCTGCCGCTGATCCAGGACGACATGAGTTCGATCAACTCGTCCAGGTCGACGGGCTTGGTGATGTAGTCACTTCCCCCGGCCGCCAGCGCCGACTCACGGTCGCCGGGCATGGCCTTGGCGGTCAGGAAGACGATCGGCAGGTCGGCGAACCGGTGGTTGCGCCTGATCTGTCGGGTCGTCTCGTAACCGTCCTGATCGGGCATCATCGCATCCATCAGGACGATGTCCACCTCCGGATGCTCGGCCAGCAGGCGGACGCCGTCCGCCCCGTTGTCCGAGTACAACACGGTCAGGCCGTGCAGTTCCAACGCGCTGGTCAGCGCGAAGACGTTCCGGACGTCGTCGTCGACGATCAGCACGGTGGTGCCCTCCAGCCGCCGGGTGGCCGGCGTGGAGGCCGGCTCGGGCAGCTCCGGCGGGGGCATGAGCAGCGAGGACGGCAGTCCGGCCCGCGCCGGTGACGGCGGCAGCGGCGCGACCACCGCGTCCGGGGCGAGCACGTCCGGTACGAAGAGGGTGAACGTCGAGCCCTGGCCGGGCGCCGACGCCACCACGATGCTGCCGCCCAGCAGCCGGGCCAGGTCCCGACTGATCGACAGCCCCAGCCCCGTACCGCCGTAGCGACGGCTGGTGGTGCCGTCGGCCTGCTGGAACGCCTCGAAGATCAGCGACAGCTTGTCGTCGGAGATGCCGATGCCGGTGTCGACCACGGTGAACGCGATGACCTGCTGCGCGTTGGTCAGGGCCGGCACGTCGAAGACCGCGTTGTCGGGCGCCGGCGCGATCCGCAGCGTCACCGACCCGTTGTCGGTGAACTTGACCGCGTTGGAGAGCAGGTTGCGCAGGATCTGCTGGAGTCGCTGGGCGTCGGTGACCAGCGCCTCCGGCAGGTCCTTGCTGATCCGTACCTGGAAGTCCAGGCCCTTCTCCTCGGCCTGCGGCGCGAACGCCTGCTCCACGTACCCGCGGATCTCGTCGAACCGGACGGCCGTGGGCTCGACGTCCATCCGCCCCGCCTCGATCTTGGACAGGTCCAGGATGTCGTCGATCAGCGACAGCAGGTCGGAGCCGGCGCCGTGGATCGTCCGGGCGAACTCGATCTGCTTCGGCGTGAGGTTCTGCTCCGAGTTCTCGGCCAGCAGCCGGGCCAGCAGCAGCAGCGAGTTCAGCGGCGTACGCAGCTCGTGGCTCATGTTGGCCAGGAACTCCGACTTGTACGCCGACGCCCGCGTGAGCTGCTGGGCCTTCTCCTCCAGGCCGAGCCGGGCCAGCTCGATCTCCCGGTTCTTCGTCTCGATGTTGCCCTTCTGCTCCGAGAGCAGCTGCGCCTTGTCCTCCAGCTCGGCGTTGGTGCGCTGGAGTTCCGCCGACTGTTCCTGCATCTCGTGGGCGAGCCGCTGCGACTGCGCGAGCAGTTCCTCCGTACGCCGGTTGGCCTGGATGGTGTTGACGGCGACTCCGGTGGTGAGCACGAGCCGCTCCAGGAACGACAGGTGCAGCTCGGAGAAGGCCGCCACGCTGGCGAACTCGATGACCCCGAGCAGCTCGCCCTCGAAGAGCACGGGCAGTACGACCAGATCGGCCGGCGGGGTCTCGGCGAGCCCGGAGCGGAGCATCAGCTTGCCGTCCGGCGCCCCGCCCATCCGGATGGTGCGGCGGGACAGTGCGGCCTGCCCGACCAGCCCCTCGCCGGGGCCGAAGGTGACCTCGTGCCCCCGGGCGACATAGCCGTACGAGGCGGTCAACCGCAGCCGCATGACGCCCTCGGACGTGTCCGCCAGGAAGAACGCGCCGAGCTGCGCGTCGACCAGCGGGGTCACCTCCATCATGATCATGCGGCAGACCTCGCCGAGGTCGCGCTGCCCCTGGAGGAGCCCGCCGATCCGGGCCAGGTTCGAGTCGAGCCAGCCCTGCTCGGCGTTCTTCTTGGTCGTCTCCCGGAGGGTGACGATCATCTGGTTGATGTTGTCCTTCAGCTCGGCGACCTCGCCCTGCGCCTTGACCGCGATCCGCTGGGTCAGGTCGCCCCGGGTCACCGAGGTGGAGACCTGCGCGATGGCGCGCAGCTGCGTGGTGAGGGTCGAGGCGAGCTGGTTGACGTTCTCGGTGAGGTCCCGCCACGTGCCGGAGACGCCCTTCACCTGGGCCTGGCCGCCGAGCTTGCCCTCGCTGCCGACCTCGCGGGCCACCCGGGTGACCTCGTCGGCGAACGACGAGAGCTGGTCCACCATCGTGTTCACCGTCGACTTCAGCTCCAGGATCTCGCCCCGGGCGTCCACGGTGATCTTCTGCGACAGGTCGCCCTTCGCCACCGCCGTGGTGACCGAGGCGATGTTGCGCACCTGCGACGTCAGGTTCGACGCCATCGAGTTCACGTTGTCGGTCAGGTCCCGCCACGTACCGGAGACGCCCTTGACCTGCGCCTGACCGCCGAGCTTGCCCTCCGTGCCCACCTCGCGCGCGACGCGCGTCACCTCGTCGGCGAACGACGACAGCTGGTCCACCATCGTGTTGACGGTGTTCTTCAGCTCCAGGATCTCGCCCTGGGCGTCGACCGTGATCTTCTGCGACAGGTCGCCCTTCGCCACGGCGGTGGAGACCTGGGAGATGTTGCGCACCTGGCTGGTCAGGTTGCCGGCGAGCTGGTTGACGTTCTCGGTGAGGTCCCGCCAGGTGCCGGAGACGCCGCGCACCTGGGCCTGGCCGCCCAGCTTGCCCTCGATGCCCACCTCGCGCGCGACGCGCGTCACCTCGTCGGCGAACGACGACAGCTGGTCCACCATCGTGTTGACGGTGTCCTTCAGCTCCAGGATCTCGCCCTGCGCCGCCACGGTGATCTTCTGCGACAGGTCCCCCCGGGCCACTGCCGTGGAGACCTGGGCGATGTTGCGGACCTGGGCGGTCAGGTTGGACGCCATCGAGTTGACGCTGTCGGTCAGGTCCTTCCACGTGCCGGCCACGTTCGGCACGTCGGCCTGGCCGCCGAGCTTGCCCTCGGTGCCCACCTCGCGGGCCACCCGGGTGACCTGCTCGGCGAAGAGCCGCAGGGTGTCGGTGAGGTAGTTCATCGTGTCGGCCAGCTCGGCGACCTCGCCGCGCGCGCTGACCGTGATCTTCTGCGACAGGTCGCCCTTGGCCACCGCCGTCGCCACCTGGGAGATCGACCGCACCTGGCCGGTCAGGTTCGACGCCATGGTGTTCACCGAGTCGGTGAGGTCCTTCCAGGTGCCGGCGACGCCGCGCACGTCGGCCTGGCCGCCGAGCTTGCCCTCGGTGCCCACCTCCCGGGCGACCCGGGTGACCTCGTTCGAGAAGGACGAGAGCTGGTCGACCATCGTGTTGACCGTGCGGCCGATGCGCAGATACTCGCCGCGCAGCGGACGGCCGTCGATCTCCAGAGCCATGTGCTGGGAGAGGTCTCCGTCGGCGACCGCGACGATGACCCGGGCGATCTCGGTGGTCGGCCGGCCCAGGTCGTCGATCAGCGAGTTGACCGCCCGCTGCCCCTCCGCCCAGGAGCCGTCCAGCCCCTCGTCGTCCAGGCGCTCGGTGAGCCGGCCGTCCCGGCCGACGATCCGGCTGATCCGCCGCAGGTCGAGGTACTGCTGCTCCTGGAGCGACACGACCTCGTTGAAGGCGTCCGCGACCTCACCGGCGCGGCCGGCCCGGCGGGGCAGCCGCACCTTCAGGTCGCCTCCGCGCACCCGCCGCAGCGCCTCGGTCAGCTCGCCGAGGAGCGCCTCGTGGTCGGGCGCGGACTGGTCCACGGTCGCCGACTGTTTCGTGGTCATCATTCCTCGCTCAGCTCGGGGCCACCGGCTCCTGCCGACACCGGTCATCCCCCCATTGTGCCCGTGGCCTCGTCCGCGCCACGTCCACGCGCCCGACCCACCCCACCCCACCACCCCCGGCCCCGCCGGGCCCCGCCCGAGGGGCCGATCATGCAGTTGTGGGGCCTGACGAATCGGGTCGAACGTCATCGATCGTCCACCACAAGTGCATGATCGACGAGGCGGGAGGGCGGGGGCGGGGGGCGCGCGTACGGGCATCGGCTTGGCACCCGCACGGGTGGCGGTGGAGGATACGGGGGTGTCAGCGGAGGCGGGGCCCGCGGCGACCGGGGGCCGAGACGAGCACGTCCGGCGCGTCCGGCTCCCCGCAGACCGGCGTACGCCGGCCGCGGCCCGGGCCCTCGTGCGGTCCGTCCTCACCGAGGCCCACCTGGACCAACTGGCCAACGAGGCCATGCTGCTCACCACCGAACTCTCCACCAACGCGGTGGAGCACGCCCGCACCGAACTGGACGTCGAGGTGGTCGCCGACCCGGTCGGGATCACCGTCACCGTGTCCGACTTCGCCGCCGGCCCGGTCGAGGAGCTGACCGTCGGGGTCCGCAACGACGCCACCGACATCGACGAGGTCTCCGAGCGCGGCCGGGGGCTGCTGCTGGTCGACCACTTCGCCAGCCGCTGGGGCACCACCTACCTGCCCACTGGCAAGGGGGTGTGGTTCCGGCTGGACCTGCCCGGCCCGGCCACGGGCACCCGGCACGCGCGGGTGCCCGGCGCGGCGACCGCCGGAGGCGGCGCACCGGCGACCCCGGAGAACTCCGCGCCGAGCGCCGGGGCCATGAGCGAGCTGATGCAGACCACCCCCGACCCGTACGCCGAGGATCCGCTGCCCGACTTCGCGACCAGCCTGCTCACCCGGGTGGCGGAGATGGTCGGCGCGGCCGGCGGGGTCGTGCGGCTGGACCGGGGGGACGGGCAGGGCACCCAGGTGCTGGCCCGGTACGGCCGTCAGCCCCGGCCCGGCAACGAGCTGCTCCGGGTGGCGCTGGCCGTGCACCGGCCGTACACCGGTGAACTGGTGCTGGACGCGGCACCGTCGGCGTACGCGCGACCGCTGGCCGTGCTGATGGCCGAGCGGCTCTCGCTGCACCTGGAGAACGACCGGCTGCGCCGGGCGGACGTCCGCCGGCAGGCCTGGCTGACCTTCCTCGCCGAGGCGAGCGAGCTGCTCGCGCAGTCGCTGGACGTCGAGTTGACCATGGCGCTCGTCCCCCAGCTCGTGGTTCCCCGGCTCGGGCAGTGGTGCGCGGTCCACACGACCGACGAGTGGGGCCGGCTCCGCCTCGCGGCGGCCAGCCACGCCGACGAGTCGGTGCTGCCCCAGCTCCACCAGGTGCTCGCGGAGACCGGCCCGGACTCGGTCCAGGCCCGGCTGCGCGAGGCGTCCCGCAACGGCACCCAGATGCCGCTCGGCGCGCCGATGGAGGGCTTCGCCGTCCCGTTGATCGCGCGGGGCCAGCGGCTGGGCACCCTGGCCGTCGGCCGGCACCAGCGGCACCGGCACGACCCGGACGAGGTCGCCGTGCTGGAGGACGTCGCCCGGCGGTCGGCGCTGGCGATCGAGAACGCCCGGATCCACGCCGAGCGCCGGCGCGTCGCGCACACCCTCCAGCAGTCGCTGCTGCCGCCGGTGCTGCCCGTGGTCGAGAGCATCGGCTTCGCCGCCGAGTACGTCCCGACCGGCGGTGACGTCGACGTCGGCGGCGACTTCTACGACGTGGTGCCCCTGCCGGACGGCCGCTGGCTGGTGGTGATCGGCGACGTCTCGGGCAAGGGGGTGCAGGCGGCGACGGTCACCGGCCTGGTCCGCGACGTCATCCGGGTGCTGGTGGGCGACGGCAAGCCGCTGCCGGAGGCGCTGGCCCGGGTCAACGAGACGCTGCTCGAGCGGGGCGGCGGCCGCTACTGCACGCTGGCCCTGGCGGCGGTCGGCCCCGGCGACGGCGACCGGCTCGACGTCTCCCTGCACCTCGCCGGCCACGACCGGCCAGTGCTGCTGCCCGCTGGCGGCGGTGCGCGTTTCGTCGGCATCGGCGGCACCGCGCTCGGCCTGCTCGACTCGATCGCCTCCCCGACGGCCGAGGTGCCGCTCGCCCCGGGGGACTCGCTGGTCTTCTACACCGACGGGGTCACCGAGCGGCGGCGCGGCCGGGAGCTGTTCGGCACCGAGCGGCTGCGCGACGCCGCCGCCCCGCTGGCCGGCTACCCGGCCGACGTGATCGCGGCCCGGCTCCGCTCGACGGCGATCGGCTTCTCGGCCGAGGCGCCCCGCGACGACATCGCCATCCTGGTGCTCCGCAACGACGCCACCTGAGCAGCGGTGGCCGGGCCGGCAGGGTCGCGGCACCATCGACGCGACGGGCCGGCACGCCGCGACCGGGCCGGACGATCGCGGCGGCGGGCACCGGCGCGGACGGCCGGGCGAGCAGGCCGACCGGCGCCACCGGACGGGTTCGCTAGGTTGACCGCATGTCGAGCACCGTCCATGCATCCGCCGAGCGGCCGCCGCTGCTGCGCAGCACCGTCGCCGCCCAGTCGGCGCTCACCGCCGCCTTCGTCGTCGTCCTCGCGCTCGGGGTCGGCCGGATGGCCGCCGCCGGGGTCGGCCCCGAGGAGATGCGCAGCGGGGCGTACGACCCGAAGGACCTGGTGCCGTTCGGCCTGAGCGGAGCGAACCCCCTCACCTGGCTGTACGGCGCGGTGTCGCTGCTCTACCTCGCCGGCCTGGTCGCCGGGCCGCTGCTGGCGGTCCACTCCGTCGTCCTGCTGGCCCGGGACCGGTCGGCCATGTCCCGCCGCACGTGGCGGGTGCTGCTCGCCCTGACCGTGGGCGCGGTGGTCGTGGCCGCGAGCCGTTTCACGCCGGTCGGCGCCGACCTGCACCGCTGGTGGATGGACTGAGCCGCGCGCGACCCCGGCCGCGCCGCCCTCCCGCCCCGCTCGCACCGGGAGCTGGCCGGAGCCGGTCAGAGGCCGCCCGGGAGGCGGCCCGGGGCGAGGCGGCGGTGGGGATCGAGGTGCTCCTTGGCCGCGCGCAGCCGGGCCAGCCCGGCCAGTTCGCCCCACAGGTCGACGGCCCGCCGGACGGCCGCCGGCGCGGAGACCACCACGCACCGGCCCTGCCGGGCGAGGAGCACGCCCCGGACGGCGGCCAGGATCGACGCCACCCGGTCGGGGGACATGGCAGCGGGCAGGGCCGCGTGCACCACGCCGAGACCGGCGGAGCCGCGCACCGGGACGGGGCCGCCGGCGGCGTCCCGCAGCGCGTAGACGGCGGCGTGCAGGTCGGCGATCGGCACCTCGATGCGCAGCGCGGTGTCGCCCGGGCCGAACGGATAACGCCGCCACCACTCGGGCGCGGCGTGGCTGGCGGCCGCGCCCGGGCCGAGGAGCGCAACGAGCCGGTCGGCGCGCTCGGCGACGTCGGCCGGGCCGCCCTCCAGCAGCACCACCAGCCGACCGGCGCCGGCCGGGCCGCCGCGGACGCGCCCCGCCATGGACGGGTGCGCGGCCATCGCGGCGGCCCGGCTGCCCTGGCGCGGCCGGGGTCCCGCGCCGGCCGGCAGGTCCAGCTCGACCGCCGCCGGGTCGAGGCGCGCGGCGAGCACGGTGCGGACCAGGTCGTGCACCTCCAGCGGGGTCCACACCGGTCGGCTGACCCAGATCCGGCCGGCCGGGACGGCCTGCACCCGCAGGGTCGCGGAGACCAGCACGCCGAGCGCCCCCTGCGAGCCGCAGAGCAGCCGGGCCAGCTCCAGCCCGGCCGCGCCGCCCCCGGCGTCGACGAGCTCGCCGTCGGCGTCGAGGTAGCGCACCCGGACGAGCTGGTCGCAGGGGCTGCCGTGGCGGTGCCGCAGCGGTCCCGCCTCGCCGGCGGCGAGCACGCCGCCGAGGGTGGCCCCGGGCGAGGGGGCGTCGAGCGCCAGGCGCTGCCCGGTGCGGTCCAGAGTGGCCTGCACCGCCCGCAGCGGGGTGCCGGCCCCGACCTCGGTGGTGGGCGCGCCGACCGGCTCGTGCCCGATCCCGGCGAGCCGGCCGGTGTCGAGCATGATGTCGACCCGGTCGGGGGCGGCACCCCAGTCGATCTTCGTGCCGGCGCCGCGCGGCACCACCGTCAGGTCGTGCCGGGCGGCGAGCCGCAGCACCTCGGCCGCCGCGCGCGGACCGCCCGGCACGGCCACCCAGCGGGCCGGGCGGCCGGCCACCTCGTCGGCCGGGCCGGCGAAGCGGGCGAACGGCGGGCCGCAGATCTCCGTCAATCGCCGCGTGATGTCGAGGGCTCCGGGCCGGTCGGTGGAACTCGCTGCAGCCGCCATGCCGGCCATCGTACACATGTTCGAAAGGTGTGGCGGCGGGTCGCCGTCGAGGCCGCGCGGCGGGCGGCGCGCGGCCGGTAACGTGACGCCGTGACCACCGAGACCCCCGCGCCCACGGCGAAGCGGGTGCCCAGCGAGCGCACCCACCACGGCGACACCGTCGTCGACGAGTACGCCTGGCTCACCGCCAAGGACGACCCGGAGACGATCGCCTACCTGACCGCCGAGAACGCGTACACCGAGGCCCGGACGGCGCACCTCGAAGGACTGCGCGCCGACCTGTTCGAGGAGATCCGCCGGCGCACCCAGGAGACCGACCTGTCGGTGCCCGGCCGCAAGGGCGGCTACTGGTACTACACCAGGACGGTCGAGGGCCAGCAGTACGGCGTGCAGTGCCGCCGGGCGGTCCGCGACGGCGAGACCGAGCCGCCGGTCAGCGCGGACGGCGCGCCGCTCGACGGCGAGGAGGTGCTGCTCGACGGCAACCTGCTCGCCGAGGGGCACGACTTCTTCGCGCTCGGCGCGTTCGACGTCAGCCCGGACGGGCGGTGGCTGGCCTACTCCACGGACTTCTCCGGCGACGAGCGGTTCACGCTGCGGGTCAAGGACCTGTCCACCGGCGAGCTGCTGCCCGACGAGGTGCCCGACACGTTCTACGGCACCGCCTGGTCCACCGACGCATCCGTGCTGTTCTACGTGACGGTGGACGAGACGTGGCGCCCCAACCGGGTCTGGCGGCACACCCTGGGCACGGCGTCCACCGAGGACGTGGTGGTCTACCAGGAGGACGACGAGCGGTTCTGGGTCGGCGTGGAGCTGAGCCGCTCGGAGCGGTTCGTCATCATCGACGTGCACAGCAAGATCACCAGCGAGGTGCTGGTGATCCCGGCCGGCAACCCGACCGGCGCGCCGGCGTCCGTGGCACCCCGCCGGCAGGGCGTCGAATACACCGTCGAGCACCACGGGCACCGCTTCCTGATCCTGCACAACGACGGCGCGGAGGACTTCGCGCTGGCCTGGACCTCGGCGGACGCGCCCGGCGACTGGGTGCCGCTCATCGAGCACTCGCCCGGCACCCGGCTGGAGGCCGTCGACGCCTTCGCCGACCACCTGGTCGTCTCGCTGCGCACCAACGGGCTGACCGGGCTGCGGGTGCTGCCCGTCGGCGGCGGCGACGCCTTCGACATCGACTTCCCGGAGCCGCTCTACAGCGTCGGCCTGCACGACAACCCGGAGTACCGCACCGGGCAGATCCGGCTCCGCTACGCCTCGCTGGTCACCCCCGACTCGGTCTACGACTACGACCTGGTCACCCGGCAGATGGTGCTGCGCCGGCAGAAGCCGGTGAAGCCCGGGCCGGACGGGCGGGCGTACGACCCGGCCGACTACGAGCAGCACCGCGACTGGGCGCTCGCCGACGACGGGACCCGGGTGCCGGTCTCGCTGGTCTGCCGGGCCGGCACGCCGAAGGACGGCTCCGCCCCCTGCGTGATCTACGGCTACGGCTCGTACGAGGCGAGCATGGACCCGTGGTTCTCCGTCGCCCGGCTCTCCCTGCTGGACCGGGGCGTCATCTTCGCCGTCGCGCACACCCGGGGCGGCGGCGAGCTGGGCCGCAGCTGGTACGACCAGGGCAAGCTGCTGGCCAAGAAGAACACGTTCACCGACTTCGTGGCCTGCGCCCGGCACCTGGTCAAGGCGGGCTGGACGACCAGCGACCGGCTCGTGGCCCGGGGCGCCTCGGCCGGCGGGCTGCTGATGGGGGCGGTCGCCAACATCGCCCCGGACGCGTTCGCCGGGATCGTCGCGCAGGTGCCCTTCGTGGACGCGCTCACCTCGATCCTCGACCCGTCGCTGCCGCTGACCGTCACCGAGTGGGAGGAGTGGGGCAACCCGCTGGCCGACCCGGAGGTCTACGCCTACATGAAGTCGTACACGCCGTACGAGAACGTGCGGGCGGTGGACTATCCGGCGATCCTCGCGGTGACCAGCCTCAACGACACCCGGGTGCTCTACCACGAGCCGGCGAAGTGGGTCGCCCGGCTGCGGGCGGTCGCCCCGCAGGGCGACTACCTGCTGAAGACCGAGATGGGCGCCGGCCACGGCGGCCCCAGTGGCCGTTACGACTCCTGGCGCGAGGAGGCGTTCGTCAACGCCTGGATCCTCGACCGCCTCGGCCGCGCCTGACCTGCATGTTAGGAAGGGCACCTTCTTAACGGATTCTGCATAGGAAGGTGCCCTTCCTAACGCTCTCAGCGCAGGACGCCCGACGCCCGCCCAGCGCAGGACGCCCGGCGTCCGCTCAGCGCAGGACGCCCGCCAGCACCGTCGGGTCGACGTTGCCGCCGGTGACCACGGCGACCGTACGGCCGGGCGGCAGCTCGGCGGCGCGGAACAGCCGGGCGGCCACGGCCACCGCGCCGCTCGGCTCCACCACCAGGCGGGCGTCGGTGACCAGCCGACCCATCGCGGCGCGGATCTCCTCCTCGGTCACCGTGACGATGCGGTCGAGCCGCGCCCGCAGGTGGGCGAGGGTCAGCTCGGACGGGGGCAGGCGCAGCCCGTCGGCCATCGTCCGGTAGGTGCGCTCCTCGCCCCACACCACCACCGACCCGGCCGCCAGCGACTCCCGCGCGTCGGCGGCGAGTTCCGGCTCGACGCCGATCACCGTCGCCGCCGGGCGCAGTGCGGTGACCGCGGTCGCGACGCCGGAGGAGAGCCCGCCGCCGCCCACGGGCACCAGCACCACGTCGACGTCGGGCAGGTCCTCGACGATCTCCAGCCCGACCGTGCCCTGGCCGGCGATGACGCGCCGGTCGTCGAAGGGCGGCACCAGCACCGCACCCGTCGTCGCGGCGATCCGCTCCGCCTCCGGCCCGCGTTGCGGCGGCGGCACCAGCAGCACCTCGACGCCCAGCGCCCGGATCCGGTCCACCTTCGCGGCCGGGGCGCCCTCGGGCACCACGATCCGGCACGGCACGCCGGCCGCGCGGGCCGCGTACGCCAGGGCCAGGCCGTGGTTGCCGGAGGAGTGGGTGACCACGCCGCGCGCCCGCTCCTCGGGCGTCAGCCGGGCGACCGCGTGGGTCGCGCCGCGCAGCTTGAAGGACCCCACCGGTTGCAGGCTCTCCGGCTTGAGCCACAGCTGCGCGTCCCAACCGGTGCGCAGCAGCGGGGTACGCGACACGGTGCCCGCGATGTCGGCGGCGGCGTTCCGGACGTCGGTGATCGAGACCAGATCCATCGGCCCATCCTGCCCGACGCACGGGGCGCCGGCGGGCCTACATCGGTTCGAGCGGGGCGGCGAGCGGCTGGTCCGTCCGCCCTGACGCGTAGTCCATCTCGACCGGGTCGCCCTCCCACGGGACGACGAACGTCCCGGTGGTGTTGCCGTCGACGTTGTACGGCCGGTTCGGGTGCCGCGCGCTGCGCAGCCACTTGCGGGACAGCTTGTGCAGCCACGTGCGCTGGCGTTCCCAGACGACGAGGTGCCCGGTGCCGTCGAGCCGGTACATCAGCTTGTGCCGGCCCTGGATGGACCGGTAGAGCTCCGGGACCGAGAAGTTCAGCGCGGTGTTGTTGGCCGTGACGTCCTTCTGCCCGTACACGATGAGCACCGGCACCTTCTCGCCGAGGTTGGTGTGGTCGGCGGTCACCCGCTCCTGGTTCCAGCCCCACCAGAACCCGTTGCGGAACCGCGAGACACCGGGCCCCCAGGTGCGACCCAGCTGGTCGTTGGCGAGGAAGGCGTCCCACACCACGTCGATGATGCCGTGCGCGTCGTCCCGCTGGCCCGGGTAGCGGGGCTCCACGTCAACCTCGCTGTCCCACGACTTCCTGAGACCGGCCTTGTGCAGGATGTGCATGGGGAAGCCGTACACGGGGCAGGGGGAGCTGACCGGGAGCGCCGGCGGCGTCGACGGGCCCGTCACCGCGAAGATCGGTGCGAGCAGGAGGATGCTGGCCACCTTGGCGGGGTCGACCGTCATGGCGAACGGCCCCACGGCGTACGCGCCCGCCGAGTAGCCGATCAGATCGACCTTCGGTGGCATGTCCGGCTGGCCCAGGATCCAGTTCACGACGGTACCGAGTTCCGCCCAGTCGCTCGCCGAGTTGGTGAGCTGCTTCGGATACCTGGCCGCGCAGGGTTCCCGGGGCAGCAGGAGGTGCTGCTGGAGCGGGTTGATGTTGCAGGGGTCGTTCATCTGCACCGGGCGGGTCGACCTTCCCATCCCCTGCAGGTCCATGACGAAGACGTCGAACCCGTCCTCCGCCAGCTCCCTCGCCCAGCTGTACCTGCCCTCCCCCGCGTCGTACTCCAGGTCGAACGAGACGAGCCCCGGGCTGCTGCGGCCGTGCACCATGAGCACCGGCTGGCGGGGCCGGCTCGGCGGAAGGTCGGGTTTGAACCAGCGGACGAACAGCTGGATCACCGCGCCGTTGTTCGCGTCGAGGTTCGACTTGTGGTTGACCGCGATGTCCTCGCTGGTGAAGTGCACGGGTCGTACTCCGGTGAATCGGCCCCCGGGCTGGCCTGGACACGTCCCGGTGACGCCAGGATCGCCTGCCGCCTCGCGGCGCGCGGGCCGGCCGCGGCGCGTTCACCCGTCCGGGCGCCGGCACCCGGCGGCCCGCGCGCCGGTGCCTAGACTGCCGGAGTGAGCGGGGGCGACGGCGTGGACGACGACGGGCCGGCCGGGGACGTACCGGCGTCGGGGTGGCGCGCGGCGGCGCGCGACCGGCGCGTCTGGGCGATCCTCGCGGTGGTCGCGTTCCTGCTGGTGTGCTGCTGTTCCGCCGCCGCCGGGACGCTGCTCGCGCTCTCCGCCGGCCTGTTCGCCGCCTGACCCGGCACGGGGGCCGTCTCCCGGCTCAGGTCACCCGCAGCTCCTCGACGGCCGTGCTCGCGCGCAGGAGGAGCAGGCCGACGCCGACCGTCGCCAGCACCCCCGCCAGGGCGCCGGCCCCGAGCAGGGCCAGCTGTTCCAGCGGTACGTCGGGCGGCACGGTCACGTCCGGCATCGCCACGACCCGGGTGTGGCGCGCCCGGGTGGCGGGGTCGGCGCAGAGCTGCGCGGTGGCGTCGCAGACCTCGTCGTAGTGGCTGGCGGTCGGCGTGCGGAACAGCCCCCGGGCCAGCAGCAGGCCCACGGCGAGCGCGACGGCCACCGCCGGCACGGCAGGGGCCAGCGACTGCCAGGCGATGGACCGGCCGAGCGTGGGCCGGGGCACCCCGGTCGCCACCAGAGCCGCGTACGCGCGCCGCCGGGCGGTGATCCCCTCCACCACCGCGACGACCAGCCCACCGGCGGCGACCAGCATGGCCACCGCCACCGCCAGGTCCACCAGGTCCATGGTCCGCAGGTAGAAGCCGTCGTCGCCGGCCAGTCCGCTGCCGGTCCGCCGGCCCAGCTCGCCCGCCGCGACGAAGTACTCCCGCAGCCCGGCCGCGCCCGCCCCGAGGAGCACCGCCGCCAGCAGGGCGGCGAAGGTGCGGCTGCCCGCCCAGGGGTCGGCCGTCAACCGGCGGGCGGCGAGCAGCGCGGCCGGCCCCCGGGCGTAGCGGTGCAGCATCCGCCCGGCCGTCCAGGAGATCCAGCCGGTGCCGACGACCACCCCGACCATCGCGGCCAGCCCGCCGCTGACCAGCAGCGCCGGCACCAGCCACGACGGCGGGTCGGTGTCGCGCCGGTCGTAGAGGCGGGTGACCGGTTCGACGGCGACGAAGGCGGCCAGCCCGGCGCCGATGAGGACGCCCGCCCAGGGTCGGGGGCCACGTTCCCGGCGGTGCGTACGCAGCACGCCGAACGGGGTCGTGCTCACCCGGCGCAGCATCAGCGCGGTGGCCAGCGCCGCCACGACCGGCAGCCCCGCCAGCACCGCCGCCAGCACGCCGGGGGCGGGCAGCACGTCGGTGGGCAGGACGAGCCGGCCCCGGGCGTCGGGCCGGTCGAACAGCTCCCGGCCGACGAAGTGGACCGACGCGCCGGCCAGCGTGCCGAGCAGGCTCGCCAGGCCGGCCTCCAGCACGGCGATCCGGGTCACCTGGCCGGGGGTGGCGCCGGCCAGCCGGAACGCGGCCAGCCGGCGGTCCCGCGCCGGGGCGCCGAGCCGGGCGCACTGCCCGGCCAACGCCAGCACGGGAATCATGAGCAGCAGCAGGGCGAAGGCCGTGCCGCCGCGCAGCCCCGGCTCGACGAGCAGCTGGTTGGCGTACTGGTGGGACCAACGGCTGCCGTTGCCGTCGGTGGCGGGCGGGGTGGGGATGGCCAGCACGGTGAGCGCGGCGAGGGCGACGAGGGTGGCCAGGGCGGCGCTGAGCGCGGTCAGCGCCACCCGGACGGTGTCGGTGCGGGTGCCGGCCAGGGCGAGGCGTACCAGCGTCGACGGTCTCACCGGCGGCTGCCCGGCAGCGGGGTGTCGAGGCCGAGCCCGGTGTGGTCGACCATGCCGTCGCGGAGGATGACCTCGCGGTCGGCGTACGCGGCGATCTGCGGCTCGTGGGTGACCAGGACGACCGTGGTCCGCTGCTCGCGGGCGAGCCGGACGAGTTGGACGAGCACCTGCTCGCCGGTGAGCGTGTCCAGCGCGCCGGTCGGCTCGTCGGCGAAGAGCACCCGGGGCTCGGTGACCAGCGCCCGTGCCATCGCGCAGCGCTGCTGCTGCCCGCCGGACATCTCGCCCGGCCGGACGTCGGCCAGGTCGGCCACGCCGAGCCGCTCCATCCAGGACAGCGCCGCCGTCCGCGCCTCCCGCCGCCGGGTGCCGGCGAGGAGCAGCGGAAGGGCGACGTTCTCGGCGGCGGTCAACTCGGCGACGAGCTGGCCGAACTGGAAGAGCACCCCGAACTCGGTGCGCCGCAGCCTGGATCGTGCCGCCTCGGACCAGGTGTCGATCCGGTGCCCGTTCCAGCTCACCTCGCCGGCGTCCGGACGCAGGATGCCGGCGAGGCAGTGCAGGAGGGTGGACTTGCCGCAGCCGCTCGGGCCGGTGACGGCGACGATCTCCCCCTCGGCGACGTCGACGGTGACGCCACGCAGCGCGGGTGTCCGTCCGTAGGCCTTGACCACGCCGCGAGCCTGAAGTTGCGTCACGAGTGCACCTCCCGGTGCCAGTCGGCGACGCGGCCCAGGGTGGTCTGCAACCACCGCAGGTCGGCGTCGAGATGGGCGATGGCGAAGTCGGCCGCGACGATGTCGTCGAGGCTGGCCGAGGGCGCCGTCTTCACTGCGGTCAGCTCGCGCAGCCGCTCGGTGTGGGCCTGCCGCTGGGCGACGAGGTAGGTCCGGGCCCGGTCCGCGTCGGCCACCAGCAGCGCCACGACCACCTTGGCGAAGAGCGTGCTGGCGACGTACGGCATCGGCGGCTCGACCTCGGCGAGCCACCGATGGAGCGCGGCCCGGCCGTCGGCGGTCAGCGAGTACGCGGTGCGGTCGGGACCGCCTTCGCGTTCCTGCCCGGCGGGTGCCACCAGGCCGTCCCGCTGCAACCGGCCGAGGGTCGAGTAGACCTGCCCGAAGGCCAGCGGCTTGGCGCGGGGCAGGCGCTCGTCGTGGGCGCGCTTCAGCTCGTAGCCGTGCCGGTTGCCGGCGGCCAGCAGGCCCAGCAACACGTGCGGGGTGGACACCGCGTCACTATTCACCCGGTGAATAGTGACTGTCAAGGAGGCCCGCGCGGCGGGGGTGCCGCGCGGGCCTGGTGGCGCTTCGAGCTCAGGCGCCCGCCGACCAGCCCGGGTCCCGGCCGGTCAGGGCGAGCAGACGGTCGATCTCGGGAGCGTCCGACGACGACGTCCCCACCGGCTCCCCGAAGACGCCCTGCTCCCGGGCCATCGGCCCCATCTGCTCGGTCAGGGCGTACAGCGGGGGCAGCGCCTCCGGCGCGGGGCGGAACGGCTGCCCGGTGGCGACCGCCAGGTCCCAGGCGTGCACCGTCAGGTCGAGCAGCACCATGGTGCCGACCGTCTCCTGCGGCAGCCCCATCCCGGGCGAGACCCCCTCCAGCGCGGCCGGGTCCGACCACGCCTCGACCAGTTTCGCGGTCTCCGCCTCGAACCGGTCCCGCCAGCCCTCGGCCAGGTGGTCGGGCTTCTCCGCCCACGCCGGCTGCCCCCTGCCGGCGAGGGCCTGGAAGTTGACCACCACGTCGTAGAGGTGGTTGAGCAGGTCGCGCACGGCGTAGTCGCTGCACGGGGTCGGCAGGTCCAGTTGGTCGTCCGAGACGCCCCGGACCACCGCGACGGCACGGGGCGCCGCAGCGGCGAGCAGATCACCAGTCTTCGTGGCCATCAGCTCAGGGTACGAGGGTGGCCCCGCCGTCGCCGCCCCGCGCGAGGCCGGCTCAGTTGCGGCGGAGGGCCACCACGGCGACGTCGTCGTGGATCTCCGGCGGAGCCAGCTCGACCAGGAGCCGTTCGCAGAACCGGTCCAGGTCGTCGTCGACCCGGGTGGCGGCCACGGCCAGGGCGGCCAGCCCGTCGTCGATGGTGGTGTCCCGCCGCTCGATCAGTCCGTCGGTGTAGAACACCAGCGTCGCCCCGGCCGGCAGCACGAACTCCAGGTCGGGCGGTCGGGGCGCGCGGACCCCGAGCAGCGGGGCCGAATGCTGCACGAACTCCACCTTGCCGTCGATGCTGAGCGCCGGCGGCAGGTGCCCGGCGCTGGCCAGCCGCACCCGGCCGCTGGGCGGGTGCAGCAGCAGCACGCAGATCGTGGCCAGCTCGTCGGGGAGCAGGGTGCGCATGAGTTCGTTGACCCGGTGCAGGATCTCGCCCGGCTGGTGCCCCTCCACCGCGTACGCCCGCACCGCGTGCCGCAGCTCGGCCATCACCGTCGCGGCGTGCAGCGAGTGACCGGCCACGTCCCCGATCGCCAGCAGCAGGTGGCCGTCGAGCATCACCAGCTCGTAGAAGTCGCCCCCCACCTCGGTCTGCGCGCTCGCCGGCTCGTAGCGCACGGCCAGGTCGAGCCCGCTGACCTGCGGAATCCGGCGCGGCAGCAGGCTGCGCTGGAGGGTGACCGCGATGCGGTGCTCCTCGTCGAAGGAGCGCTGCGCCTCCACCGCCGCCGCCACGGCCTGGGCGAGCTGCCGCAGCACGGGGGTGCGGGCGGTCTGCGTGGCGGTGGGCACGACGACGTAGAGCGGCGCCCGGTCCTCGCGCAGCCGGGTGGCGGCCACCGAGACCGTGTCGTCCGCCGGCCAGTCGACCAGGCCCCAGGCGGCCGGATCGTCCACCCGGACCGTCGTCCCGGTCGGCACCCCGGTGTCGTCGACGACCCACGGGACGATCGTGGCCGTGCCGTCGGGGCCGTCCGCGGTCCCGGCGATACAGTCGCCGTCGAACGTCTCGGCGACCACGGCGGCCGGGCTGTGGAAGATCTGCGCGGCGCCGGCCGCCGCCGCCTCCAGCAGCCGCGCGAAGTTCGGCGCGGAGTGCACCGCCATGGTGGTGTCGGCCAGGCCGAGGAGCCGTTCGGCGAGCAGTTCCGCGCGCTGCCGGGCCCGGTAGTAGCGCAGCACCGCGTGGGAGGTGGCGACCAGTTCCTCCGGCTCGATCGGCTCCGCCAGATACGCGTCCGCGCCCCGGGTCAGCCCCTGCGCCCGGTCCACCACGTCCACCGCGTGCGCGGACACGTGGATCACCGGCATCGACGGGTGCGCCGCCTTGATCCGCTCGCAGACCTCGAAGCCGTTCAGGTCGGGCAGCCGCACGTCGAGCACCACGAGGTCGATCGGGTCCACCCCGACCCGGGCCAGCGCCTCGGCGCCGTTCTCGGCCTCCAGCACCGCGAAGCCCGCCCGGGAGAGCCAGCTCACCAGGAGGTAGCGCTTGGTGGGGCTGTCGTCGACCACCAGTACCGTCGCCGGGCCGCCCTCCACCTCACGCTCCGCCCACGGGCAGGGTGACGGTGAACGTGCTGCCCCGGCCCGGCTCGCTGGACATCACGAGGCTGCCGCCGAGCAGGGTCACCAGCCGCCGCGCGTACGGCAGGCCGAGACCCGTTCCGCCGACCCGGGTCGCGCCGGGCACCTGGTAGAACTCCTCGAAGATCCGCTCGTGCAGCTCCGGGGGGATGCCCGCGCCGGTGTCGGAGACGATGAGCGACCAGCGCTCGTCCTGCCGCTCCGCCCGCAGCCGGACCTCGCCGCGCTCGGTGAACTTGAGCCCGTTGTGCAGCAGGTTGCGCAGGACCTGGGCGAGCAGCACCTCGTCCGTACGCAGCGTCGCCGGAACGGGCGGCTCCTCCACCACGAGCTCGACGTCGGGCCGGGTGGCCAGGGCCCGTAGTGTGCCGCGCAACTGGCCGAAGACCGGCCGCAGGTCGACCTCGGTCCAGTCGGGCTCGATCCGGCCCGACTCGGCCTTGGCCAGGTCCAGCAGCTCGTTGACCAACGTGAGGAGGTCACCCGCCGAGGAGCGGATCAGCCCGACCTGGCGGGCCTGCTCGGCGGTGAGCGGGTCGGAGGCGGAGTCGCCCAGCAGCCGGCCCAGGCCGATGATCGCGGTGACCGGGGCCCGCAGCTCGTGGCTGACGTTCGCCAGGAACCGGCTCTTCGACTCGCTGGCCGCGCGCAGCTGCGCGGACTTCTCGTCCAGCTCGGCGTAGAGGGCCACCACGCCGCGGTTGGTCGCCTCCAGCTCCTCGGTGAGCTGGTTGTAGAGCGCCATCACCCCGCGGTTGGTCTCGGCCAGCTCCTCGTTCAGGACGGCCAGCTCGTCGCGCTGGCTGCGTACCTCGTCGAGGGCGGCGATCAGTTGGACGTTCTGGGTGGTCAGCTCGTCCAGGGCGCTGCCCGGGGCGTTCCGGTCGAGCTCGGAGCGCAGCTCGGCGAGACGCTCGGGGGTCAGCACCTCTGCGGTGACCGGGACACGTCGGGACATCCTCACGACCGTAGCCCCCTCGCGTGTCGCCACGCCCAACTTGTCCACCAACCGCGCCACCGCACCGGACTGCGGCTCGTACCGCCCGCCGGGCAGCGGGCGCACGGGGACGAGGTCCACCCGCAGGTGCCGCCTGCCGTCGGCGGCGTCGTGGACGAGGGCGAATGCCACCTCCGCCCCGCCGGCCGAGTGCAGCAGGTCGCGGGCCACCTCGCTGAGCGCCGTGGCGATGCGTACCTGGTCCTGGTGTTCCAGCCCCACCGCGGCGGCGACCTCACGGCCCCGCTGCCGGACGACGAAGATGTCGTGTTCGACCCGCAGCGCCATCGTCAGCAGCGGCGCCCCGGCGGACCTGGTCACGACCAGGCCCGGGCGGCCAGGACGCAGGCGTCGTCGCGGCGCGTGCCGGCGTCCCGCAGCAGCGCCGCGGCCACCACCAGGGGCGACCGGTCGGCGAGACCGGGATAGTCGGCGAACTGCCAGCGGTCGACCACCCCGTCACTGTGCATGACCAGCAGGGCGTCGGCGTCGAAGGGGTAGTCGTACTCCCGGACCGAGGGTCGCTGGTGCCCGGCGATGCCGGGCAGCGAGACCAGGCCCCGCCGCTTGCCGTCGCCGCCGATCACGGCGGCGGCGATGTTGCCCAGCCCCGAGTAGCGCAGCACCCCGGCCGACGGGTCCGGCTCGGCCACGGCGAGCGCCGCGCCCCGGGTGTGCGACATCGAGCGGTGCAGGTGCGCGACGACCGCCGACGGGGCCCCCGCCGGCGCCTTGCGGAACGCGTCGAGCGCGGCGTCGGTGGCGGCGGAGGCGAGCGGACCGTGTCCCAGGCCGTCGCAGACCAGCACCTGGCGCCGGCCCTCGACGATCCGCCACGCGTACCCGTCGCCGCTGACCGACTCCCCGGGTATCGGCCGGCTGAGCGCGCCGACCCAGGGCCGCTCGTGCCCGCCGTCGGCCTTCGGCCAGACCTGGACGGCGAGGACGGTGCCACGCGGCGGCCGGGAGTAGCCGTCGAACCAGCTCGCCTGCCGGACGATCGCGCCGAGGCCGATGCCGAGCGTCCCGACGGTGGAGTGCCCGTCCTCGATGGAGGCGGTGAGGTCGGCCATTCCCGGCCCGGAGTCGAGGGCGACCAGTTCCACGCCGGCATTCCCGTCGTGCCGCACCGGGCGCAGCAGCAGGACACCGTCGTCGGCGTGCTTGACCAGGTTGCTGGTCAGCTCGGCGGCGACGATGGACAGGTCGGCGATACGGGCGTCGCCCAGGGCGAGCTGGGCGCCGAGCCGTTCGGCAGCCCGACGCGCCGTGCTCGCCGCGCTGCCGCTCTCGACCCGGTACCAGACTCCGCGGTCGGAGACCACGTCGTCGTTCATCGGGCCCATTTGGTGACCGTGATCCGGGTTCCCTCACCCGCGGCGGTCTGGATGTCGAACTCGTCGACCAGCCGGCGGGCGCCGCTGAGCCCGAGTCCGAGCCCGCCGCCGGTGGTGTAGCCGTCGGTCAGCGCCAGGTCGAGGTCGGCGATGCCCGGGCCGGAGTCGGCGAAGATGATCCGCACGCCCCGCCGCCGGCCGTTGTCCGCGATGGCCACCTCGACCGAGCCGCCGCCGCCGTACACCAGGGTGTTGCGGGCCAACTCGCTCGCCGCGGTGACGACCTTGGTCTGGTCGACCAGCGAGAGCTTGACCGCCACCGCCACGGTACGCACCAACTGCCGGACGCGTACCACGTCCTCGTCGCTGCGGATCGCCTGCGCCTGCGGCTGGCCCAGGTCGACTCCGGCGGTCATGACAACGCCGTCGTCTCGGCGTCCGGTTCGTCGTCGAACGCGAGCTCGTGCTCGTCGGCGTGGGCCGCCGCGATCAGCTCCATGCCCCGCTCGACGTTGAGCGCCGTCCGGATGCCGTTGAGCGACAGGCCCAGCTCGACCAGGGTGATGGCGACGGCGGGACGCATCCCGACCACGACCGTCTCCGCGTCGAGCACCTTGGAGATCGACGCGATGGTCGACAGCATCCGCCCGACGAAGGAGTCGACGATGTCCAGGGCGGTGATGTCGATGATCACGCCGTGGCAGCCGGTGGCGACGATCCGCTCCGCGAGGTCCTCCTGGAGCTGGACGGCCGTCTGGTCGGACATGTCGACCTGGATGGAGACCAGCAGGATGTCGCCGATCTTGAGGATCGGCACCCGTTCCATCAGGCCTCCCGGCGCTGGCGGCGCCCGGTCTCGACCCCGGTGAGCCGGAGCACGTGCCGCAGCGCGTCGGCGAGGCTGGCCTTGGTGGCGATGTCGCCGAACTCGATGCCCAGGGCCACGATGGTCTGGGCGATCTGCGGCCGGATGCCGGAGATGATGCAGTCGGCGCCCATCAGCCGGGCGGCCACCACGGTCTTGAGGATGTGCTGGGCGACCTGGGTGTCCACCGCCGGTACGCCGGTGATGTCGATGATCGCGTAGGGCGAGCCGGTGTCGACCAGGGTCTGGAGCAGCCGCTCCATCACCACCTGGGCCCGGGCCGAGTCGAGGGTGCCGACCAGCGGCACGGCGACCACGCCCTCCCAGAGCTTCACCACCGGGGTGGACAGCTCCAACAGCTGCTCCGCCTGGTCGGCGATGAGGCTCTCGCGGGTGCGCACGAAACTCTCGAAGGTGAACAGGCCCATCTGGTCGATCAGCCCGGAGAAGGCGACGTAGTCACGCAGCGTCTGGGCGCCGCCCTCGGCCTCCATCAGCTCCAGCAGCACCTCCTTCAGCGAGAACACGCTGATCGCGGTCTCGGAGGCGGAGAAGCCCTGCCGGGCGCGCCCCCGGGACAGCTCCGAGAGCACGGCGCGCAGCTCGGTGGCCTGCTCGGAGTCGAGGTCGACGGGACCCTGCCCACTGGCAGTGATCATGCTAGAGTGCAGCTCCTGCAGCTGCCGGCGGAGCTCGCCCTGACTGAGCCGCCCGCGCAGGGACCCGGCGACGATCTCCGTCCAGCGCAGCATGATCCGATCGGCATGCCCGGTCAGCAGACCGGCCAGCCGGCCGCTTTCCTCGGCGCTCAACGCCATGGCGAACCCCCTTCGACCTCGACGGCGGACTCTATCACCGGGGGTCGGAGCGCTACTTGTCGCAGGGCAAACAAATGAGGACGGCCACCGGATACCGCCTCCCGTTCTGCGTACCACCCCGATCGTGGGATACCGTTTCCCCGATAACAGGAGGTCTGGCGAATGTCCTTGACGGTGCACACGGAACAACGCGGCGACGTGGTCGTCGTATCGGTCGCGGGCGAGCTGGACATGGCGACCGCACCGCAGCTCCAGGACCAGATCACCGACCTGCTCGACAAGGGCCGCAGCCGGCTCGTCTTCGACCTGGCGAACGTCTCGTTCTGCGACTCCACGGGGCTGTCGGTGTTCGTCCGGGCCAAGAACAGCTGCGACGAGGCGGGCGGCGTGGTACGGCTGGCCGCCCCGCAGCGGGGCGTGCTGCGCATCCTCGAGGTGAGCGGTCTCGTCGAGGTGCTGCACACCTACCCGACGGTCGACCAGGCCGTGGCCGGCGATCCCACGCCGGCCACCTCCTGACGGTTCCTCCTCACGCCTCGTCCTCGATGTGTCGGGGACGGGCGATCACCATGCCCGCGCCGGTCTGCACGGCGAGTGCCGCCAGCAGGAACCCGATCGGGACGGTCCACCCGCCGGTCGTCCCGTAGAGGATGCCCACCAGCAGTGGCCCCAGCGCGGCGATGAGGTAGCCGACGCTCTGGCTGAACGCGGAGAGCGCCACCGTCCCCTCGGTCGTCCGGGCCCGCAGCCCGATGGTGGCCAGGATCATCGGGAAGGCGCTCTGCCCGATCGCGAGCAGCACCACCCAGAGCAGCGCCCCGTCGTGCGGCGCGACGGCCATCCCGACGTAGGCGAGGGCCATCGCGGCGGAGAGCGTCAGCACCAGCGGGTGCAGGGTGCGCAGCCGCCCGGCCAGGGTCGGCATCAGCAGGGCGATCGGCACGCCCAGCGCCGTCACCCCGGCGAGCAGCAGGCCGGCGTCCTGCGGCCGGTAGCCGGCGTCGCGGAAGAGCTGGGCCAGCCAACCCATGATCGCGTAGGCGCCCAGCGACTGCGTCCCGAAGTAGACCGCCATCGCCCAGCCGAGACGGGTCCGCCCCGGCCGGATCCGGCGGGCACGGGGCGCCACCGCCGCCGGGGTCGCCGCCCGTCGGGCCGCGCGCGCCCGCAGCGCCAGCGGCACCCACGGGAGTACGGCCACCAGGGCCAGCCCGGCCCACACGGCGAGCCCGGCCCGCCAGGTGCCGAAGAGGTGCGCCACCGGCACCGCCGCCGCGGCGGCCACCGTCGCGCCCACCGTCAGCGTCATCGAGTACGCCCCGGTGACCAGTCCGATGCGGTGCGGGAAGTACTGCTTGACCAGCAGCGGAAGCAGGACGTTCGCCACCGCGATCCCGGCCAGCGCGAGGGCGCTGCCGGCGATGAAGACCAGCGCGGAGTCGGTGCCGACCCGGACGAGCTGCCCGGCGGCGAGGATCAGCATCGCCACCACCAGCACCCGGGCCGGGGAGTTCCGGCGGACCAGCCGGGGGGTGAGTGACCCGAAGACGGCGAAGGCCACCGCGGGCAGGGTGGTCACGACCCCGGCCAGCGCCCCGGAGAGGGCCAGGCCGCCGCGTACCTCGTCGAGCAGGGCGCCGAGGCTGGTGATCGCGGCCCGCAGGTTGAGCGCCACGAGCAGCATGCCGACGAGCACGAGCAGGCCACCGGCGACCGGTCCGGCCGGCTTGGGGGTGGCGCCGACGGGACCGGCGGCAGGAGCCGTCGCATCCGCCGGTGCGGGCACGTCGTCCGGCCCGGCGATCGTCTCCCGCACGGAACGCGGTGAGGTCCCGGCGTCGACGGCGGCGGTGGTTGGCGGGGTCATGCGTCCGAACCTACAATCATGGGATGAATTCCGGGCAGGTGTTGTAACCAGTGCCACCGTCGGTTGATTCCGCCGCCGCGCCGCCCAGGGGCCACCGGGTGCGGCAGACCATCGCCCAGCTCAGGGAGCGGATCCTCGGCGGCGAATGGCCGGTCGGCGGACGGATCCCCACCGAGCCGCAGCTGGTCGCGGCGCTCGGCGTGGGCCGCAACACGGTCCGCGAGGCGGTGCGGGCGCTGGTGCACGCCGGGGTGCTGGAGTGCCGGCAGGGCTCCGGGACGTACGTGGTGTCGACCGACGAGCTGGCCCCGGTGGTGGCCCGCCGGCTCACCGCCGACCGGATGGCCGAGGTGGTCGAGGTGCGCCGCGCCTTCGAGGTGGAGGCCGCCCGGCTCGCCGCGTTGAGGCGTACGACCGAGGACCTGGCGGCCCTGGACGGCGCGCTAGCCGCCCGCGAGGCGGCCTGGCACGACGGCCGGTTCGACGAGTTCGTGGCGGCCGACGCGGCGCTGCACACCGCCGTGGTCGCGGCGGCGCACAACGGCATGCTCGCCGAGCTGTACGCCTCGGTCGGCGCCGCGCTGCACAGCACGATCGCCCAGTCGATGGGCGGCGCGCTGGAGCCGGAACGCTACGTCGACCACTCCCGGCTGGTCGAGGCGATCCGGGCCGGCGACCCGGGCCGCGCGGCGATCGAGGCCGGCGCTTTTCTGGAGCCCTTGCCCGGGGCATAGGTTGTGCCGGACGGAAGACCGGACACCTCGGGAGTACGGATGCTCAAGGGCTTCAAAGACTTCATCATGCGCGGCAACGTCGTCGACCTGGCGGTCGGTGTCGTCATCGGCGCCGCGTTCACGGGCGTGGTCACCCAGCTCACCAAGTCGTTCCTGGAACCGCTGATCCGGGTCTTCGTGCTGCTCATCACGGGCAGCGACAAGGGCCTGGCCGGCACTGCCCCGATGTTCCGCGGCATCGCCTTCGACTGGATCGCGTTCGTGAACGCGCTGATCACGTTCCTGCTCACCGCGGGGGCGCTCTACTTCCTGGTCGTCTACCCGATGAACAAGCTGGCCGAGCGACGCAAGCGGGGCGAGGAGCCGCCGCCGAAGGCGCCGAGCGAGGAGGTCCGGCTGCTCACCGAGATCCGTGACGCCCTGGTCGCCGCCGGCCACACCACCCCCGGGCAGCGGCGCGGGGCGCTCGACGAGGTGCTCGGCCGCCGGGAGGAACCACCCACCGGGCGCTGAACCCGGCGCACGCACATCGGCCCCTGCGGGATTCCCGCAGGGGCCACACATTTTCGTACGCCTGTTCGATAGAGTCCCGCCATGGAGCAGCGGAAGCACTGGTGGAACGGGAAATGGGGCCGGCTGGCCCGGCGCGACGTCTTCCTCCGGGTGGACGCCGACCGGTGGCACGTCGAGCAGCGCGCCGGCGGCTCCGAGGGCGTCTCCCGGTTCTACGAGTACGGCACCGCCGAGGAGGCCGAGGAGACGGTCCGGGCGCTGCTCCAGGGCACCGACACGTGGCGCGAACTCTCCCCCCGCCCCCCGACGTCCTGGTGAGGGACCCCGCCCGAGATCTTGGACAGTTGGCGCTCGGCCCGAACGACAACTGTCCAAGATCTCGACGGTGGTTTAGCCGGAGCGGGGGCCGGGAACCGCCCCGGGATGGAGCAGCAGGGCACCGAGCGGCAGGCGACAGTTTCCCGGATCACCACGGGCATGCGGGTGATCGACGTCGACGGCACCGAGTTCGGCACCGTCGACCTGGTCCAGCGGGGTGATCCCAACGCGGTGACCGTGCAGGCCCCCACCGCCGACCCGGGCAGCAGCCTGGACGAGCTGATCGAGTCGACGGCCGTGGAGGAGCCGGACGTGCCGGCCGACCTGGCGGCCCGGCTGCTGCACAGCGGCTACCTGAAGGTCTCCACCGACCTGGTCCGCACCGGCGCGGTCTACGTGCTCGCCGAGCAGATCGCCGCCGTCACCGACGACCAGGTACGCCTCGACGTCCCGGCCCGCGACCTGCCGCCCGAGGAGTAGCGACGCCCCGCCGCCGGCGGCTGGCCGCCCGGCAGGGAGTGACGAGGCCCCGCCGGGTCATCGACGGCGGCCACCGATGGCAGCACGTTTTCCGTCGGCCCGGTGGCGCCAGGGTCACCGGCGCCGATCTGGCACCCCGCCGAACTTCGCTCTGACGCAACCCGACGGTCGCCCGGACCCGTCGAGCCTGCGGAGGAGGGAGCCCCGATGGCGGATGCCGAGCGTGAGTTCGTGGAGTACGTCTCCGCGCGACTGCCGAGACTGCACCGGACCGCGTTCCTGATGTGCGGCGACGCCCACCTGGCCGACGACGTGGTGCAGCAGACCATCACATCGCTGTACGTGAACTGGCGCCGGGTCAGCCGGGCCGACAATGTCGACGCGTACGTGCACCGGATGCTGGTCCACAAGCTCGTCGACGAGAAGCGGTTGAGCTGGGCGAAGGTCCGGCTGCTGGGGTGGATGCCGGAGCCGGAGCGCCGGCCGGTCACGCCGCACGACGACCTGGCCGAGCGGGACAGCCTGCTCGCCGCGCTCGCCCGCCTTCCTCGCGGCCAGCGCACCGTGCTGGTCCTGCGGTTCCTGTGTGACCTGTCGCTGGCCGACACGGCCGCCGCGATGGGCTGCTCCGAAGGCAACGTGAAATCGCAGACGGCGCGGGCGCTGGCGGCGGTCCGCCAAGTGCTCGACGTCGCCGAGCTGGCCGGGAGGAATTCGAGATGACCGCGTTGGACGACCAGCGGATGGCCGCACTGCTGCAGGCCGCGCCGGTTCCCGAGCCGCGGGTCGACGTGGGCCGCGCGGTCCGGGACGGCCGGCGACGCCGCCAGCGCCGCCGCGTCGGCGGGATCGCCGCGGTGACGGTGCTGGCCGGGCTCGGCGTCGTGGGCGCCGTCCAGCCCGGCGGGGCCGCCAGCCGGCCGGCTCCGGCCACGCCGGCCCTCGCGGCATCACCGGCCGGGACCGTGCCGGCCGCCCCGGTCACCTGCGAGGCGTCGTGGTTGCCACAGCCGATCGACGGTCCGGTCGCGGTGGCCAACGGCGTCGACCCCACCGGGCGGTACATCGTCGGCGAGATCGGCACCGGGCAGGAGGACGGGCGGGTCGTGCTGTGGACCGACGGCCGGGCAGCCGTCCTGCCAACCGGCGCGCGGCACGCGGCGGCGGTCAACGCCGGCGGCGTCGTGGTCGGCACCAACGGCGACGGCACCGGGTGGGTCCACCGGGACGGGAAGCTGCGCTTCCTGGCCACCCCACCCGGCTACCAGGCGGTCCTCGTGCACGCGGTCAACGGCCGGGGCGACATCGCCGGAACCGCCAGGGGAGCCGGCGACTCGCACCACGCCGTGCTGTGGTCGGCGGACCGCCCGCAGGAGTACCGGCTGGTCGGCCGGGCCGGGTCTGCGGCGACCGGGATCACCGAGGACGGCACGGTCGTCGGCGTGATGGGCCAACTGCCCTACCGGTGGACGCCGCAGGGCGTCGGGGCGGCGCTGGCGGTGCCCGACGGCCACCCGCGTGCCTCGGTCGACTCGGCGCACGGCGAATGGGCGATCGGCACGGTTCCCGGCGCCCGACAGGGCGGTGCCGTGCAGATGCTGCCGGTACGTTGGAATCTCAGGACGGGGGCGGTGAGCCTGCTGCCGTTCCCAGGGGCGACCGGGATCGCCGGCAACGGCGACCTGCTGGTCGGCGGCAGTGAGCCGCTGGTCGTCGCCACGGACGGCACGTCCCGCCGGTTGCCGGGCCGGCCGGATGTCCGGGCGACCGAGGCGGGCACGTACACGGCCAACGGGATCAGCGACGACGGTCTGATCGTGGTCGGTGCCGTCTACGAGAACCAGGCGCACCGGCCGCTGGTGTGGCACTGCCGCCGCTGAAGCTCGCGCGCCGGTCCGTGCCGCTGACGCCGGGCACCCGGACGGGTCGATCCGCCGGTCCGGCCGCACCCGGCCCGGGCCCGCCCGCAGCCAGCCCAGCCGGCTCGGGCGCGGGTGCGGGCGCCGGCTCCGGCGCGGTCGGCCCGCCGGAGCGGCGGCGGAAGAGCAGGAGCATCACCCCGCCCGCGACCAGGCCCCAGAACGCGCCGCCCACGCCGAGCAGGGTCACCCCGGAGGCGGTGACCACGAAGGTGACCACGGCGGCCTCCCGGTCCGCCGGTTCCGCCAGCGCCGAGGTGAGCGCGGTGGCCAGCGCGCCGAGCAGCGCCAGCCCGGCGACCGCCTCGATCAGCACCGGCGGGGCGAGCGCGACCAGCGCGGTGGCCGCCCCGGCGCCCAGCCCCAGCAGGGCCAGCCCGGTCCCGGCGGTGACCGAGGCGATCCAGCGGCGGTCCGGGTCGGGGTGGGCGTCCGGGCCGGCGGCCAGGGCGGCGGTGATCGCGGCGAGGTTGACCGCGTGCCCGCCGGCGGGCGCGGCGAGCACGGTGGTCAGTCCCGTGGCGCGCAGCGCGGCGCCGAAGGGCGGCCGGTAGCCGTAGCCGACCAGCACCGCCATCCCCGGTACGTTCTGCGCGGCCATGGTGACCAGGAAGAGCGGCAACGCGAGGCCCACCATCGCGGCGACGTTCCAGGCCGGCGCGGTCCACTCGACCACGGGCAGCAGCCGCGCGCCGCCGAGCCCGGAGACCGGGGTGGTCAGCGCGATCGCCGCCACCGCGACGACGAGCGCGCCAGGCACCGCCCATCGGCGGGCGAACCGGTGCAGCAGCAGCCAGGCCAGCACCACGGGGACGGCCAGCCGGGGCACCTCGACCAGCGCGCGGACGGGGGCGGTGCAGAGCGGCAGCAGGACCCCGGCGAGCATCGCGCCCGCGATCGGCCGGGGGATCGCCGCGACGGCCCGCCCGAGGGCGGGGAACAGCCCGGCGGCCACGATCAGCGCACCCGAGACGAGGAACGCCCCGACGGCGACGGGCCACCCGCCGGGCACCGTGCCCGTGGCGACCAGCAGCGCCGCGCCCGGGGTGGACCACGCGACGCTCATCGGGATCCGGTGCCGCAGGCCCAGCCAGACGGCCGAGATCCCGGAGGCCACGCACACCGCGAGCAGCCCGGAGGCGGCCTGGGCGTCCGAGGCGCCGACGGCCCGCAGGCCGGCCAGCACCACCGTGAACGAGCTGGCGAACCCGACCAGCGCGGTCACCACACCCGCCAGCACCGGTTGCGACCGTCCCGCCATCCCGCCTCCCCCGACCGTTCCGTTTACGGAACAAGAACCTGTAGCACCATAGCGGGGTGCCGCAGACGTCACCAGTCCACCGATCGGCCCCCGATCCGGGCGCCGAGGCCGTCGGTCGCCGGGTACGCGCCCTGCGCGAGGAGCGCGGGATGTCGCTGTCCGCCCTCGCCCGGCTCGCCGGGGTGGGCAAGGCGACCCTCTCCGGCCTGGAGAACGGCACCCGCAACCCGACCCTGGAGACGCTCTACGCGATCACCGCGCAGCTCGGCGTACCGCTGACGGCCGTGCTCTCCGGCCCGGCGGCCGGGCCGGTCGTCCGCGGCGCCGCGGTCAGCGCCATCCTGCTGGAGGTCTTCGAGGACGCCGACGCCACCTACGAGCTGTACCGGATGCTGGTCGCGCCCGGCCCGGAGCAGCTCTCCCCCGCGCACCAGGAGGGGGTCACCGAGCACGTCACCGTCTTCGCGGGCGTGCTGCGCGCGGGCCCGGTCGACGCGCCGCTGACCGCCGCCGCCGGCGGGCACCTGCGCTGGACGTCGGACGTGCCGCACGTGTACGCCGCCGTCGGCGACAAGGAGGTCGCCGCCAGCCTCCTGCTCCGTTACCCCCGGCGGTGAGCTTGAGGTGTAAGGAAGGGCCCCTTGCTAACGCTATGCGTTAGCAAGGGGCCCTTCCTTACACCTCAACCCGGCGGCGTGGGGTCAGCCGTCGACGGGGGTCGGCACCGGTAGCCGCCGCTGCACCGCCCAGATCGCCGCCTCCGTACGCGACGCCGACCCGGTCTTGCGCAGCAGGTTGGACACGTGCACGGTGACCGTCCGCACGGAGATGCCGAGGGCCCGAGCCGCCTGCTTGTTGGACATCCCGGCGACCAGGCAGCCCAGCACCTCGATCTCCCGCCCGGTCAGCTCGGCGTCCACCGGATCCACCGGTCGCTGCGACGCCATCCTCGGCGGGCGCGGGGCGGGCGTCGGGCGGAGCAGCGCCTCGGGCCCCCGTCCGGCGTGAGCGGCGAGCAGCTCGGTCAGCGCGTACGGGTTGCCGCCGGTGCGCTGCCAGACGGCGCGCACCAGACGGCCGGACGGGCGCGGGTCGGCGTACACCTGGGTCAGCACCTCGGCGACCTCGGCCGGGAGCAGTGGTCCGAGGTGTTGGCGGACGGCGCCCCGGACGCCGCAGAGCCGGGCCAGGGCGCGGACCGCGAGGTCCGGCGCGACGGCGTCCTCGGCGGGCCGGCTCGCCACCACCAGCAACGCCGGCAGGTCGGCGGCGGTCGCCAGCTCGCCGACCAGGTTCAGGCTGGCCGGGTCGAGGGCGTGCAGGTCCTCCACCACCAGTACGGCCGGGCCGGCGCCGACGAGCAGCCGGACGACCCGCACCGCAAGGCGGAGCAGGGTGCCCGGCGCGTAGCGCTCGCGCGGCGCGGTCGGCTGCTGGGCGAGCCAGGCCAGCGCGTCCGGCGGCAGGTCGAGCCGGCTCGTGTCCCGGCCCGTGAGAACGGCGGCCAGCCAGTCGTACGGGGCGGGGCTGTGCACGCGGGCGGCGCCGGAGAGCACCACCGCCGGCCGGGGGGCGAACGCGTCGAGGGCGGCCGAGACCAGCAGGGACTTGCCCACCCCGGCGGCTCCGGTGATCACCGCGACGGTCGGCGCGGACCGTCGGCCGGCGACCACGGTGGACCACACCCGGTCGAGCTCAAGCAGCTCGCCGGCGCGTCCGACCATCGACACCGGCATCATTCCCCAACCCTACGCAGTAGTGCGTAGAGACGGCGGGAGGGTGTTCTTGGCAAGCTTGACCCCATGACGCTGATCCTCCGCTCGGCCATCCTCAACGACATCGGCCTGGTTCGCACCAACAACGAGGACTCCGCCCTCGCCGGTGACCGCCTCGTCGCGGTCGCGGACGGCATGGGCGGCCTGCCCGCGGGCGAGGTGGCGAGCGAGATCGTCATCCGCATCCTGGACGAGCTGAGCCCGCCGACCACCCCCGACGAGGCGGCCGCGGCGCTGCGCGCCGTGGTGAGCACCGCCAACCGGCGCATCCACGCCGCCATCACCGTCGACCCGGCGCGCGACGGCATGGGTACGACGCTGACCGCCGCCCTGCTCGCCGGGGACGCGCTGGTGCTGGCCCAGGTGGGTGACTCCCGCTGCTACCTGCTGCGTAACGGGGAGCTGACCCAGCTCACCCGCGACGACACCTTCGTCCAGGCGCTGGTGGACCAGGGGGCGCTCTCGCCCGAGCAGGCACGGCACCACCCGCAGCGGTCCCTGGTGACCCGGGCGGTGCAGGGCTCGGACACTCCCCCGGCGGTCGGTGTGCTCACGGTGGTCGCCGGTGACCGGCTGCTGCTGTGCAGCGACGGGCTCTCCGACTACGTCGAGGACGGCACGATCGCCGCGACGCTGATCACGTACGGCGACCGCCACCAGTGCGGCGAGCAGCTCGTCAAGCTCGCCCACCAGGCCGGCGCGCCGGACAACGTGACCGTCGTGGTCTCGGACGTCGTCGCCGGCTGAGCGCGTCCCGGCTCCCGTCGTGGGCAGCCGCCGCCAGCTAGGTAGTTGTGCCATCTAGGTAGTGCCGCTATGTTCCTCGGGTGGATTCCGACCGGCGCGGGCAGTGGCTGCGCGGGGTGCTCGACCTCTGCGTCCTGGCCCTGCTGCGCGAGGGCGAGTCCTACGGCTACCAGCTCGCCCAGGCGCTGGAGGCCGCCGGCATCGGGCCGATCCAGGGCGGCACGCTCTATCCGGTGCTGCTGCGCCTGCAACGCACCGGCCTGGTCACCGCCGAGTGGCGGGAGGGCGCGTCCGGTCCGGCCCGCAAGTACTACCGGATCACCGACAGCGGGCGGGCGACCCTGCGCCAGGGCGGCAGCGCCTGGCTCGCGTTCGTCGCCCCGGTGACCGGCCTCGTCACGAAGGGGGTCGACGGATGAACGCCGACGAGTGGCTGCGGGTGTTCGCGGCCGAGTTGGACCGGCGCCGGGTCCGGGCGGACGCCGCCCGGCACGTGGTCGCGGAGGCCGCCACGCACCTGCGCGACAGCGGGGGCGACCCGTGGGCCGTCTTCGGCCGGCCGCAGGACTACGCCGCGGCGATCGTCGAGACCATCGGCACCTCGCCCGCCGCGCGTCCCGGACCGGTCCGGCTGCACGCCCGGGGCATCACCAAGCGGTACGGGCGACGCACCGTCCTGCGCGACGCGTCCCTGACCGTCCGGGCCGGCCAGATCGCCGCCGTGATCGGGGCGAACGGCTGCGGCAAGAGCACCTTCCTGCGCGTCTGCGCCGGGCTGGTCTCCCCCGACGCCGGGGACGTGACCGTCTCCGGCCGGGTCGGCTACTGCCCCCAGCAGGGCGGCACCGCCGACTTCCTGCTGCCCGACGAGCACTTCGTGCTGGTCGGCGCCGGCCGGGGCGTGGCCCGGGGACCGGCCCGCCGCGCCGGTCGGGCGGCGGCCCGCCACCTCGGCTGGGAGGCCGACGGCGACGTCCTCGCCCGTAACCTCTCCGGCGGCACCCGGCAGAAGCTGAACCTGACCATGTCCACCCTCAGCGAGCCGGACGTGCTGCTGCTCGACGAGCCCTACCAGGGCTTCGACCAGGGCACGTACGTCAACTTCTGGGACCAGCTCGCCCGGCTGCGCGACGAGGGCCGGGCGATCGTCGTGGTGACCCACCTGCTCAACCAGCTCGACCGGGTCGACCTGGTGCTCGACCTGACCCCGGCCACCCAGGGAGGGCGTGCGTGAACCGCCTCGTCACCGTCGCCGAGATGACCCTGCGGGAGCTGCTGCGCCGTCGGGGCGTGCTCCTGCTGCTGCTGTTGATGCCGCTGGCGTTCTGGCTGATCCGGCGGGACTCGCACGTCGGGCAGTCCGTACGCTCGCTGCTGCTCGGCATCAGCTGGGCCGTCAGCACCGCCGCCCTCTTCGCCACCGGCGCGGCCCGCGAGCTGGAGCCCCGGCTGCGGCTGGCCGGCTACCGCCCGCACGACCTCTACCTCGGCCGGCTGCTCGGCCTGTGGGCGGCCGGGCTCATCCTGTCCGTGCCGTTCTTCGTGCTCACCGTCGTGGACGCACCCGAGCTGCGGCACGGCGGGGTGGCGGTGGCGATGCTCTGCTGCGTGGGGGTGGCCGCGCCGTTCGGGATGCTGATCGGTGCGCTGCTCCCCCGCGAGCTGGAGGGGACGCTGCTGCTGCTCACCGTCGTGGCGGTGCAGATGCTGATCGACCCGGCCGGCACCGGCGCGAAGCTGACCCCGTTCTGGTCCAGCCGGGAGATCGCCACGTGGGCGGTGGACCACACCGACTCCGGCTACCTGGCGCGGGGTTCGCTGCACGGGCTGGCCGTCACCGCGCTGCTGATCGGCGCCGTGGCGGCCGTGTTCAGCGTCCGGCTGCGCCGCCGCCGGCACCTTCGACACCTGCCGATCGGCTGACCGGGCGTCGCCGGGTCACCGGCGATTGCGGTTGCGGCGACCGCCGGGCCGGGATGGGATGGGCGGATGACCGTCCGCCGGGTGAACGCCGAAGAAAGACTGTCCACCAGCTTCGCGCTCGGCGCGTACGCCTTCGAGGCGTCGCCGCGCAGCGCGGCGCGGGCGGAGGAGTTCCGTGGCTACCTGCCCTACAACAAGGGCAACCGGACGCTGGTCGTCGAGGAGGGCGGCACCACGCTGGCCGCCGCCTCGGCCATCCCGATGCGGCAGAACCTGCGCGGCGAGGTGCTGCCGATGGCCGGCGTCGCCGGGGTGGCGAGCCATCCGCTGGCCCGCCGGCAGGGGCACGTACGCACGCTGATGCACCAACTCCTCGACGAAATGCGCGACGAGGGGCACCAGCTGAGCGCGCTCTACCCGTTCCGGCCGTCGTTCTACGCCCGGTTCGGCTACGTGGGGCTGCCGAAGCCGCGTACGGTCACGTTCTCGCCGGCCGACCTGGGCGAGCTGCTCGGCGCCGACCTGCCCGGCGAGGTGGGCTGGGAGCGGATCGGCGAGGGTTACCGGGACTGGCGCGCGTTCACCGAGCGGTGCCTGAACGAGCGGCACGGCTTCGCGATCTTCCCCGGCTACCGGGACGTGGGGTTGCGCGACCGCGACGAGCACTGGCTGCTGACGGCCCGCACGGGCGGTACGGTCACCGGCGCGGTGCTCTACCGCATCGACGACCACGGCGGCACGCTCGCCGCAGGCGACCTGCTCGCCGCCGACCCGCTCGCCCGGGCACTCATGTTGCAGTTCTTGGGCCGGCACGTCGACCAGGTGGAGCGGGTGACCGTCCAGGTGCCCGTCGACGAGGTGCCGGAGCTGTGGCTGACCGACCTGGCCGTGCACGTCGAGGCGCGGGTGGCCCGACCGGGTTACTCCGCGCCCATGGCCCGGCTGCTGTCGATCGACGCGCTGGCCGGGCTGCCCGTCGGGCCGGGCCGGGTGCGGGTGGAGCTGACCGGCGACCGGTGGCTGGCCGGGTCGTACCTGCTGGACGGCACCACCGGCGCGCTGGAGCTGGTCACCGGCGCCGCCGCCACCGTCGGCGCGCCGCCGACCGCCACGCTGACGGCCGCCGGCCTCTCCGCCCTGGCGTACGGGGTCCTGGAACCGGTCGAGGTGGGCCTGCGAGGGCTGGGCGACGTGTCGACGGACGCGGCGGCGGAACTGCGCCGCCTCTTCCCCCGCCAGAACCCGTACGTCTTCGCCGACTTCTGACTGACCCCCGCCCGCCTCCCGCAGCCGTGGCTCAGTAGGGATTGCCGTGGCCTGCGGCGCGACCGCGCAGCAGGGCGGTGGGGCGACCCGGGAGGTGGCGCGCCGCCGACATCGGCGGGCTGGCGGTGTGCGCCCGGTCGGCCATGCCGGCGAAGAGTTCCTTCAGCGCGCTGAGCGCGTCGTGGCGCGGATGCCAGCCCAGCTCCGTCTCGGCGCGCTCGCTCGACATCAGCGGCGCGTGCAGCGCCAGCTCCACCCAGCCGGCGTCGATCGGTTGCAGCCGCGCCCGCCAGGTCAGGGCGGCGGCGACGCGCAGCACCGGGGCGGCGACGGGCACCGTCCAGCCGTGGAAGTGCCGGGCCACCAGCTCCGGGGTCAGCACCGGGTCCGCGGCGACGTTGAACGCGCCGCGCGCGTCACCCAGGACCGCCCGGGCGTACGCGTCGGCGACGTCGTCGGTGTGCACCGCCTGCATCCGCAGCCGTGGGTTCGTCGGCACCAGCGGGATCCGGCCGAAGCGCAGCAGCCGGACGGGCGCGAACGGGCCGAGGAAGTAGCGGGTGATCTCGGTGGCCGCCGCCCGCTGGAAGTTCAGGCCGGGCCGCAGCCGCACCACCCGCAGCCCCGGGTGCTCCCGCTCGGCCCGGTCGAGCAGCGCCTCCACCTCGGCCTTGTCCCGGCTGTACGACGAGCCGGGCACCCCGGTCGCCGGCCAGCGCTCGGAGACCGGGTGGTCCTTCGGGCCGGACGCGTAGACGCCGACCGACGACGCGTACACCAGGGCCGGCACGCCGGCGCGGACCACGGCGTCGATCACGGCCGCGCTGCCGCCCACGTTGGTCCGGTGCAGCACGCGCTGGTCGTGGCTGGGCTGGATCTGCCAGGCCAGGTGCACCACCGCGTCGGCACCGGCGAAGACCTCGGCGAGCTGGTCGGCCGCGCCGGGCAGGCCGACGTCGCAGGAGTGCCACTCCACCTGGTCGTACGGCTCGCCGCAGTCCGGCCCCGGCAGCCGGCGGGCCACCCCGGCGAGTTCCACTCCGCGTTCCCGCCGCAGCCGGCGCAACAGGGCGGTGCCCGCGTTGCCGGTCGCCCCCACCACCACGATCCGCATGCCCGCCCCGTACCCGGTCAGCCCCGGCTCAATCGTCGATCACGCCCACCGTCGGGAGTACGGCGAGCGGCGCACCCGTCAGGGGCGGGGCGAGTGGCGGACCCAGTTCTTCTGCCCGCTCCGGCGGCGGCCCTGCGAGGCGGCGAGGCAGCGCGGGCAGATCCGGCCGACGGGATCCGCCTCGGTGAGCACGTCCGTCGACGTGTACTCGAACCGCACGTGCGGGAAGCGGCGCAGCCGGGTCCGGCTGAGCGGGAGCCCGCAGACGGTCTGGTTCTGCCCCGGCAACCAGGCGTGCACCTCGCCGGCCGGCCCCCGTACGCCGTCCGGCCCCGTCTCCTCGCTCGACGCCGCCACGGCCGGGGTGCTGCTCATCCTCATCCGGACACGATTCCCCCACGCGCCCGCGCCATGCCTGCACCCCACCCCCCGCCCCCACCGTTCGTCGGCCGGCCCTCACCCGACGGCACCCGCGTCACGTCGACCGGGGGTCTCCAGCCTCGAACCGATCGTCGTGAAACCTCCGCCGGAGCGGGCGGCGGCGGCGATGGCCGTGAGCACCTCGAGGACGTGGAGCCCCCGTGTCGCCGAGGCCAGCGCGGGCTGCCCCGCCAGGATGGCCCTGGCCATCTCGACCAGGCCCATCCCCATGAATCCGTCGGAGTCGCGTGGGCCGGGGAGCACCTCGACGAAGTCGGTGCTGCCCGCTGCCCTGAGCAGCACGGGACCGCCCCACGAGTTGGCCTGCGCCGCGACGATCGTGCCCTCGGTGCCGTGGATCTCCAGGTGCGGCGTACGCGTCGCCACGACGTCGAAGCTGGTCACCAGCATGCCCATGGCCCCGCTGGCGAACTCCAGGACGCTGTTGATGTGGGTGGGTGTCTGCACGCTGAAGGTCGACCCCGCGCGGGGTCCGGCCAACACGACGCGTTCGGTACGCGCGGTCGCGCCCAGCGCCCCCACCCGGACGACGGAACCCATGAGTTCGGTCAGGACCGTGAGGTAGTACGGACCGATGTCGAACAGGGGTCCGGCGCCCTCCTGGTAGAGGAACTCCGGCTCGGGGTGGAACCGTTCCGGCCCGGCGTTCATCATGGCGGCGTTCACCGAGGTCGGGGTGCCGATCGCGCCGTCGGCGAGCAGCGCCGCGCAGGTCTGCGCCCCGACGCCCAGGAAGGTGTCCGGCGCGGTGCCGACCTGCAACGACCGCGCCCGGGCGGCCTCGACGATGCGGTGCCCGTCGGCCATGGTGGTCGCCAGGGGCTTCTCCGTGTAGACGTGCTTGCCGTGCTCCAGGGCGCGCAGGGTCACCTCGGCGTGCGCCCTGGGTGGGGTCAGGTTGAGGACCAGGTCGATGTCCGGATGGGTCAACAGGGCGTCGACCGGGTGCACCTCCGGCACCGCGTGGGCGGCGCCGAGCGCCCGCGCGCGCGCCGGGTCGGCGTCGGCGCAGGCGACGACGGTGACCGCCGGGTCCCCGGCGACGTTGGCCAGATAGCGGGAACTGACGTTTCCGCACCCCACGACCCCCACCCGCACGGACCCTCCGTCGTGGACCATGTCAGGAGAGCCTGATCTCGTGGCCGGCCCGCGCCGACTCGTAGATCCCGTCGAGCATGCGCATGACCTCCGTGCCGTGGGAGACGGGAGCCACCGGCTCGGCCTCTCCCAGGCACAGCGCCACGAAGTGCGCGATCTCGGTGGCGAACCCCTCGGCGAAGTCGAAGCTGAGGTGGTCGATCTGTGGTCCCACGTTGAGGACGGTGTCGTGCATCTCGGTGGCGATCCGGAGCTTCGGTTCGAGTTCCGCGCCACCGCGCTCGCCGAAGACCGCCACTTCGAGGCGGTCCTCGAGGGCGTGCAGGGAGTAGCTGGTCTCCAGCGTCAGGGACGCCCCGTTGTCGAAGCGGATGAGGGCCGCCGCGAAGTCCTCGACGTCGCTCTGGGTCGGGTCGTAGTCCGCGACCTTGTACCGCGACAGCGACGTGACGTTGGCCCGGTTGCCCAGCCGGGTGTGGGTGACCGCGCTGACTGTGACGGCCTTCGGGGTGCCCATGAAGTACCAGCAGAGGTCCAGCACGTGCACGCCGATGTCGATGAGCGGTCCCCCGCCGGACCGCTTGTGGTCCGCGAACCAACCGCCGGGGTTGCCGAGCCGCCGGATGTTCGTCGCGCGCGCGTGGTAGACGTCGCCCAGCAGCCCGGCGTCGACGAACGACTTGAGGACCTTGGCGTTCGCGCCGAAGCGCCGGACGAAGCCGACCTCCAGGTGCCTGCCGCTGCGCTCGACGGCCTCGACGAGCGCCTCGGCCTCGCCGGCCGTACGGCTCAGGGGCTTCTCCACCAGCACGTGCTTGCCGGCGTCGAGCGCCGCCGTGGCGATCTCCGCGTGGCTGTCGTTCCACGTGCAGATGCTCACCGCGTCGATCTCGGGGTCGGCGAGCAGGCTGTCGAGCGTCGGGTGCACGCGGGTCACGCCGAAGGTCTCAGCCTTCTGCGCGCTCCGCTCCTGGTTGACGTCGAACACCCCGACGAGGTGGACGTCCGGGTTGGCGGCGTACGCGCCCAGGTGCATCTCCGCGATGCTCCCGACGCCGATCACGCCCACGCCGAGCCGGCTCACTTCGCCGCCTCCGCCTCGGCGAAGAGCCGCTTCGCGTTGGCCAGACCGATCGGGTTGGCCATCAGGCACTCCTCGATGCCCTCGAACTCGATGGACACGAAGCCGTCGTAGCCGGCGTCGACGATGCCCCGCACGATCCTGCGCATGTCGAGGTCGCCGTAGCCGACGATGGAGCCGAGCAGGTAGGTGCCGCCGGGGGTGTGGTGCCAGCCCTCGCCGGGGTACTGCGAGCGGACGTAGAAGTCCTTCAGGTGCACGATGCTGGCGTACCGGGCGTTCTCGGCGACCGACACCACCGGGTTGTCGTCCACCGACATGAAGTTGCCGACGTCGAGGGTCGTCTTGAAGTTCGGCTCGTCGACGAGGTGGATGAGCCGGCGTACGCGCTCGCCGCCGTTCATCAGCAGGCCGTGGTTCTCCACGCTGGTGGTGATGCCGTACGGGGCGGCGTACTGGGCGATCTCCTTGCACGCCTCCACCATGCGGGGCAGCAGCGCCTCGAACTCGGCGATGTCCTTCGCCCGGTGGGCCCACTTGGCGACGTCGTGGCGGAAGAGCTTGATGTCCAGCGCGGCGGCCACCTCGATGTGCCGCTTGACCCGCTGCATGCTCTTCTCCGCGTCCGCGCCGAGGAGGTCGGCCGGGACGACGAGGTTGGACAGGGTGACGCCCTGGTCGGCCGCGCGGGTCTTGATCTCCTGGACGAACCCGGGGTCCTGGTCGAGGGTGGAGGTGTCGTTGGAGATCTCCGGGGAGAGCGACACCGTCGCGATCTCCATGTGGGTGGCGTCGCTGGCGCCGATCCAGTCGATGACCTCGAAGAGGCTCATCCGGTTGGTGCGCAGGTGCTGGTAGAAGGAGTAGGAGCTGAAGCCGAACTGCACGGGTACTTCCTTCGGTCGGGGTGTGGCGGGGTCAGGAGGAGAGCGCGGCGTACTGGCGGCGTCGTTCCGCCTGCCGCGCCGGGTCCGGGATGGGCGACGCCATGAGCAGCCGGTTCGTGTACGCATGGCGCGGTCGTGACGTGACGGTGTCACCGTCACCGGTCTCCACGATGCGGCCCTTGAGCATGACCGCGACCCGGTGGCAGATGTAGCGGACCACCGACAGGTCGTGGGAGATGAAGAGGTACGCGACGCCGGTCTGCTCCTGGATGTCGATGAGCAGGTCGAGGATGCGTGCCTGGGTGGAGAGGTCGAGGGCGCTGACCGGTTCGTCGCAGACGATGAGTCGGGGCTTCAGCGCGAGGGCGCGGGCGATGGCGATCCGCTGCCGTTGCCCGCCGGAGAACTCGCGCGGGTACCGGCGCCCGGCGTCGGCTTCGAGGCCGATCTGGCCCAGCAGCTGACCGATCCGCGCGGAGGCTTCGGCCCCGGGCACCCCCTGCGCCCTGAGCGGCTCGGCGAGGATGCTCTCCACGGACATCGCCGGGTTGAGCGACGAGTACGGATCCTGGAAGACGACCTGGATGTCCCGGCTCAGGGCCCGGCGGGCGCGCCGGTTCGCGTGGGTGATGTCGGCGCCGTCGAACGTGACCGTGCCGGCGCTGATCGGGGCGAGCCCCAAAAGCGCGCGGCCCAGGGTCGTCTTTCCCGAGCCGGACTCGCCGACCAGGCCCACCGTCTCTCCCGCCCGGATCTGCATCGAGACGTCGTGCAGAGCGTGGAAGGACGGACTGCGCCACCGGGACCCGGGATAGACGACGTTGACGTCGCGGACGTCGAGCAGTGGGGCGTCGGAATCGTTGCGGGTGCTCATGACTGCACCTCCTGAAGGTCGTCGCGCGACCGCCGGGGAGGGGCGTCCTCCAGGGTCGCGTCCAAGAGCATTCGGGTGTACTCGTGCTGCGGGTTGGCGAAGAGTTCGGCGACGGGTTGCTGCTCGACGACGAGGCCGTCCCGCATCACCGCGACCCGGTCGCAGAGGTCGGCGACCACACCCAGGTTGTGGGTGACGAGGATGAGGCCCATGTTGCGCTCGCGTTGCAGGTCGCGGAGGAGTTCGAGCACCTCCACCTGGACCGTGACGTCGAGGGCGGTGGTCGGCTCGTCCGCGATGAGCAGCTCGGGATCGCAGGAGACGGCGCCCGCGATGAGCACCCGCTGTGCCATTCCCCCGCTGAGCTGGTGGGGGTAGGCGGCGAGCGTGCGGGCGGGGTCGGGAATGCCGACGCGTTCGAGCAGGTGCAGGGCCCGCTCGTGCGCGGCCTTTTTCGACAGGTTGAGCTTGCGCCGCATCGGCTTCGTCAGCTGGGCGCCGACGGTGAAGGACGGGTCCAGGTTGGACATCGGCTCCTGCGGCACGTAGGCCATCTGCGGCCCGCGCAGCTTCTGCAACTCGCCCTCGCGCAGCCCGATCAGGGACCGCCCGTCGAGGGAGAGGTGCCGGGCGGACACGGAGGCGTCGGGTGGCAGGAGTCCGAGGATCGCGAAGGACGTCTGGGACTTTCCGGAGCCGGACTCCCCGACCAGGCCGAGCACCTCTCCCCGCGCGACGTGCAGCGACACGCCCCGCACCACGTCCTTGGCGGCTCCGTCCTCGGCCACGTACCGCACCGACAGGTCCTCGACGCGGAGCAGGGTGTCCGCGGGGAGGGCGGTCGCGGGCGTACGGTCGGCTTCGCCCTGGACGACCGTCGTGTCGTCCCGGCCGGCGGACCGCGCGGCCCGCTTGGCCTTGGGTTTGCGACTGACCCCCAGTGAATCCGCCAGGGCCGTGCCGAAGAGCACGAGTGCCATGACCGTGAGGCCGATGGCGACGCCGGGCGCGATGACCAGCTCGGGCGCGCGGTGGAAGTTCTGGAAGGCGTTGCTGAGCTCGCCACCCCAGCTGGGGCGCTGCGGGTCGCCGAAGCCGAGGAACTCCAGGCCGGACTGGACGATGATCGCCATGCCGAAGATGAACGAGGACCGCACGAGGACCGGGCCCAGCACCACGGAGAGCACGTGGCGGAAGATGATGCGCAGGTCGGACAGCCCCGCGACGCGGGCGGCGTCGAGGTACAGCTCCTCGCGCACCGCGATCACGGCGCTCCGGGTGAGCCGGAAGATGTCCGGCGACGCCAGCACGCCAAGGGTGATCATCGTCGGGGCGAGGCCGCTGCCGAGGGAGGCGATCACCACGATGATGATGAGGATCTCCGGCAGCGACATCAGCATGTTGAAGATCCAGCTCGACACCCCGTCGAACCGCTTCGCGCGGTAGCCGGCGAGCAGACCTGCGGGAATCCCGCACAGGAGGGCGACGGCGACCATGATCGCGCCCGCCTGGAGGCTCACCCGGCCGCCCCACAGCAGGCGGCTGAGGATGTCCCGCCCGTTGCCGTCCGTGCCGAGCGGGTGGTCGCCGCTCGGCGGTCGGAGCGCCTCCGAGAGCACCACCAGGTTCGGGTCCTGCGGGGCGAGCAGCGGCGCGAGCAGGCTCGCCGCGACGATGGCCAGCAGGACGCCGCCCGCCACCACGCCCATCGGGTTACGCAGGAAGGAGCGGAATCTCCTGGCTGTCAGGCCCGCGCGGGGCGTCACGTCGGCGCTCATGCGTTCCGTACCTTCGGGTTCAGGGCGGCGTAGAGGATGTCGACCGCGAGATTGACGAGCACGACGACGAGCACGGTGAAGAGCAGGACGCCCATGATCACGGGGATGTCGCTGTTGCCCGAGGCGTTGATGGCGACGGCGCCGATGCCCTGGAGGCCGAACACCCGCTCGATGATGGCGGCGCCGCTCATCGCCGCGATGAACTGGAGGGAGAGCATCGTCAGCGCCGGCGGAGCCGCGTTGCGCAGGACGTGGGTGAGCAGGATCTCGCGCTGCGAGAGACCCCGGCTGCGCAGCGTACGGACGTAGTCCTGGCTGTTCACGGTGATCACCGAGTTCCGCAGCTGCTGGGCGATGGCGGCGATCGAACCGATCGACAGCGCGACGATCGGCAGGGTGATGGACCAGAGCCAACCGCCGGGTGAGTCGTTCAGGTGCACGTAGCCCGTGGCGGGGAACCAGCCCAGTTGCACGGCGAAGACCAGGGCCAGGATGATCGCGACCCAGAAGTTCGGGAGGCTGAAGCCGAACACCATGAACACCTGGAGTACGCGGTCGAACGTCCCGGGCCGGGTCGCCGCGAGCAGCCCGAGCACGACGCCGAGGACGGCGGCCACCAGGACGGCGCCCAGCGCGAGGGAGACGGTGACCGGCAGCCGCGTCACGATGAGGTCGCTCACGTCGGTGTTCTGCGCGGACGAGACCCCCAGGTCACCGCGCACGACCCCGCCCAGCCAGCTCAGGTACTGCTCGACGAGCGGCCGGTCGAGGCCGAGCTGCTCCCGCTTGACCGCGACCTGTTCCTCGGTGGCGTAGAGGCCGAGCGCGCCCCGGGCCGGATCGGAGCCGGTGAGCATGAGGAAGAAGAACATCCCCGTCACGACGGAGAACGCCAGCAGCAGGCCCGTGGCCAACCGCCGACCGATGAAGCCCAGCATGCCTGCTACCTCCTAGATGAGCTGTAGTGATCCACCGGATGGGCCGGCCCGTTGTCCGGCCCATCCGGGGTCGATCGACGGTTACTTCGCCGGGGCGAAGAAGCGGAGGCTCGGCATGAGCTGCGCCTGCTGCATGGTCACGTCGATGTCCGACTTGAACAGGTAGACGTTCTCCTGCGTGACGATCGGCGCGAACCAGGCCTGCTCGACGAGGTGGGTGTTCAGCTCCTTGTAGAGGGCGGCCTGCTTGTCACCCTGCGCGGCCGGGATCTCCTTGAGCAGCCGGGTCACGGTCTCGTCGGTGTACTTGAAGTTGTTCCACAGCGACGTCGGGGTGAGCTTGTTCAGCACGTCCGTCCACGCCGGGATGTTCGTGGAGAACGAGAGCATGAAGGCCGGCTGGCCCTTCAGGGTCTCCAGGCCGCCGTTGGCGAAGCCGTTGACCGGCACCTGCTCGACCGTGATGCCCACGTCGCCCAGGTACTGGGTGACGATCGGCACCAGCGGGGACATGAAGCCCTCGCTGTACGAAATCTTGATCTTGAAGCCGCTGCCGTAGCCCGCCGAGGCAAGCAACTCGCGCGCCTTCGCCGGGTCGTACGGATAGCGCGCGTTCAGCTCCGGCACCCACGCCTCGCTGGACGGGTTGAAGGTCTGCGTGGAGACCTGGCCGAAGCCGCCGTAGTGGGTGTCGAGGATGGCCTTGCGGTCGAGCGCGTGGTTGATCGCCTGCCGCACCCGCACGTCGCCGAGTGCCGCCGACGCCTTGCCGGCGCGGTCCTGGAGGATGATGCCCTGCCACTCGCCGGGCACCGTCTTGACGGTGAGCCCGTCGGTCTTGGCCTTCGGCACCATGTCGGAGGTGCCGTACATGAACTGGATCTGGCCGGTGGCGAGCGCGTTGTACCGGGCGGTGAACTCCTCGTACGGGCGGATCACGACGTTCTCGAAGGGGAACGCCTCGCGGTTCCAGTAGCCGTCGCGCGCCTTGAACGTGTACTTGACGCCCTTCTCGGAAGCGCCCGCGTCGTACGTGTAGGGCCCGGAGCCCACCGGGTTCGAGGCGATGTTGCCCGCGCTGAGCGCCGTGGGGCTCACCATGTACCCCGTGTACGTCGCCAGGGCGGCCAGGAGGCCGGGGCTGGGCTCGCTGAGGTGCAGGCGCGCCGTGGCCTTGTCCACGACCTCGACGCGCTCGATCGCCCGGGCCCCCTCGGAGGCGCTGCCCGCCCCCTTCTTACGCGCCTCGAGGTTGACCTTCACCACGTCGGCGTCGAAGGCGGCGCCGTCACTGAAGGTGACACCGTCGCGCAGCTTCAGAGTGAGCTCGGTGAGGTCGGCGTTGTACTCGTACGAGGTGGCCAGGTTGCCCTCGATCTTCGACTCGGGCGTCTTGCGGAGCAGCGGGTCGTAGACGGCCTCCGCGTAGTGGATGACCGCGCCTTCCTTCATCTCGGCGGGGTCCCAGGTCAGCAGGTCGCCGTTGTTGCCCAGGACGAGCTGGGACGAGCCTGCTTCATTCGCCTGCCCGCCACCGCTACAACCGGCGAGGGCGAGAGCGACTACGGCAAACGCTGCCGTCAGCGTGCGTGTCAGTTGCACCGTGTTCCCTTCTATTGCTGCAAAGCCAGCGCCGGTCGGCGTCGCTCCAAGTGACGGGGATCGGATCAGCGGATCAGGCGATCCCGAGTTGTTGGCTCATGACCATGGCGGTCGCGCCGCGCAGGACGATGTCGTCGCCGAGTTCCGACAGCCGCAGGACGATGTCGCCGTGGACCTCTGTCAGGGCGCGCTGCCGGATGGTTTCCATCGCCGCGGCGGCCAGCGGCCCCTCCAGCACCCGGTGCGGCCCGCTGAGGACGATTTCCGAGACGTTGATGGCGGCCACGATCGGGGCCAGCACCGAACCGAGCGCCTCGCCTGCGGCGGCGAGGACCCGGGTGTGCTCCGCGTCGGTACGGGCTTCCGAGAGGTCTTCCTGGATGCGCCGGGTCGACAGCCAGGTCTCGAGGCAGCCGAACTTTCCACAGACACAGGCCCGCTCACTGCCGGTGTCCACGACCACGTGGCCGATCTCGCCGGCCGCGAACCTGCTGCCCAGGACGGGCGTGCCGCCGAGCAGCAGACCTGCCCCCACGCCGACACCGACCCGGACGAGGAGGGTGTCGGCCGCGCTCTCGCCGTAACTGCGCTCGGCGAGCGCGGTGGCGTTGGCGTCGTTCGACACGACCACGGGGCAGCCGAACTGCTCGGTCAGCACCGACCGGAGGTTGAGGTCCTTCCATCCCAGGTTGGGTGCGCTGAGGACGACGCCGCCGAGGTCCACGATCCCCGGGGTGCCGATGCCGATGCCGAGCAGCGGCGCCGTCACCTGTTCGCGCAACACCCCGACGAGACCGACGACCTTCGCCAACGCGTCGGCTCCGGTGCTGCCCTCGATCTCGACCTGCTGACGAGCCACCACCGATCCGCCGAGGTCGAGCACGGCCCCCCGGTAGAGCGTCGAGTGGCTCAGGTCGACGGCGATCGCCTGGTAGGCGTGCTCGTTGAACTCGAGCATCATGGCCGGCTTCCCGGGCCGCGTCCCCGCCCGCGTACCGACCTCGACCACGAGGTCGTCCGCGAGGAGGTCGCTCACGACGTCCGAGACCGAGACCCTCGTCAGCCCCGTGCGTCGCGCCAGATCCGCCCGGCTGTGCGGCCCTTCCCGGTACAGCGTGCGCAGCAGCAACTCGCGGTTGTGCACGCGGGCCTGCTCCGGGAGCACCTTCTCGCCGGAGCGGACCCGGGCCGGAACCCGGTCTCGCCGCAGGGTCCCCACCGCGCGGTCCTGGGGCTCCGGCGGTGTGGTTCCCGTCTCATCAATGCAGGTCACCCGGTTAGTACAGGCGGCTAACAAACTGCGGACAAGAACGCGGCTCGCGTTGTTCCCAAGTTGTTACATTCCCATGGCCCGCTTTTTGCGGCGGCTTCAGCCAGTTAACTCCCCTGGTAGAGCCGCCGACCACGGCGCCGAACGGGCCCGGGAGCGTGCCGGCGAGCCGGCACGGCGACGAGGAGGGACACCATGGGCGCCGGCTCTCCGATAGGGTCCGACCGGAGGCCCGCCGGCCTTCTTCGGATCGACCGTCGGACCGCGACGACCCCGGCCTACCAAGATCAAAGGCCCCCGGTGGGCAGGCAGTTGACCCTCCGGCACCCTCCGCGCCGCCCGGCCTGATTCCTCCCGTACGCCCGGAGGCGCCGTCATGACCGAACGCTCCTCGCCCGGGCTGCCGGTTCCGCCCACGGCACGAAAGCCGAGAGTCGCAACCGGCCGCCTTCCGGTAACCTGAGCGCGCGGGCCGCTAGCTCAATGGCAGAGCTGTGGACTTTTAATCCATAGGTTCAGGGTTCGAGTCCCTGGCGGCCCACTCCTCCGCAGGTCAGCGGCCCTTTAGGGGGTCGCTCTTGCCATGCTCCGGGCCGATACAGCAGCGAAGTACAGCAGTGGGCCCCTTCACCGATCGAGCGCGCTGCCGAGCCGCTTGAGGGCGTCGCGGGTGGCCGCCGATGACACCACCGTGTAGATCTCCATCGTGATGGCGAACTGGGCGTGCCGGAGGATCTGCATCGCCACCCGGGGGTGCACGTCCAGATCGGCCAGGAGCGAGGCACAGGTCCGCCGGGCATCCCTGACGGTGATCCGCCGGACGCCGGCCGCGTCACAGCGGCGGTCCCAAAAGCGGTTGACGTTGCGTGGCTCGACCGGCCGGCCGTAGCGCGTGGTAAAGATCAGGTCGGACGGCTGCCAGGCCGGGCCGGCGGCGTCCCGGGCGGCGGCCTGCGCGACACGGCGGCGGTCAAGCGCCACGGTGCAGATGTCCGGCAGCGGCAGGGTGGCGTCAGAGGCCGCCGTCTTCGTCTCCCGGTGCAGCAGTTCGGCACCGACCCGCTGGAGCTGCCGATCGATGGTCAACTCCCCCGCGTCGAGGTCGACATCCGCCCAGGTGAGCCCCAGCATCTCGCCCTTGCGCAGACCGAGCACTAGGACCAGGACGTACGCGGCGTAGAGCGGGTCGTCGTCGGCGCGGGCCGACTCCAGGAAGCGCCGCGCCTCGTCACTCGTCCACGCCTTCCGCTTGCGCTTGCGCACCGGGGGCAGCTTCACCAGGGACGCGACGTTGCGGGTGATCAACCCTTCGGTGATCGCCCGGGACAGCAGCGTCCGGAGCACGGTCCGCAGATGCGTGACGCTCGTTGCCGACGGCAGATCCTGGCAGCAGCGCCCGAGGGCACAGCAGCAACGCTGAACGGGCTTTCGCCGCTCGTCCTTGCCCTGGGCGCAGCACTGGCAGGTCCGCCCCACCTCGTTGATCCAGGTCTGCACGTCGCTGACCCGGAGCTTGTCGAGCCGCTTTCGGCCCAGCCCTGGCACGAGGTAGAGCCGGACCACCACCTCGTAGGTGACGTAGCTGCCGGGGGCGAGGTTCGGCTTGACGATGTCGCGCAGCCAGTAGCCGGCGTACTCCCCCACCGTCGGAGAGCGCGTCGCCACCGGGCCAGCTTTGGTCTGCCCGTGCAGCTTGATCCACTTGTCGTGGACCTCCTCGCGGGTCTTGCCGTAGACCCACTTCCGGCCCCGCTTGCCGTCGGGCTTCTCGACCCAGACGTACGCGGCGAAGCCGTTCCGGTACGGAAAGATCGATCCTTCGCCGTTGGCACGGGCACGTCCGGGCATCAGGCCGCCTCCTGCCGCTCGACCTGGTCACGGATGTAGTCGTCGACCCATTCCGGGAGGATCCGGCGGTACTTGCCGTCCTTGATGGAGCGCAGCTCGCCGGTGGCGATCTTCATCTTGACCTTGGAGATGCCGAAGCCGAGCAGGACGGCAACCTCGGCGGGCGAGTACCAGCGGGGGGTTAGGTCTCTGCTCATGCGGCGGCCCCGACGAGCCAGGCTTCGTGGGCGAGTTCTTCCCGACCGATGCGTCTGGCCTGCCGGCGCTGGGCGGCGGCGGTGTTGGCCAGGAGCGCATCGCCTTCGGTGAGCCACCCGGAGTTGGGTCAACTGCGCCACTGTGGCGGTGTCCGCCGGGGGCGCGGTCCGTGACACGAGAGCCGACTCAGTCTGTTCCGGCAGTGTCCGTACGTACGTCAAGGTCCGCTTGACATGGTGGGTCGGGCCCCAGGAGGGCGGGTCGGCGGGCAGGCGCTAGGGCTACTCCTCCCTCGACGGAAGTTGTCTGATGACCGCTGGGGTGAATGATCGGGTCAGGTCCGTTTCGCCTATTCCGACAGGCTCTTCGGTGTAGACGCTGCGAGTTCGTTTGTCACCCTCGAGTGTTACGGAGTATTCGATGTTGAGGAAGCCGTAGAGTCCTCGGTCGTTCTTGCGCAGCGCAGACTCCTCCCAAATGTATAACCCCGGGTTGCAACCTTGACTGGACAGGGGCATGTTCCGGTTCTCGGCTAGTCAGTTGCGGCTCCAACAGACCTGACCCTGGTCGCGAAGGTGCCGGCCGCTGTCGCCGGTGCTGGGTGCGCCGGGGGCTCTACGGTCCGCTTCAACGTCGGACACCCGAACTGGGTGAGTATCTGGGTGACGACCGAGACTGCCAGCGCGGGACGCCCACAGACGATGGTGGACTGTTCCGGCAGTTCGGCCAGCTACCCGCCCAACTCATCGACGGCTGATCACTCCATCAACGTCTGAGCCTCGGGCTGGGTGACCAACTGGGTGACTACCGGGGCGGCCGACGCCGAACGCTCACGGACGATGAAGGACTGGTCAGGCAGCTAATGGGGGCTACTCGCCCAGTTCGTCGACGGCCGATCATTCCTTTGGAGCGAAGTGGTCAAACTCCGCCAGCGAGACGGCCGACGGAGCTTGACATCCATAGGAGCACCGGGATGATTAAGGCGAGGTGGAGACCTACACGTCCTCAAGGCAAGTCATATAGGCCCAGCCGTCGCTCATGCCGTTGTTGGTAATTACATGGAGCCAGCCGTTGGCTTGACTGACGCCGCAAGCAGTATAGCGGCTACCGAGAGCCCATTGGTTGCGGTAGCAGCTGAAGCGGTCACCCATTTGCCCCCATTCAAGGACGCTGGCGGACGTTGAATAACTGGCTCGAATGGGCAAATTGTTGGCCAGCGACTCAACGGTTCCGGTCGCGCATTGTGTCGAGTATGCAGCATTGGCTGGCGCTTGAACGGCGAGAGTCATTCCAGGCGCCAGGGCGACTGTAAGCGCGATTTTGCTAACAGTTTTCATCGTCATGCCTTTCTATGATGACAAAATTGGTGGCGAGTGTGGCCACTTCGACAGCAATCGAATCTTAAGGGCCAGAGTTCGCTAGACGCCACCCCGGCGAGACAAAGGCCTTAAAGTGGAAATATTGATTCGCATCCGCCTTTGCAAGGCATGGGTTGGCTTTAGGTCCACGCGTCACCGTTCCCGACCCGTGCCCGATGAAGTGGTCAGCCGCCAGTCGGGGGCAGCCATAACCTGTCAGCGAGCCGTCAGGGCGGAGGTTGAGCCGTGCCCGTTGCGTGCCCGATCCTGGGGTAGCGGACGGACAACGACGGTCAAGGTCTGACGGCGGCCGTGGTGCCTGTCCAGCCACAACGGCAGGTGGCAGGGCCGCCCGAACGGCAGAGCCGAGAATTCCTAAATCGTGTGTCTTGGCGGCTGCCAAGCCGGCGACTAACGGGGCCAGCCGCGGACCGCACGACTACGCTCCCCCGGCGAGGGTCGCTGAACGGCCACGGAGAGGTCAGCGACCTACGCGGATGCGGTCAGCGGCGTACAGCTCGCGTGAGCCGTCGGCGCGGAAGATCACGATGACCGGGATGCCCTCGCCCATCTCCAGCTCGCGTCGCTCGACGGGTGTGGGCATCCGGGCGGTGGCGGTGTCGCCTTTGAGGAGGGTCACCGTCTCGGTCGGCTCGACGGCGCGGACGAACGTGCCGCGCGGTGGTTCCACGATCACGAGCCCTTCCGACCGGAGTAGCGCTACCGCCTGTCGGACGCTCGTGCGGCTCAGCCCGTACTCCTGAGCCAACCGCAGCTCGCTGGGCAGCGATGCCCCGGGCGCGAGGTCGCCAGACGTGATCCGGTCTCGCAGGAGGTCTGCGAGCTGCCGGAACACGGCACGATCCGCACTGGGGTCGATCACGAACTTGACGCTATGTGTCCAACAGCCCTACATCTTATTGTATCTACAGTACTACGTCGTTACGGTGACGTGAGCTGCGGCGTTGCACCGAGGGCCCGCCCCGACATGCTGTCCGCGATGTTGACCGACACCCGAGGAGAGACCTGGTGCCTCGCGTCTCGTACGAGGAGTACTTGGTAGCCGCCGCGCTCACCCTGGCCAGGCGGCACCGGCCGGTCTGGTCATGGCGACGATGGCGGAAGGTCTGCCGATGCGGAGGCGAGCTGCCCTGCCGTACCAGGCATCGGATCCCGATCAACAGAGGCCACTGGCCGTCAGACCCCGAACGAAGAGGTGCCCCGGCATCGGAGTGGCGGGCAACGCGGGAGACGCCGCAATGACGACGCACCTCCCGGTCACACCGGCTTGGACGTGCGGCGGCTGCGGTGCCGACTGGCCCTGCCAGCCCCGACGGCGCGAACTGCGAGCGGAGTACGACAGCGCCTCGGTGTCGTTGGCCCTCTACCTCGCCGCCCAACTCGTCGACGCCGCCCAGGACCTGACCCACATCCCCGCCAACCACCTGCACCACCGATTCCTCGGCTGGACCCGATGAGCATCCTGCGCCCCGGCGACGAGAAGTTCCACTACAGCGACGGCTCCCACAAGTGGATCCCACCAGACCCCGACTACGACCAGGAGGTCTGGGACGAACAGGTCCGCCAGCACAAGGATGGCCACCTCAGAAACGAGCAGCCCAAGGTCCGCATCCAGCGCCTCGTCTGACGCCAGCAGTACAGCAGCGAAGTACAGCAACCGTGCCAGCCGAACCCGGCCGAGAAGCACGCCAGCAGCCCGGATGACCTCGAACCGCACCGCAGAAGGCCGGCTCGCCGGCAATCCATAGGTTCAGGGTTCGAGTCCCTGGCGGCCCACGCACTTCTCTGACCTGCGGCTCTTGGCTGTACCACCGTCGTCATGCGAACCAGCTGGCCGAGGGGGCCGAGCCTTCCCTGCAAGTGAGCGATGCTGCATGCATAATGAATGCATGGTTGCTCTCCAGATTCGTGACGTGCCGGAGGAAGTGCGAGACGCCTTGGCGGCTCAGGCCAAGGCGCGCGGGCAGTCCCTCCAGGCATACCTGCTGGAACTGGTGGAGACGCAGGCTCGCCGGCTGCGTAACACGGCGGTCCTTGATCGCTTCGCCGGCCGATCGGACGGTGCTCGCTCCCTGCCGGGGGAGAGCGCCGCCGAGTTGAACGACCAGCGGGAGCAGCGCGGACCGTGGGGAAGCGCCGCGTGATCGTCGTGGATGCGTCGGTTCTGGCCGACGCTCTGGTCGATGACGGGCCGGTCGGCGACGCGGCGCGGGCGGAACTGACCGGAGATCCGCACTGGGCCGCTCCGGGTCATCTTCTGGTCGAGGTCATGTCCGTGGTCAGAGGCAAGGTCCTCGGTGGGAAGCTCGGCCTCGCTCGGGCAGAGGAGGCGATCGACACCCTGCCCTCGCTGGTCATCGATGAGGTTGGTGTTCCTATGCTGCTTGACCGGATGTGGCAGTTGCGGGGCAATGTCACGGCGTACGACGCGGCTTACGTCGCGGCGGCGGAGTTGATGGCCTGCCCACTCGTGACCAGTGACGGTCGGCTCGCCAAGGCCAGCGGTATCCGCTGCGAGATCCGACTTCTCGCAGCGTCCTGACGGCGGGCCGCCCGAGGATCATCGGCCTGACGCCCTTGGGCCGGCCATTTGAGGGGAAGCGGCCCACCGACGATCGTCGCACTGTGGTTCGCATGGTGGCACCTCCGGCCCACCCCTCCGCAGGTCACCGGCCCCTTCGTGGGGCCGCTTGCGCCGTGATCCTGGCTTGCACAGCAGGACCCGTGGATATCGACCCGGGTAAGCCGAGCAGAGCACCGCCCGACCCGCCAGCGTCCGAACGGGGTGTCACAAGATCCGCTTGACGTGGCGGGCAGGCTACTGGTTGGTAAGCCGCAGAACGGAGAGAGACCAGAATGTCCCCGCCAAAGATCCGCAAGGGATGGCTGATCGCCGCCATCCCGATCGCCCTATATTTGACGGCCCTTTTCGTCCCGCTCATTGCACCTTTCGCACGATATCCAATCTATTTCATCAAATGCGGCGGACGCCCTGTGGTGGCGACGGATTTCGCAGCGGCTCACACGTACCGTGCACCTGGCAGCGACGACTATGGCGTGGACTTTCTGGTGACAGATTTCTTTTGCACGGAGGCCGAGGCCCAGTCTGCAGGATTCAGTCGGAGCGATCTGCCAGCCCGGTGACTGAGCTGGGGTCGTTGCGCCCGGCCGCCGAGGGAACAGCGTTGCGCAGCCCCCGGCCTGGGCGGTTAGGCTGCGGCCATGACCAGCTCGCCCGCGTACCCGATGACGTCCTCCGACGTCCAGATCGGCGCGCGGCGACGCCGGCGGTTCCGCGACCGCCTGCGCTGAGTTCTTCTTCTCCTGCGACCGGCGGATCGAGCCGCCGGTCATCGTCGATCGTCCTCGGTCCGCCCGCATCCCCATCCGGTGATCCGCGCGGCGGATCCGAGCGAGATCGGCGTACCCATGGACCTTGAGAAACTGCTGGCCGACCGGCTGACGCCGGCGTTCGCGACGGTGGCCGGCGGGCCGGTGGATCCGGTCGTGCGGCGCTCTCAGCGCGCGGACTTCCAGTCCGATGCGGCGCTGGCGCTGGCCCGGCGGCTCGGCCGGCCGCCGCGCGCGATCGCCGCCGAGGTGCTGGACCTCGCGGAGCTGGCCGATCTGTGCAGCGCGGCGGAGGTCTCCGGGCCGGGCTTCCTGAACCTGACCGTCGCCGACGAAGCCCTGGGCGGGCTGGTCTCCGCGCTGGCCACCGACCCGCGGCTCGGGGTGCCACCGGTCACCGAGCCGGAGACGGTGGTGGTCGACTACTCGGCGCCGAACGTGGCGAAGGAGATGCACGTCGGGCACCTGCGGTCGACGGTGATCGGCGACGCGGCGGCCCGGCTGCTGGAGTGGCTGGGGCACCGGGTGCTGCGGGCCAACCACCTGGGTGACTGGGGTACGCCGTTCGGCATGCTGATCGAGCACCTGGTCGACCTGGGCGGGGCCGAGGCGGCGCGCGAGCTGTCCATGGGTGACCTGGACTCGTTCTACAAGGCGGCCCGGGTCGCGTTCGACGCGGATGAGGCGTTCCGGGAGCGGTCCCGGCGGCGGGTGGTGGCCCTGCAGAGCGGCGATCCGGCGACGCTGCGGCTGTGGCGGCTGCTGGTGGAGCAGTCCGAGCGGTACTTCATGACCGTCTACGACCTGCTCGACGTGACCCTCACCGAGCGGGACTTCCACGGTGAGAGCAGCTACAACGACCTGCTCGAACCGGTGGCCGAGGAGCTGGACCGCCTGGGGCTGCTGCGGGAGAGCGAGGGTGCGGCCTGCGTGTTTCCGCCCGGCTCGGTGGGCCGGGACGGCGAGCCGCTGCCGCTGATCGTCCGCAAGTCCGACGGCGGGTACGGCTACCCGGCAACCGACCTGGCGGCGATCCGGCACCGCACCGGCACGCTCGCCGCGACCCGGTTGCTCTACGTGGTCGGCCTGCCGCAGCGGCGGCACTTCGAGATGGTGTACGCCGCCGCCACGCAGGCCGGCTGGCTGGCCCCGCCGGCCCGGGCCGAGCACGTCGGGTTCGGGTCGATCCTCGGGCCGGACGGGCGGATGCTGCGCAGCAGGGCCGGCGGCTCGGTGAAGCTGGTCGGGCTGCTGGAGGAGGCGATCGTCCGAGCCACGGCGCTGGCCCGGGACCGGAACCCGGACCTGGGCGAGGTGGAGGCGGCCGAGGTGGGCCGGACGGTCGGCATCGGCGCGATCAAGTACGCCGACCTGTCCAGCGACCGGCACAAGGACTACGTGCTCGACTGGGAGCGGATGCTGTCGCTGGACGGCAACACCGCGCCCTATCTCCAGTACGCGTACTCGCGGATCCGGTCGATCTTCCGGCGGGCCGGGATGGCGGCCCGGCCGGAGGCGGCGATCTCGCTGGCCGATCCGGCCGAACGGGCGCTCGCCTTCGAGCTGGTCGGCTTCGGGACGGTGGTCGGCGAGGTGGCGGACAGCCTGGAGTTCCACCACCTAACCGGATACCTGTACCGGCTGGCCGTCGCGTTCAGCGCGTTCTACGAGCGCTGCCCGGTGCTGCGCGCCGACGGGCCGGTCCGGGAGAGCCGGCTGGCGCTCTGCGACGTGACCGCCCGGGTGCTCCGGCAGGGGTTGTACCTGCTCGGCATCAGGACTCCCGAACGCATGTGATCGGAACTGGGTAGCTGCGGCGTGATCGCCGCAGCCACCCGGGCCCTCGCTGTCGCCGTCAGCCGATCACGACAGGTACTTGGACACCACCCCGGCGTCGATGACCGCCTCCTCGCCGCCGGCGAGAGTGACCGAGCCGCTGTAGCCGTACTTGTTGCGGCCGCCGGTCTCGTTCAGGTAGTAGACCAGGTCGGAATCGGGCGAGGTGATGAAGCTGTACGGGTCGCGGACGTAGAACTCGCTGCGGTAGGTGCCCGGCCGCACCTGGGCGGTGTACGTGCCGTCCGGGTTCACGGTGGCCACCGCGGTGAATCCCTGGCCACCCACCACGATCTGGTAGATGCCCTCGTCGCCGGGGGGTGCACCGGGCTCGCCGGCGTCCCGGACGTTGTCCCGGTCGCTGTCGACCCAGACGATGCCCCGGACGGTCGCCGACTGCAGGACGGTGGCCCGGGTGCGCAGGGTGTTGTTGTCCAGGGTCGTCTCGGTCGAGGTGGTCGACAGGGTGGCGGTCAGGTCGAGGACGTCGCCGGGGTCTGCGCCCGAGATGGTGGCCGTGATGCCGAGCAGGGAGCTGTTCTCTCCTGGGCGCAGCGGCGCGTGGGTGCAGCGCCAGCCCGGCTGGCCTCCGGCGAGGTCGTCGCCGTAACCACAGGCCCAGCCCTCGTGGCTCTCGCCGTGCCGGACCGTGCCGGCGGGCAGCGGCACGGTGACGGTCAGGTCGCCGGAGGGAGAGGTGCCGTCGTTCGACACGACCGAATGCAGGCCGAACACCTCACCGTCGATCAACTCGTGGTCGCGCGGCTCGCTCGTGAACCTGACGTCCACGGTGCCGGGGATGTAGCGCAGGCTGGCCTGACCGGTGTTGTTGGCGGTGGACGACTCGCGACCGCCGGTGGCTGTCGCGCTCACCACGACCTGGTCGCCAACCGTGCCGGCGCCCACGCCGAACGGGATGCGCAGTGGTACCGCCGTCGCACCAGCCGCGAGCGGCGCGTGGGTGCAGGTGGCGGCGGGAGTCACGAGGGCGCACTGCCAGCTGGGTGGGACGGAGACCCCGTCGCCGAACCAGCTGCCGGCGGCGAGGGACACGACCAGGGTGACGTTCCCGCTGGCGTTGGTGCCCGCGTTGTGGAGGCCGACCGTCAGGGTCGAAGAGCCTCCGGTGTCAGGGACCTCGGTCGGGTCGACGCTAGCGGTGACGACCAGGTCGGCTCGGGCAGGTGCAGCGCTGGCGGGGGCCGTGGCGAGCAGACCCACCATGGTCAGTGCCAGTGCACTCCCCGCGAGCACACTGAGCCGGACGAGGCGGTGTCCAGGGTTTGCAGACATCGGATCCTTCCGTCGGAGGGATGACTCCGGGCCGACAGCCCGGCCGGGACGACAGGTTCGTTCCTGTTGTCCGTCTGCTGAGCGCCGCGAGATCGCTATCCGTTACCTCTCTGACACGGGTAGAGGTGACCTGCCGCGCCCAAGAGATCGACGCCGGCAGCGGCACCGCAGGTCACAGGGTGATGACCACCTTCGCCCGCGCGTGTTCACCTTCGAGGTACCGGATGGCCCGGGGCACCTCGCGCAGCGGGTAGGTCCGGTCGATGACCGGGGTGAGGCGGCCGGCCTCGGCGTGGGCGCGGAGCGTGTCGAGGTGCTGCCGGCTGGGCGCCGCGGTGAGGGTGACGATGCGCTGGCGGACGAGGGGCGCCAGCAGCCGCCCGCGCGCGAGGAGCCAGACCGGCCCGACGAGGCTGCCGCCGCCGTACACGCCGCCGCCGGAGAGCACCAGCGTCCCGGTCGGGGTCAGCGCCCGCCGGAGCGCCGAGAGCGAGCGGTTGCCGACCAGGTCGAACACGACGTCGTGGCGACGGTCGCCGCGGGTGAAGTCGTCGCGGGTGTAGTCGACGACGTGGTCGGCGCCGAGGGAGCGGACCAGGTCGACGTTGCGGGTGCTGCACACTGCGGTCACGGCCGCGCCGAGCGCCTTGGCCAGTTGGACGGCCAGGGTGCCGACGCCGCCGGAGGCGCCGTTGACGAGGACGCGGTGGCCGGGCTCGACCCGCCCGACGTCGCGCAGCCCCATGAGCGCGGTGACACCGGCCAGCGGCAGGGCGGCCGCCTGCTGCGGGGTCAGGTTCGCCGGCTTCGGCGCGACCAGGGTCGCGGGCACGCACACGTACTCGGCGAACGCGCCGTTGGCGTCGCCGAGGTCGCCGAAGACGGCGTCACCCGGGCGCACCTGTCGGACGTGGCTGCCGACGGCCTCGACCCGGCCGGCGAAGTCGCGGCCGCGGATGCGCGCGCGGGGCCGCGTCCGCCCCATCGCCAACCGCGCCATCCGCGGATCGCCACGCATGGCATGCCAGTCGTACGCGTTGAGCGCCGCGGCCTCGACCCGCACGAGCACTTCGTCGGCGGCGGGCACCGGCGCGTCGACGTCCGCGAGCGTGAGCGTCTCCGGCGGGCCGTACCGGTCCTGGACTATCGCCTTCATCTCTACCTCCCGCTAGGTGTACGCCGTACACCGAATGTAGGTGTACGGCGTACACCGGTCAAGGCGGTTAAGGTTTCCACCGCCGCCAGAAGACGAGGACCGAGATGGCTGAGCAGGCTGAGACGCTGCGCCGGACGCCGCTGAGCAGGGACCGGATCCTGCACGCCGCCGTCGCGCTCGCCGACGAGGCCGGGATCGAGTCCCTCAGCATGCGCAACCTCGCCCAGGATCTGGGCGTCGTGCCGATGGCCCTCTACAAGCACGTGGCCAACAAGGACGAACTGCTCGACGGCATGATCGACGTCGTCGTCGGCGAGATCGACCCGCCGGTGCCCGACGCCGACTGGAAGCACGCGGTCCGCAGCCGCATCCTCTCGGCACGGCAGGCGCTGCGGCGCCACCCCTGGGCGCCGCTCGCGATCGAGTCGCGGAACATGGCGACGCCGGCCGTCCTCGCGTACCTCGACTCGGTGGTCGGGACCCTCCGGGCCGGCGGGTTCTCCGCCGACCTCGCCCACCACGTGATGCACGCGATGGGCAGCCGGATCCTGGGCTTCAGTCAGGAGCTGTTCGACGCCTCCCGGCGCGCCGGCCGCTCCGGCACGGCCAGCTCAGACCCACCGCAGGCCTTCCCGCCGGAGGTCGCGGCCCGGTTCCCGCACCTCGCGGAGATCTCCACGGCCGCGTCCCACGACGACGCGTCGGTCGTGGGACAGGGCTGCGACGACCAGTTCGAGTTCGAGTTCGCGCTGGACCTGCTGCTGGACGGCATCGAACGGCTGCGACAGCAGAACTGGACGTCGTCGCGATCGGCTATCCGATGACCACGCCGTAGCGGCACCCGGTGTTGCTCGCCCCACGGCGGCAATCCCACGCCCGGACTGGGTAAGCCGAGAGGTGAGCCGTCTCGTCGCAGCCGGACCGGACCGAAGGGAAGAGCCTGATGCGTGGTGTCGTCCTGCACGCCCCCCGCGACGTACGGGTGGAGGAGCGCGAGGATCCGCGGATCCTCCTCCCGACCGACGCGATCATCCGCCTGTCCGCCACCTGCGTCTGCGGTTCGGACCTGTGGCCGTATCGCGGCATCGAGACGGTCCACGGGCCGTCCCCCATGGGCCACGAGTACGTCGGCGTCGTCCAGGAGGTCGGCGACGAGGTCAGGGAGATCAAGCCCGGCCAGTTCGTCGTCGGCTCCTTCTTCGCCTCCGACAACACCTGCCCCATCTGCCGCGCGGGCTACCAGTCCTCGTGCGTCCATCGGGAGCCGGTGGGCGGGCTGGGTGCCCAGGCGGAATACCTGCGCGTACCGCTGGCCGACGGCACCCTGGTCGCCACGCCCGACCTCCCTCCCGACGACCTGGTCCCGGCCCTGCTCGCGGCCTCCGACGTGCTCGGCACCGGCTGGTTCGGCGCGGTGGCCGCCGAGGTGGGCCCGGGCAAGACCGTCGCGGTCGTCGGCGACGGCGCGGTGGGTCTGCTCGCCGTGCTGGCGGCCCGGCGGCTCGGCGCGGAACGCGTCATCGCGGTCAGCCGGCACGAGCCCCGCCAGAAGCTGGCGACCCACTACGGCGCCACCGACATCGTCACCGAGCGCGGCGACGACGGCGTGGCCCGGATCAAGGACCTGACCGACGGCCTCGGCGCGCACTCGGTCATCGAGGCGGTCGGCACCCAGGAGTCGATGTTGCAGGCCATCCGCTCCACCCGGGCGGGAGGGCACGTCGGCTACGTCGGCGTCGCCCACGACGTCGAACTGCCCGGCGAGGAGCTGTTCTTCTCCCACGTGCACCTGCACGGCGGCCCCGCCCCGGTGCGTCGCTTCCTGCCCGAGCTGATCGACCTGATCTACCAGCGCGAGATCGACCCCGGCCGGGTCTTCGACCTCACCCTCCCCCTCGACCAGGCCGCCGAGGGGTACCGGGCCATGGACGAGCGCCGGGCCATCAAGGTACTGCTCAATCCCTGAGCGACCGGACCGGTGGGCCGTTCCGCGCCGGAACGGCCCACCGCGTGGGGCCGACCGCTCAGGGGGTGTACGGCGCGTCCGTGTGGCTGATCTCGACGAGCCGGCTGCCGCTGAGTTCGTAGACGGCCGTACGCCGCACGGCGACCTCCGCCGAGGACGCGTCCTCGGGGCGGGTCAGGTAGACCACCGTCGCCCGGCGCGACGTGATCGAGACCGAATCGACGGGCGTACGGTCGCCGATGTCGACCATGGTGACGTAGACGGGCTTACCGTCGATGTTGCCGTACATCACGATCTGCCAGAACTTGCCGGTCCCGCCGCCGTCCATCAGCACCGGGACCACCGCGTCGGCCGCGTCATCGCCGGTCAGGTCCCCGATGGCGCACGGCTGTTGCATGTGGACGACGGTGCCGTCCTCGCCGGACCACATGCCGTCGACCAGCGGGATCGGATCCGGGTAGCCGTTGTACCGCTCGGATCCGTTACCGAGCACGGCGGTCTTGAGCTGCGCGCAGGTGAGGGCCCGGAGCGTGGCGGGCGCTCCGGACGTGTCGGGTACGGCCGAGGGCGCCGGGTTGGCCGGGTCCGCTGTCCCGTCGTCCACGCTGACGGTGCTGCCTGTCGGCTGCGCCGAGGCAGCCGGGTCCGGGTCGTCCGCCGGCGTGTTGATCGTGACGCATCCGCTCAGCGCCGCCACCAGGGCGAGTGCCGCGACGGGCAGCAGGGTCCTCCGCATTGATCTTCCCTCTCCTTGTGTGGCCCGGAGCGTAGTGCGCCTCCGCCACGGCCGGCAGCCGGCGGTCGGCAGATGGTCCACAGTGGAGCAAAGAGGGCCACCGGGAAGAGGAGCAAGGAAAGCCGCCCGTCGTCGCCACTCCCGCCCCCCGGGGCCGGCAACCGGCTCAGGTGGACGGACCGCCGTGCTGGTCGAGCCTGTCGCGGAGCGTGCCGGCGAAGCCCTCGGCTGTGGCGAGCTGGTCGCGCAGCGCGCTGACGCGTGCGGTGGCGGCGGTGTGGAACATGCCGAGCCGGTCGAGCAGGGCCGCCCGGTTGGCGCCCTCGGCCGTGTCGAGGGCGTCGAGGACGCCGAGCAGGTCGCGCATCTCGTCGAGGGTGAAGCCGAGCGGCTTCATCCGCTTGACCACGGCGAGCCGGTCGAGGTCGGGTGCCGTGTAGAGGCGGAAACCCCCGTCGCTGCGGGCCGACGGGACGATCAGGCCGACGTCCTCGTAGTGCCGGATGGTGCGGATGCTCAGCCCGACCCGCTCGGCAACCTCGCCGATCTGCATCAGCCGCCCTCCGACCGGGCCGGGGGCGGACGCCGAAGCCGGGCCGGGGGCGGACGCCGAAGCCGGCCCGGGGGCGGGTGTCGGCCCGGCCGTGCGGTGGTCGGGGGCCATCAGTGGCCGACGCCGAGCCGGCCGGCGAGGGTGCCGTGGATGTCCGCGCTGGGGCGGTTCAGCTCGACGATCTCCACGGTCTTGCCGCGGGCGGCGTACCTGGTGGTGACGGCGTCGAGGGCGGCCACGGAGGAGGCGTCCCAGACGTGGGCGTGCGTCATGTCGATGACCACGCTGTCGGGGTCGTTGGCATAGTCGAACTGCCCGACCAGGTCGTTGCTGGAGGCGAAGAACAGCTCGCCGTGCACCGAGTAGATCCGGGTGGTCCCCTCGGGGTCGAGGACGCTGGTCACCTCCACCAGGTGGGCGACCCGCCGGGCGAAGACGACCATCGCGGTGAGCACGCCGGCGACGACGCCGACGGCGAGGTTGTGGGTGGCCAGCGTGGTGACGACGGTGGTCACCATGACGATCGTCTCGCCGTACGGCATCCGCCTGAGCGTGGCCGGGGCGACCGAGTGCCAGTCGAACGTCGACACCGCGACGATGACCATCACGGCGACCAGGGCGGCCATCGGGATCACCGCGACCACGTCGCCGAGCGCGACAACCAGGATCAGCAGGAAGACACCGGCCAGGAAGGTCGACAGCCGCGTACGGGCGCCGGACGCCTTCACGTTGATCATCGTCTGACCGATCATCGCGCAGCCGCCCATGCCGCCGAAGAACCCGGTGACGATGTTCGCCACGCCCTGCCCCCACGACTCCCGGGTCTTGCTGGAGGGGGTGTCGGTGATGTCGTCGACCAGCTTCGCGGTCATCAACGACTCCATCAGCCCGACCAGCGCGATGCCCAGGGCGTACGGGGCGATCAGGGTCAGGGTGTCCATGGTCCAGGGGACCTGCGGCAGGCCGAGCGTGGGCAGGCTGTCCGGCAACGCCCCCTCGTCGCCCACGGTCGGCACCGTCGCGTGGGTGGCCACGGTGACCACGGTCAGCACCACGATGGCGACCAGCGGCGCCGGGACGGCCCGGGTGAGGCGGGGCAGCCCCACCATGATCGCCAGCGCGACCGCCGCGAGCGGGTACACCAACCACGGCACCCCGATCAGGTGCGGCACCTGGGCGACGAAGATCAGGATGGCCAGGGCGTTGACGAAGCCGACCATCACGCTGCGCGGGATGAACCGCATCAGCTTCGCCACCCCGAGCACCGCCAGCAGGATCTGGATCGCGCCGCCGAGGATCACCGCGGCGATCAGGTGGTCGAGGCCGTGCTCCTTGGCGAGGGGCGCCACGACCAGGGCGACCGCCCCGGTGGCGGCGGAGATCATCGCCGGCCGCCCGCCGCAGATCGCGATGGTCACGGCCATCGTGAACGAGGCGAAGAGGCCCACCCGGGGATCGACCCCGGCCAGGATCGAGAAGGAGATCGCCTCCGGGATCAACGCCAGGGCGACGACCAGGCCGGCGAGGACCTCGGTGCGGAACACCCTCGGCGACAGCCAGGACGGCCGGGGCAGGCGCGGGCGGGAGACCAGGGACGACACAGAGGACATACAGCCATTTCCACTCGGGGGGCGCGCACCACGCCCACCCGGCGGAGACGGGTGGGTCGGGGTCGCATCGCGTACGGACGCAGAAGCGCCGTCGTCGCCCGGTCACCGGGGTCGCACGGCGTGGCGAACCCTACTCTTCCGTCACGGAAGAGTTCCCATTCGCGTGGCGAGCGTCACGACCGGTGGGCCACCGCGCGCCCTGCCCTCCCGCGCCCGGCGGCGGTCAGGTCGGCCCGGCGCCCGGGGCCGGGACCGCCTGCTCGGCGGCGCGGCTCACCTCTTCCCAACCGGCCCACACGTCCATGCGTCGCTTGGAGATGTCGAAGGCGAGGTCGTAGACCATGCTGCCCAGCAGCAGCCGCAGCGGCGGGTCGTCGCTGGCGACGAGCTTCATCAGCGCCTCGGCGGCCAGCCGGGGTTCGCTGTCGATCGACCCTTCCGCCCACTGTCGCGCCAACTCCTCCCGCAGCGGGTCGTAGGCGGGGTTCGGGGCGGCCGCCGTGCTGCTGGTGTAGAGGTCGGTCCAGTAGCCGCCCGGCTGGACGATGGTGACCTTGACGCCGAAGCCGGCGGCCTCGGCGGCCAGCGCCTCGCTCATGCCCTCCAGCGCGAACTTGCTCGCGCTGTAGAGCCCCGTGCTGGGGAAGCCGCCTAGGGCACCGATGCTGGAGACCTGCACGACGTGCCCGCCGCCCTGGGCGCGCAGGTGCGGCAGGACGGCCTGGCTGACCCAGAGCGCGCCGAAGAAGTTGAGGTCCAGCTGGGCGCGGGCCTCGGCCTCGGTGAACTCCTCGACCATGCCCATGTAGAGCGCCCCGGCGTTGTTCACGACGACGTCGAGCCGGCCGAAGTGCCGTACCGCCTCCTCGACGACGTCGAGGACCGCCGCGCGGTCCGTGACGTCGAGGCGCAGCGCCAGCAGGCGGTCGGAGTGCCGGGCGGCCAGGTCGTCGAGCGGCGAGACGTCCCGGGCCGCGCCGACGACCCGGTCGCCGGCGGCGAGCGCGGCCTCGGTGAAGGCGCGGCCGAGGCCACGGCTGGCCCCGGTGACGAACCAGACCCGCGGTGCGGCGGTGGCTGAGGCTTCCATGGGGACTCCCTCCCTAACGAGACGGACCGTCTCGTCTTGTTGACGAGAGTGACCCTACCCGATCGGGCCCCACTGTCAAGACGGACCGTCTCGTCTCATCCTCTTGCTAGATTGGGCCCGTGCCCACGCAGAAGGTCGCCCCCGACTCCAGCCGTCGCAGCGAGACGGCACGCCGTGCCATCCTCACTGCCGCCTTCGACCTCGTCGGCGACGTGGGCTACGCGAAACTCAGCATCGAGGGCATCGCCGCCGCCGCCGGCGTCGGCAAGCAGACGATCTACCGCTGGTGGCCCTCGAAGGGCGCCCTGCTGTTCGACGCCTTCCTCGCGCTCACGACCGACGGCGGGCAGGACGGCCAGGGCGGCGCCCTACCGGACACCGGCGACCTGGCCGCCGACCTGAAGCTGGTCCTGCGGGCCGTCGTCGACGAGCTGAACGACCCGCGCTACGACCTGCCCATGCGCGCCCTGCACACCGAGATCGTCCACGACCCCGCCCTGGCCGCCGACTACGCGAAGCGGCTGGACGGGCCCATGCGGGAGCTGAAGAAGGAACGCCTGCGCGCCGCCCGGCGTGCGGGGCAGCTCGCCGAGGACGTCGACCTCGACGTGGCCGTCGACCTGATCTTCGGGCCGATCCTCAACCGGTGGCTCCAGCGCACCGGCCCGCTGACGCACGGGTACGCCGACCAGGTGGTGGACACGGCGTTGCGCGGCCTGCGGCCCCACGAGGCGTAGCCCTCGCCTCGCCGGGCGGACACAACACCGGGCCCCCGGTCGTCGTTGATCCGGTCGTACGCGCCCCGCCGCGACGACGGTGCGGGCACCGACCGTGGAGGAGGCACGCCGATGACCAGTCAGCGCGAGACCGTGGAGGTCGACCCGGTCCTGTTCCGTGCCGTCTACGACTCGCCCGCCTCGCTGCCCGGCAGGCACCGGTGGACGACCCCGGAGTCGGACGTACGGCGGATCGAGAAGCTGCTCGGCATGCCGCTGCGCAGCATCGGCGCCCCGCTCTGGGTCAGCGGCGACGAGCCGGACTGCCCGAAGTGCGGCCGCCGGGTGAACTGGTACGACATCGTCTCCTCCGCCCTCTCCGGCGTGCACGACCGGATGATGATCGCGACGGTCATCCTCGGCGACCGCAGGTACGTCAACACCGAGGTCCCGGACGCGATCGCCGGGGTGCGCTGCACCGACTGCCGCACCGCGATCGAGGGGCTGCGCAGCTTCAAGTGCCACAACTGGGCGTACGCCTTCGAGGCGCTGGAGACCGTCCGGCAGCGGATGTCGGGCGCGTCAGTCGTCGGCCGTCAGCCCGCGGGCGAACCGCAGCCCGGGGCGCCCGTCGAGTGACACCTCGCCCACCTGCGTGAACCCGGTACGCCGGAGCACCGCGAGCGAGCCCGCGTTGTCCAGCGTGGTCCCGGCGGTCAGCCGGCGCAGCCCGTACGCCCGGCGGGCCAGTGCCACGACGCGGCGGACGCCGTCGGTCGCCACCCCGCGCCCGGCGGCCCGCTCGGCCACCCGGTAGCCCAGCTCGGCCTCGCCGTCGGCGACGTCGACCAGGTTGAACCGGCCCAGCACCGTCCCGTCCGGCTCCACCAGGACGTGGAAGTGGCAGGTGCCGCCCTCCTGCTCGGCGAGTAGCCCCGCGTGCCGCGCGGCGAAGTCGGCGAAGTACGCGTCGCCCCGGTCCGGCACCGACCGCGCGAACCACTCCCGGTTCTCCCGTTCGAAGCGCAGCAGCGCGTCGGCGTGGTGGGCGGCGAGCCGCTCGAGTTCGGACACCGCGCCACCCTACCCAGGTGTAAGGAAGGGCCCCTTCCTATCGCGTACGCGATAGGAAGGGGCCCTTCCTTACACCTCAGCGGCGGGTGGGGCGGCGGCCGGGCGGGGAGGGCGGCTCCGGCCCCGGGTCGGGCACCTCGGGCATCGGGCGGGTGACCGGCCCGGCTCCGGTGACCCGGAGCGGCTCGCCGTGGTGCCACACCTCGATACCGGTTTCCGGGTCGGCGTCCGGCAGCTCGTAGCGGGCCTCGTCGGCGGTGAGGGTGACCCGCAGCCGGTGACCGTGCCAGCGCAGGTGGAACGCGAGCCGGTCGATCGCCGCCGGCAGCCGGGGGTCGAAGGAGAGCACCCCCCGGTCGTCGCGCATCCCGCCGAAGCCCTGCACGAGGGCCAGCCACGCCCCACCCAGCGACGCCAGGTGCAGCCCGTCGCCGGTCTTGTCGCCGAGGTCCGCCAGGTCCTGGAGCACCGACTCGGCGAACAGGTCGTACGCCAGGTCGAGGTGCCCGACCTCGGCGGCGAGCACGGCCTGCGGGGAGGCCGACAGCGACGAGTCCCGCACGGTCCGCGCCTCGTAGTAGGCGAAGTTGCGGGCCTTCTCGTCGGCCGTGAACTCCCCCGGGCAGCGCTGCATGGCGAGCACCAGGTCGGCCTGCTTGACCACCTGCCTGCGGTACAGCTCCAGGTAGGGAAAGTGCAGCAGCAGCGGGTAGTCGTCCTCGGAGGTGTCCGCGAAGTCCCACTCCGGCTGCTCGGTGAAGCCGGCCGACTGCTGGTGCACCCCCCGCTTGCGGTCGTACGGGACGAATACCGCGTCGGCCGCGGCGCGCCAGGCCGACACCTCGGCCGCCTCGACCCCGAGCCGGGCCGCCGCCTCGGGGTGCCGCTCGGCGGCGTCGGCGGCCCCGCGCAGGTTGCGCCGGGCCATCAGGTTGGTGAAGACGTTGTCGTTGACCAGGGCGCTGTACTCGTCGGGGCCGGTCACGCCGTGCAGGTGGAAGGTGCCGGTGTCGGACCAGTGGCCGAAGCCGTGCCAGAGCCGGGCCGTCTCGACCAGCAGTTCCAGCCCGGGCCCGGCGAGGAACTCCTCGTCGCCGGCGGCGGCGGCGTAGCGCAGCACCGCGTCGGCGATGTCGGCGTTGAGGTGCAGCCCGGCCGTGCCGGCCGGCCAGTAGCCGGAGCACTCCTGCCCGCCGAGGGTCCGCCACGGGAAGGTCGCCCCGGTCAGCCGCAGCTCCGCCGCGCGCTCGCGGGCCTCCGGCAGGTGGGCGTGCCGCCAGCGCAGCGCCGAGCGGGCCAGCGGCGGGTCGAGGTAGGTCAGCACGGGCAGGACGTAGCCCTCCGTGTCCCAGAGCACGTGCCCGTCGTAGCCGTTGCCGGTCAGGCCCTTGGCGGGAATGGTCCGGTCGCCGTCCGCCCGGCCCGCCTGGAGCAGGTGGAACACCGAGAACCGGATGGCCTGCTGGAGTTCGTCGTCGCCGTCGAGCTGCACGTCGGCGGTCTGCCAGGCGGCGTCCAGCGCCGCGCGTTGGCCGGTCAGCAGGGCCTCGAAGCCCTCCGCGCGGGCCGCGTCGGCCTCCGCGACGACCAGGCGGGCCAGCTCCTGCGGGGGCAGGCCGTCCACCGGGGTGCACTCGTACGCGGCGAACTTGGTCAGTCGCAGCCGCTCGCCGGCGCGCAGCGTCCCGGTCAGCGTGAGGCGTAGCCGGTCGGGGGTGCAGTCGACGCCGGGGGCGAAGCCGTCCGGGGCGTGCACGTCGTGCGCGACGGCGACGGCGACCCGCTGGCCGCTGTGCCCGGTGCGGTGGACGAGGACGCCGTCGTGCCCGTCGGAGTGCCGGTACTCGGCGGTCAGCGGGTCGGTGATCACGGAGGCGGCGCGGGGGTCGTCGGCGCGCTCGGGCACCCGCTCGTTGGCGAGCAGGTCGGCGCAGACCCGCACCTCGACGGTGCCGTCCAACGGCTCGACGGACCACCGGACGGCGGCCACCGGACGCCGGGGCAGGGAGACCAGCCGGACGCTGCGGACGCGTACGCCGTGCCCGGCCGGCGAGATCCACTCGGTGTGCCGCTCGACCACGCCAGCGCGCAGGTCGAGCACCCGCTCGTGGGTGCGCAGGGTGCCGGTGCGCACGTCCAGCGGTTCGCCGTCGACCCAGAGGCGGATCAGGGCGGCGTTCGGCGCGCTGATCACCGTGTCGCTGAACTGCGGGAAGGCGTACCCGTCCTCGGGGTAGTCGAGCTCGCGCCGCTCGTGGAAGCCGTTGAGGTAGGTGCCGGGCATGCCGTATGGCGTGCCCTCGTCCAGGGTGCCGCGCCAGCCGACCCAGCCGTTGCCCAACGCGAAGATCGACTCGGTCTCGGCGAGGCGGTCCATGTCCGCCTGCGTACGCCGGATCCGCCAGGCCTCGTCGCCCCCTGCGACCTGCCCGGTCGGCGGCCGATCGGTGATGGGGGTTTCGTGCACAGCGCCTCCAGGAAAGTCCGACGTACCGGGTCAATCGAAGCAGATGGGGCTGAGAGGTCGCTGAGACGAAAGTCGGGGCCACCACCCGACCAATGCACACTGCGCCCGACTTCCAGGTATTCCAGGGTTGTCTGGGAGCTAAACGAGGTATGAACGATCCGTGAGGTGAATCATGGTTGATACGGACACGCCGGATGTTCCGAAGGTCAGTGTCGAGTGGTACCAGGACATCGTCGACTTCGCCGCCGACACCCCGCAACCGGTGCAGTGGTTCGCCGAGCACTTCACCGAGGGCGCGATCCTGCTGCTCGGCGCGCTGTGGCTGATCGCGGCCGTGTCCCGGCTCGGGGGCGGGCCGCGCGACCGCGCGTACGCCCTGGTGTCGCCGGCGCCGGTGGTGCTCGCGTACGGGTTCAGCGAGCTGCTGAAGACGGTGGTGGACCAGGAACGCCCCTGCCGGGCGATCGCCACCGAACTCGCCATCATCGCCGGCGAGTGCCCGCCGACGGGCGACTGGTCGTTCCCCAGCAACCACGCCACGATCGCGGGCGGCCTGGCGGTGGCGACGCTGCTGCTGTCCCGCCGGGTCGGCCTGGTGGCGCTGCCGCTGGCGGCGCTGGCCGCGTTCTCCCGCACCTTCGTCGGCGTGCACTACCCGCACGACGTGGTCGCCGGTGTCCTGCTCGGCGCCCTGTTCGCCGCGCTGCTCACCCCGCTGTTCGCCCGCCCCGCCGCCGGGCTGCTGCACCGCCGCGCCCGCCAGGCCGAGCGCCCTGTCCGCGATCCGGCCACCCCGACGTCCCGCCGCTGACCGCTCACGGGACGCGGAACCGGCCCGGACGGAGGGCCTGCGCGGACGGGAGGCCCGCCCGCACGGAGGGCCTGCGCGGACGGGAGGCCCGCCCGACCCGGAGAGGAGCGCGGGCGGCCTGCGCGCGCACGGATCAGAGCAGGACGAGGGCGGCGAGGGCGCCGAGGACGAGGAACGGGCCGAAGGGGAGGTGGCTGCGCCAGCCGACGCGGCGGGCGGCCAGCAGCGCGACGCCGACCGCCCCGGAGAGCAGCAGGGCGAGCACCAGCCCGGCCACGGGAACCGCCCAGCCGTACCAGCCCAGCAACGCGCCGACGCCGAGCGCCAGCTTGGCGTCGCCGAGGCCGAAGCCGCGCCGGCCGAGCAGCAGCGTGGTGGTGGCGAAGAAGAGCGCCAGCGCGACGCCGGCCACGGTGGCGCGCAGCCACGGGGCCGGGCCGGCCCCGGCGAGGGCGGCCAGCCCCAGCAGCAGCCAGGTCCCGGCCGCGGCGGGCCAGGTGAGCCGGTCCGGCAGCCGGCACACGGCCGCGTCGACGAGGACCAGCGGGATCGCCCAGCCCAGCCACCAGGCCGTGGCGACCAGCACGGCGGCGGGCGGCCCGAGCAGCACCAGCACTCCGACGGCCGCCGCGAGGGCGAGTTCCACCGTGCCGGGCGGCGGGCCGACGCGCGCCCCGCACCGCCCGCACCGCGCCGTCGGGCCCAGCGCCGGCCAGGGCCGGGCCAGCCCGACCGGGGCGCCGCACGCGTCGCACCCGGTCCGGGTCGCCACCCCCGGCGGTACGGCGTGCCGGATCACGGCGAGCCGGAGCGCCGGGGCGAGCGCGAGCACGGCGAGCAGCCGCGCCCCGCGCGCGGCGACCTTCGGTGCGGTCGGCTCCGCCACCGCCGGCGGCCCGGTCAGCGCCACGATCGCCTCCGGAGGCCGGCACCGGCGGCAACCACGGAGGGTAGCGCCATGAACGCCTGCCGGTAACGGGCGGAACAGCCCGCACCCCCACCCCGAAATGCGCGGCGTCGGGCGGGGAAATGGCGCATCCATATAGACGGGAATCCCATCCTGTCGGAATAGTGATGCCCCGGCCCGGGGGACGGATCGGACCAGATGCCACGTCCGGGACACGCACCGCCCGCCTCGACCATGCCCCGCCCACCGCGCGCGCTTCCCACCCCGCCGCCCCACCGATTCCCGCCGGCTGACCCGCCCGCACCGGTTCCGACCACCCGCCGCCACCACCTGTCATCACTCACGGTGTTCACACGAATTGCCTCTGTTGCATTGGCGAGCGTCAGCCTATGCTCGCCCCTTGGGTGCGGTGCAACCCACAGCGAAAAGACAGGACGACGCGGGACAACGCTTTTGTAGAGATCCGTAACGGCAAATGCGTCGGCGCTTTCCGACAGGTCCGGACGACCCCGTCCGGTCACGCCGCCGCATGCCCGGAGGCCGCCGAGACCGGCCCCGGGTCGCCACCGAGGAGGCACGACGTGCGCGGACGGCGGTTCGGCCGGTGGGCAACCTGCCTGCTCGCCATCGCGGCGCTCGGGGTGGCCCCGGCCTGCGGCGCCGAGCCCGGACCGACCCCCCGGGCGGCGACCGCAGGGGACGCCCCCGCCCCCACCCACCGGGCCGCCGACGAGCAGGCGGCGAGAAAGGCGGCGCTGGCCGCGTATGCCGGATATCTCGCCGCCTCCCGCAAGGCGAGCGGGCGCGGCGACCCCCACGACCCGGAGCTGTCCCGGTTCCTCGCCGACCCGCTGCTGACCCGGGTCCGGCTGACCATCCGCAAGGCGAAGGAGCACGGCGCGATGCGTACCGGCACGTTGGTCTCCGACCCGACCGTGACCTCGGTGAGCCTGGATTCGAGCCCGCCCACCGTGGAGATCCAGGACTGCCTGGACGCCACCGGCTACCGGCTGGTCTACGCCAGGGACAAGCGGGTCGTGCCCGGCACCGGCGGAACGCGGCACCTGGCCACCGCCACCGCCACCCGCTACCCGGACGGCCGCTGGCTGATCAGCGCCGGCGCCGCCCACGAGGACCTGCCGTGCTGACGCGGGCGGGACGGGACGCCGGGGCGGCCTGCGTCCGTACCGCCGGGGCCGCTCGCGTCCGTACCGCCGACGGTGGTGGCCGGGCTGGGACGGCCCGCCGGTCGCTCGCGGGCGCCGGCCTGGCCCTGCTGCTGGCGCTCGGGGCGGCCGTGCCCGCGATCGCCGCAGGACGCGCGGACCCCGGCGCGGAGTGCCCGCCGGGGCAGAGCGACTGCAGCGTCTGGGACGACGATCCCGGCACCCCGGGCGGCCCCGGCGGCGGTGGGGACGACGGCGGGGGCGGCGACTCGGGCGGCGGGGGCGGCGCCGCCAAGTGCCAGTGGAACGGCCGCACCGTCAAGTGCTACGACAGCGTGCTCGGCTGGTTCAACAACGGCGACGGCTGCTACTACAAGCTCGCCGAACCGCAGCCCGAGGCCCCCGAGGGCCAGCAGTGGTACGTGCGCACCTGCAACGGCGGCGACCTCGGCTCCCAGACCACGGTCCTGCGCGACGCCCCGCCGCCCGGCTTCGGCGCGCCGCCCGACCCGGAGGAACTCGCCCGGCGGGCCCTGGCCAAGATCACCATCGCGGCGCCCCGGATCGCGGTCGCCCCCCGCCGCAGCAACGGTCCCGGCCTGGTCGGGCTGCCGGTCTGGATGTGGGGCCGCAACGACGACCGGAAGTACTTCGGGCCGACCCAGCGGGCCTCGGAGAGCGAGCGGGGCCTGACCGTACGGATCACGGCGAAGTTCGACCGGATCGTCTGGAACATGGGCAACGGCCGCAAGGTCACCTGCTCCGGCGCCGGTACGCCGTACCGGGCCGACGGCCCGCTCGCCGGCCGCCCCTCCCCCGACTGCGGCTACCAGGGCTACCCGAAGGCCGGCGACTACCGGGTGCGGGCCACGACCTACTGGACGGTGACCTGGGAGGGCGGCGGCCAGAGCGGCGTCATCCCGGTCAACCGGACCACGGGAACGGTCCCGGTCCGAATCAACGAACTACAGGTGGTGGCCCAGTGAGCGCGAGGAGTGAGCCGATCCTGCGAGCCCCGCAGTCGCGAACGGAGATGGTCCGGTGAGTGTGGCGACCCGGAACGGAACCGGGCCGGTGGACGCGCCGGTCGCCCCGCCCCGGGTGGTGCGGCAGCGCCGGATGCGGCCCGGGCTGCTCGGCCTGGCCGTGCTGCTGATCGCCCTCGGCGGCCTGGGGGCGGCGTTCGCGGTCACCTCCGTACGCGCCACCGGCAGCTACCTGGCGGTGGCCCGGCCGGTCGAGGTCGGCCGGCAGGTCAGCGCCGACGACCTGGTCCCGGTGCAGGTGGCCGGCGGCCAAGGGCTGTCGCCGGTGCCCGCCGGCCGGCTCGACGAGGTGGTCGGCAAGCGGGCCGCCGTGTCGCTGACCCCCGGCACGCTGCTGACCATGGCGCAGCTCACCGACGACCCGCTGCTCGGGCCCGGCCAGCAGCAGCTCGCACTGGGCCTGAACCCCGCCGAGGTGCCCGCCCGCAGGCTCCACCCCGGCGACAGGATCCTGCTGGTGAGCACGCCGGACGGGAACGACGACCGCCCCGCGGGCGCCGCCACCCGGTTCGAGGCGACGGTCATCGACGCCGTCACCTCGGACGACGACGACGAGGTGGTGGTCTACCTGGCGCTCGCCGTCCGGGACGTGCCGGCCGTCGTCGCGCTGTCCAGTCAGGAGCGGATCGCCCTCGTACTGATCGAGGCGGCCTGAGGATGGCGATCATCGCGCTGGTGTCGGCGAAGGGCTCCCCGGGCGTCACCACCGCCGCCCTGGCCTGCGCCCTGACCTGGCACCGGCGGCTGGTGCTCGCCGAGTGCGACCCGGCCGGCGGGTCGATTCTCGCCGGCTACCTGGGCGGCGCGCTCGACGGCCCCCGGGGCATCGGCGAGCTGGCGGTCGGCGAGTTGCGCGACGGCAACCTGGAGTCGGCGTTCTGGTCGCAACTGGTCGACCTGGACGCGCCGAAGCGGGAGCGGCTGCTGCTGCCCGGCGTCGTCGATCCCGCCCAGGCCGGCAGCGTCATCCCGCTCTGGCAGCGGTTCGCCGACTTCTTCGGCAGCCTGGAGTCCGGCGACCCGCCGTACGACGTGGTGGTGGACTGCGGGCGGCTGCACGTCGTCGGTCCACCGTGGCCGATCCTGCGCGCCGCCTCGGTGGTGCTGCTGGTCAGCGGCGCCCGGCTCCCCGACCTCTCCGGCACCCGTGCCATGGCCAGGACGATCGAGCGGGACTTCGCCGAGCACCGGGTGCCGCCGGGCACCCTGCGGCTGCTGCTGGTCGGCGACGGCCACGGCAACGGCGAGGTCAGCAAGGCGCTGCGGCTGCCGGTGATCGCCCGGATGCCGCACGATCCGCGTACGGCCGAGGTGCTCGGCCTGGGCGGCACCGTGCGGGCCGGTCGGCCCCTGATGCGCGCGGCCGGGGCCCTGGAGGTGCCGGTCGGGGCGCTGCTGGAACGCCGGCGCGCCCGGCTGACCTGGCCCGTGCCGCAGGGGGTGCCGGATGCGGTTTGAACCGGTCTCCGGCGACCCGCGCCGGCAGCCCCCCGGCGCCACCTCGACCGCCCCGCCGCTGGCCCCGCCCAACGGGCGCCACCATCCCCTCCCGGTGCCGGTCACCGCGCCGCGGCCCGAGCCGCCGCCCCGGCCCCGGGTCGACTTCCAGGTGGTCCGCGAGCTGCGCCGGGAACTCAGCGAGCGGCTGGCCCTGTGGCAGCGCGGCCGGGAGTTCACCGTCGACGAGGAGGACACCGAGCGCGCCCGGCTCGCGGTGACGGTGGTGGCCGAGTACGCGGACGCGGTGCGCCGGGCCGGCACCCCGATGGCGGCCGGCGAGGAGCGGCTCCTGCTCGACCAGGTGACCGCCGAACTGGCCGGGCTCGGCCGCCTCCAGACGCTGCTGGTCGACGACACCATCGAGGAGGTGCACATCCTCGGCTGCGACCAGGTGCGCGTCACCCGCCACGGCGGCGGGGTCGACTGGGTGGAGCCGATCGCCGACAGCGACGACGAGCTGGTGGAGATCCTCCAGGCGGCGGCCCGCCGGGCCGGGGCCACCGAACGCTCGCTGTCGACGTCCAAGCCGACGCTCGACCTGCAACTGCCCGACGGCAGCCGGCTCGCGGCGGTGTTCCTGGTCAGCCACCGCCCGTACGCGGTGATCCGCAAGCACAACACCCTCGACGTGAGCCTCGACGACCTCGCCGGGGCCAGGGGCGACCTGGACGAGATGATCGACCCGCTGGTGCGCGACTTCCTCCGCGCGTCCATGCGCGCCGGGCTGAACATCATGGTGGCCGGCCTCGCGGGCGCCGGGAAAACGACCGTGATCCGGGCGCTCATGGACGAGATCCCGGCCGACGAGCCGTACGTGCTGCTGGAGGAGAGCCGCGAGCTGCTGCCGGCCCGCCGCCGGCTCAAGCACCGGGCGGTGATGAGCTTCGAGGCCCGGGAGGGGCACGGCGAACGCGGGGCGGACGGCCGCCCGGCCGGCGAGGTGAGCATCGCCGACCTGATCCCGGTCTCCCTGCGGATGGGCGTGCTGCGGATCATCGTCGGCGAGGTCCGGTCCCGGGAGATCGTCCCGATGCTCCAGGCCATGACGACCAGCCGCGGCTCGATGTGCACCATCCACGCCCGTACGCCCGCCGGGGTCAGCGAGCGGATCATCGAGCTGGCGCTCGCGCACGGCCGGGAGATGACCGTCGACCAGGCCCGCCGGATGGCCGGCAACGCGCTCGACCTGATCGTCTACGTCACCGTCGAGGACGAGACCGCGATCGGCGGGCGCAAGCACCGCTTCGTCTCGCACGTCGAGGAGGTCATCGGCGTCGGCGACGGCAACCGGATCACCACCACCCAGGTGTTCGGGCCCGGGCCGGACGGGCGGGCCGTGCCCCGGCACCTGCCCGAGCGGGTGCGCGCCCAGCTCCTCCGGGTCGGCTACGACGCCCGGCTGCTCACCCGGTGGATCGAGGCCGGCACGGGCGCGTGGCGGCGGCCCCGGCAGACCCGGCTCGGGCGGCGGTGACCGGAGGTGCTCGACAACGTCGAACTCGTCGCGGTGGCCTCCGGTGCCGCCTGCGTGGCCGGGCTGCTGCTGGCGGTCGTCGCGCTGGTCGGCACCCGCCGGCCGCCCGGTGGCCCGGGCGCCGGCCGTGGGCTCGACCGGCTCTGGAAGGGCCCGGGCGCCACCCCGCGCGAGCAGCGGGCCCACCAGGCGCTGCTGGTCGCCGCCCTGGTCGCGGGTGCGCTGGCCTTCCTGGTCACCGGCCTGCCGGTCGTCGGCCTGCTGGTCGCGGTGGCCGTCCCGGGCACCCCGTGGCTGTTCTCCGTCGGCAAGGCCGAGCAGCGGGCCATCGCCCGCATCGAGGCGGTCGGCGAGTGGACCCGCCGACTCAAGGACGTCTCCGCCACCGGCCAGGGACTCCAGCAGACGATCATCGGGACGGTCGCCACCGCGCCCGAGGAGATCCAGGAGGAGGTACGGCTGCTCGCCGCCCGCCTCCAGGCCGGTTGGCTGGCCCGCTCCGCGCTGCTCGCCTTCGCCGACGAGATCGGCGATCCGGTCTGCGACCAGGTGGTGGCGGCGCTGATCCTGCACGTGACCGACCGGGGCGAACGCCTCGGCGACGTGCTCGGCTCGATCGCCGGGGCGGCGGCGGCCGAGGTGGCCACCCGCCGGGAGATCGAGGCGAAGCGCACCCAGCCCCGGTTCGCGGTCCGCTTCCTCACCGGGATGACCCTGGCCACTGTCGCGTACGGGCTGCTCAACACCGAGTACGTCAGCCCGTACGGCACGCCCTTCGGGCAGCTCGTGATGGCGACGCTCGGCGCGGCCTTCGTCGGCCTGCTGGCCTGGGTGCGGTCGATGAGCCAGCCCCGCCGGCCGGCCCGCTTCCTGCCGTCCCCGGATCCGGAGGAGGTGGCCCCGTGAGCGCGAGGAGTGAGCTTGCGAGCCCCGCAGTCGCGAACGAAAGGCGGGCCCCGTGAGCGCGAGGAGTGAGCTTGCGAGCCCCGCAGTCGCGAACGAAAGGCAAGCCCCGTGAGCGGCGTCGTCCTCAACTGGCAGCTCGCCGTCGCCGTGTGCGGTGGGGCGGCGGTCGGGCTGGGCGCCTTCCTGGTGGTCCGCGAGCTGGTGCCGGCGACCCCCGCGCTCGGGCCCGCGCTGCGCCGGCTGCACCAACCGGCGGGCGCCGGGCAGCTCGCCACGCCCGCCGACCGGCGGCTGGAGTGGCTCACCGGGCTGTCCCGCTGGCTGCGGCCACCACACCGGCAGCTCGCCCTGATCGACCGGACGCCCGAGCAGTACGCCCTGTCGATGCTGCTCTCCGCGCTGATCGGGCTCGCCGCGCCGACGCTGCTCGGCGTCACCCTGTTCGCCGTCGGCATCCGGCTGCCGGTGGTCGTACCCGTCCTCGGCAGCCTCGGGCTGGCGCTGCTCTGCGCCCTGATCGCGCACCGGTCGGTGCTGGACCGGGCGGACAAGGCGCGCGACGAGTTCCGCCAGGCGGTCTGCACCTACCTCGACCTGGTCGCCCTGCAACTCGCCGCCGCGCACGGGCCGGTGCAGTCGCTGGAGCGGGCGGCGGCGGTCTGCGACGGCTGGGTCTTCGACCGCATCTCCGAGTCGCTGCGGATCGCGCAGATGCAGATGCACTCGCCGTGGGACGAGCTTCGCGACCTCGCCGAGCGCATCGGCATCCCGGAACTGGGCGACGTCGGGGCGATCATGCGCTCCTCCGGCAGCGAGGGCGCGCAGGTGCACGAGACCCTGCGCAGCCGCGCCGACTCGCTGCGCGACCAGATCCGCACCGACAACCTGGCCCGGGCCGAGGGGGTGACCAGCCGGCTCGACATCCCCGGGGCGCTGCTCGTCTTCGTCCTGCTCGGCTTCGCCGTCTATCCGTTCATCGCCCGCCTGTGATCCGCCCCCGAGAGAAGGAGCACGTCATGTCCGTCATCACCCGACTGCACGTCGTCGTGTCGACACGCCTGGCCGAGCTGCGCGAGGACGGCGAGCGGGGCGACAGCCCCGTACCGACCGCAGTGATCATCTTCGGTCTGGTCGCCGTCGCGATGGCGGTCACCGCCGCCGCCCTCGGTGCCGCCAACGACTGGATGACCAACATCCCCACCCACCAGGCTCCGGACCCGAAGTAACACCGGGCCGTGCGCCGGACAGACTCCGTCCCGGGGCGCCGGGCGGCCACCGCCGCCCGGCGCCCCGTCGCGGCTGCCGCCCGGCGGCTCGTGGCCGGCGGGGTCGACCGGGGGGCCAACCCGGTCGAGTTGGCGGTGGTGATGCCGGTGGTCCTGCTGCTGCTCTTCGCCTCGATCCAGGCAGCGGCCTGGTTCGTCGCCCGCTCCACCGCGCTCAACGCCGCGCAGAGCGCGGTCAACGCGCAGCGGCTGCACCAGGCGCCGCCCGGGGCCGGTGAGGCGCGGGCCGTCCGGTTCCTGAAAGCCTCGGGCGGCTGGCTGGTCGGCTGGAAGGATCCCGCGCCGAGCTGCGAGACCACCGCGACCGAGGTGACCTGCACGGTGCGCGGGCGGTCCCTGTCGGTCGTACCCGGGGTCACCTTCCCGGTGCACCAGACCGCGCACGGGACCGTGGAACGGTGGACAGTGCCGTGAGCCGTACCGCCGAGCGGGGCTCGGTCTCGATCGAGGTGGCGGTGCTCGCCCCGGCGTTCATCGCGCTGATCGTGCTGGCCGGCGTCGCCGGGCGTACCGCCGTGGCGGCCGAGGCGATCGACGCCGCCGCCCACGACGCCGCCCGCGCCGCCTCGATCTCCCGGGACGCCCGCACCGCCCGCGCCGAGGCCCGGGACGCGGCCCGCCGGCAGCTCGACTGGCGCGGGCTGAACTGCGCCGGCGCTCCCGAGGTGACGTTCAGCGGGGCGGTACGCGGCGCCCCCACCAACTTCGACGCGGCGTTCCGCAGCCCGGCCGGGCAGGACGCCTCGGTCACCGTCCGGGTCGCCTGCACCGTCTCCTACGGGGACCTGCACCTCTCCGTCCTGCCGGGGATGCCCGCCGGCAAGCGCGTGTCGGCGAACTTCACGTCGCCGCTGGACCGCTACCGGAGCCGGGGATGACCGCCGTGGCCGGCCGGCACGACGAGGGCCGGGTCAGCATCTTCCTCGCGGTGGCGATGGTCGGCGTCCTCTCCGTCATCGGCCTGGCCTTCGACGGCGCGGGTCAGCTGCGCACGTTGCAGCGGGCCGACAACCTCGCGGCCGAGGCCGCCCGCGCCGGCGGCCAGGCCATCGACCGGGCGGCCGCCATCGAGGGCGGGCCGACCCGGATCGACCGCCCCCAGGCCCGCCGGGCCGTCGCCGGTTACCTCGCCGCCGCCGGCGCCGCCGGCCACACCGTCAGCTTCCCGGTCGTCGACGGGGAGACCCGGGTCCGGGTACGCGTCACCGTCACGCACCACCGATCCATGCTCGGCCTGCTCGGCTTCGACGAGACCGTCACCGTCTCCGGTGAGGCGACCGCGCGGCCGCTCACCGGGGCACCGTAGGAAGGGAAGGCAGCCATGGCCGCATCGGGGCGTTCCGTCGTACGGCGGACCGGACGCATCCTGACCGGATTCGGCGCGCTCGTCGTGCTCTGCGCGGTGCTGGTCGGCGCGCCGGTGGCGCTGCTCGCCCTCGCCGGCAACCCGCTGCCCGACCACCTGCCCAGCGTCGCGGAGATCGGTGCGACGCTGACCAGCCGCGACGACGGGCGGCTCTTCCTGCGGGCGCTGGCGCTGGCCGGCTGGTTCGGCTGGGCCACGTTCGCCTTCTCCGTCCTGGTCGAGCTCTGCGCCCAGGCGCTGCGCCGGCCGGCGCCCCGGCTGCCGGGGATGAGCCGCCAGCAACGGGCCGCCGCCGCGCTGGTCGGTTCGGTCGCGCTGATCCTCGCGGCCAGCCCGGCGGCGAGCGCGGCGGCGACGGTCGCCGGCCCGTACGCCCTGCCGGCGGCACCGCCCGCGACCGCGCGGGCGGCGGTTGCGGAGGCCACCTGGCCGGGTCCGGCCGCGCACACCTGGTCCACCCCGGTCGCCTCGTCCGCTCCGGTGACCTCGTCCGCTCCGGTGACCTCGTCCGCCTCGGGCGACCCGGACGACGGTGCGGCGGTCTACCGGGTGGCCCGGGGCGACCACCTGGGCGCCGTCGCCCAGCGCTACCTGGACGAGTTCGGCGACTACCGGGAGTTGGCCGAGCTGAACCGGCTCGGCGACCCCGACCGGATCCACCCCGGCCAGCTGCTGAGGCTGCCCGGGGACGCCGACGACCGGGGTGCCCGCCGGCACGCCAACGGCCGCCTCGTCGCCCGCCCGACCCCGCCCGCGCCCGCCCGGCCGGCCCCGCAGCCGGCGCCCGGGAAGATCGCTCCCGAGCGGGCCACGCCGCCCCCGCCGGCTGCCGAGGCCCCGGTGCCGCCCCCGGCGGAGAGGGACGCCGGTCAGGCCCCGACGGTGACGGTGGGCGCCGCCCGCGCCGGCGAGCCCGACCGGGTGAACCGGCCCCTCGCGGTCTCCGCCGTCCTGGCGGTGGCGAGCATCGTCGGCGCGCAGATCGGCGCGGTCCTGGGCCTGCGCCGCCGCCCGGCCCACGTACCGGCAGGCGCGGCCCGGAGCACGGCCGCCGCCCGCCGGGGCAGCACCGCGCGCGGCACCACCACGGCCAGGCGCGGCACGGGTCACCGGGACATCCGCACCACCCCACGCGGCGGCGCGACCGGAGTCGACCGGGGCACGGAGACCGGTACCCACGACGACGTTCCGACCGGCCACGGCCGGACCCGTGCGGGTTCGCCCCACGACACGGCGATCGGCCGCCACCGCCGCCCCTGACTCCCGGGGCCGGGAGGCCGCCGGGCGCCGGTCAGGGCAGGCGGGTCTCCAGGACGCCGTCGACGACGCGGGTCGGCAGGATCTGCTGGTCGTTTCCGGAGGGGCCGTGCACGACCTCGCCGCCGTTGAGGCGGAACGCGCTGCCGTGCCACGGGCAGACCACGCAGTCGTGCCCGTCGATCTCGCGTACCTCGCCCTCGCCCAGCGGGCCGCTCTGGTGCGGGCAGCGCTCCAGCATCACGGTGACCTCGTCGCCGTGCCGGTAGAGGATCACCGAGACGTCGTCGACCTCCCGGGTGATCAGCCTGCGCTCCGGCAGGGCAGCCATGTCCGCGATCGAGTGCCAGCCGTCGCTCATCCGGTGCAGCTCGGAGATGCTCTGGTTGACCTGCGCGCCCTGTTTGTACGCCAGGTGCCCGCCGAGGTACGCCCCCATGCTGGCCGCGCCGAGCCCGAGGAAGCCGAGCGTACGGCCGAGGTTGTGCCGGCCGGTCATCCGGGCGGCCACCGAGCCGGCGTAGAACGCCAGGCCGACGCTGTTGGACGCGGCGTGCACCAGGCCGACCCGGCGCTGGTCGCGCGCCAGTGCCGCCCAGTCGTTGAGGCCGGCGACCGCGGCCGGGAGGGCGCTGACGGTGCCCACCGCGCACAGCGTGGCGGCGGCCCGGCGCTGCCCCGGCATCAGGTCCAGCACCGCCGTGCTGATCCACGCGCCCACCGGCACCTGCACCATCGCCGGGTGCAGCGGATGGCCCAGCCAGACGCCGTGCAGCAGATCACGTACCCGCTGCGGTCGGAGGGTGGCCTGGACGACGCGCTGCAACCGGTCGCCGACCCGGTCCAGGCCGGATGCCTGCTCGATCTTCATCAAGAGTGCTCGCACCCGTACCGACTTCCCGGCAGGAGCCCCCGCAAACCGGTCGGCGGTGACGGATCCGCAGCGGTACGTGGTCGCGCCCCCCACCGACCCGTAACGGGACGCCCCCACCGAGGTCGGCGGGCGTGGAAATCCGGTCGCGGGCCGCACCGTCCACGACCACTGTGGTCCGGGTGTACGCACTCTCCTCCCGCCCGCTGCCGGCCGGTCGACCGGCGACCCGACTGAGCGTCGCGCTGGGGCAACCCCGGGCCGTGCCGCCCCCGCTGCTGATGCTGCTGGGCATGCTCTCCACCCAGGTCGGGGCGGCCGTCGCCAAGCAGCTCTTCGGCAGCACCAGCGCCGGCGGCACCACCACGCTGCGGCTCGGCTTCGCCGCGCTCATCCTGCTGGTCCTGGTCCGGCCGGGGCTGCGCCTGGGCTGGCGTACCGCCGGTCTGGTCGGGGCGTTCGGGCTGGCCCTGGCGGTCATGAACCTCGCCTTCTACGCGGCCCTGCACCGGGTACCGCTGGGCGTCGCGGTCACCATCGGCTTCGCCGGGCCGCTGCTGGTGTCGCTCGCCGGCAGCCGCCGGCTCGCCGACGTGGCGTGGGCGGCGCTGGCCGGCGGCGGCGTGCTGCTGATCAGCGGGCTCGGCGGAACGGGGGTGGACCGGCTGGGGCTGCTGTGCTGCGTGGCCGTCGCGGTCGGCTGGGCCGGCTACGTGCTGCTCGGCAAGGCGGTCAGCGCCCGGGTGCCGGGCAGCCGGGGCCTCGCGCTAGGGATGGCCGTCGCCGCGCTGGCCGTGCTGCCGTTCGGGGTCGCCGGCAGCGGTACGGCGCTGCTCGACCCGTGGACCCTCGCGCTGGGCGCGGCGGTGGCGCTGCTGTCGTCGGTGCTGCCGTACTCGGCGGAGATGGCGGCGCTGCGCCGGATGCCGGCCCGGGTCTTCGCGGTCCTGCTCAGCCTGGAGCCGGCGATCGGGGCGCTGGTCGGGCTGGTCCTGCTCGGCGAGCTGCTGGCCTGGCCGCAGGCGGCGGGGGTGGCCTGCGTGGTCGGCGCCGCGCTGGGCGCCACCCTGGTCCGCCCGGACCGGTCGTCCGCCCCGCACTGACGCCTGGCGCCGCCGGCACCGCCGGGGGCATGCTGTCGGCATGGGCGTACGCGTCGAACGCGCCGCGGCGGTGACCACGGTGATCCTGGACCGTCCGGCGGCCCGCAACGCGGTCGACGGGCCGACGGCACGGGCGCTGGCCGACGCGTTCCGCGCCTTCGAGGCCGACCCCGACGCCTCCGTGGCCGTGCTCTGGGGTGCCGGCGGCACGTTCTGCGCCGGGGCCGACCTGAAGGCCATCGGCACACCGAGCGGCAACCGGGTCGAGGCGCAGGGGGACGGCCCGATGGGTCCGACCCGGATGACGCTCAGCAAGCCGGTGATCGCCGCGATCTCCGGTCACGCGGTGGCCGGCGGGCTGGAGCTGGCGCTCTGGTGCGACCTGCGGGTCGCCGAGTCCGACGCGGTGCTCGGGGTGTTCTGCCGCCGCTGGGGGGTGCCGCTGATCGACGGGGGCACGGTCCGGCTGCCCCGGCTGATCGGCGAGAGCCGGGCGATGGACCTGATCCTCACGGGGCGGCCGGTGCCGGCCGAGGAGGCGTACGCGATAGGGCTGGTCAACCGGCTGGTCGCCCCGGGTGAGTCCCGGGCGGCGGCCGAGCGGCTGGCGGCCGAGATCGCCCGGCACCCGCAGACCTGCCTGCGCAACGACCGGGCCGCCGTGCTCGCCGGGGCCGCCCTGCCGGAGCCGGCGGCGCTGGAGGTGGAGCTGGCGTACGGGATGGAGTCGCTGGCCGCCGACGCGGCGGCCGGTGCGGCCCGCTTCGCCGCCGGCGAGAGGTAAGGAAGGGCCCCTTCCTAACGCATAGCGTTAGGAAGGGGCCCTTCCTTACACCCGGGTGGGTCAGTTGCGGTTGATGGTGAACGTCGAGGTGGGGTTCTGGATGTCCACCGCGTTGTTGCTCAGCCGCAGGTTGTTGAAGGTGACCGACCCGACGGCCGGCCCCTGCCCCGTCTCCGGCATCGGGTTGGCCCAGATGCCGAAGCCCGACTTCGCGTCGTAGGCGTCACCGCTCTTGCGGGCGCCGCTGATGGAGACGTTGGTGAAGACCGTGTCGGTGATCGGGAACTGCGGCTGCCCACCGACGTAGTTGGTCTGGAACATGATGCCGCTGTAGGTCGGGTCGACGATGTCGACGTCGCTGACCCGGATGCCCTGGAACACCTTCGAGGCGGAGAAGACCCAGATCGCCGGGAAGGTCTGCGCGCCCCAGAAGTGCCCGCCGGCCCGCACGATCGAGATGTTCTCGAACCGCGTGGGCGGGCTGGCGCCGAAGCCGTTCATCGGGTAGCCGAAGTCGAGCGAGCTGATGGTGATGCCGGAGTAGACCAGCGTGTCCGCGATGTAGATGTTGCGGAACGTGTTGCCGTACCCGCCGTAGACGGCCACGCCGGCGGCCCGCCAGGTCAGGGTCGAGGTCAGGTTCTCGTAGACGTTGTCCTTCATGTCCGCGCCGCCCGCGTCGATCGCCGAGAACAGCGCGAAGCTGTCGTCACCGGTGGCCCGGGCGTCGTTGTTGCTGACCAGGTTGTTGGTGCTCCCGTTGGTCATGTTGATGCCGTCGGCGAACATGTTCCGGATCCGGGAGTTCTTGATCGTCATGTGGTCGGTGTTCGCGCCCCAGTAGAGGCACACCATGTGCTCGTTCCAGATGTTGTCGATCACGATGTTCGACACGTTGGAGAAGTCGAACACCTTGCCCGGCCCGTCGATCCGCGAGGTGTAGTTGCCGAAGTAGGCGAAGTTCGCGAAGGACGATCCGGCCGCCGAGTTCTCGGCCCGGAAGCCGATGTCGGTGTTGTCCTGGCCGGACGGGGCGTTGAACCGGGTGTACCAGGGGCCGGCGCCGGTCACCTTGACCGCCTTGCCGTACACCTGGAACTTCGACGCCGTGGAGTAGCTGCCCGCCGGCAGGTACACCCCGACCAGGTTGCCGGTGGTGTCCATCCGCACCCGGTCCAGGGCGTTCTGCACGTCGGAGTGCGTGAAGCCGGTCGGCGTGGCGTAGCGCGCCGGGTCCGGGTTCGCGATCGGCGCCACCTGCTCGGTGTTGATGAAGTCGATCGCGTACGTGGTGGTGTTGGCCGGGTCCTTCTGGAGGCGGATCCTGCTGCCCGCCGGCACCGTGGAGTTGAGCATGACGTTGGCCTCGTCGTAGATGTGCCGCGGTCCGCCCGCGCTCGGCGAGTTGCCCGGGCTGGCCTCGTTGCCGTAGAGCCAGGCGTACCGGGACGTCAGGTCGATGGCCTTGTGGAACGTGCCGTTGACGTAGACGTTCAGCGTCGAGTTGATCCCGCCGCCGCCCGGCGCGTCCGGGATGGAGAAGCGGGTGACCAGGGTGTTGGTGCTGGCCCGGGTGGTCCACTCGACGTAGCTGCCGGTCGAGTTGAGGGTCACCGCCCGCCGGCCGGACGCCTCACCGGCGAGGTCGCCGACGGTCCGGTTCGGCCCGACGACGCTGGCGCCGCCGCCGACCACGCCGTCCTCGGCCTCGTACATGTCGTACGGCATGTTGGCGCCGCGCCCCACGAAGAGCGCCCGGTCGCTGGTGTTGTTGCCCTGCTTGACCGGCAGCTCGTTGCCGTCGGCGGCGAGCACCACCCGGACGGTGTACTTGCCGTTCGCGGCCGTCCAGGTGCCCAGGTTGACCGGGCCGACGGTGGCCCCGGCGTTGATCACCCCGGAGTACGAGCCGGTCAGCGTACGCACGACCGTGCCCGCCTCGTTGAGCACGGTGAGCGTGATGCCGTGCGCGCCCGACGCGGAGGCCACGCTGCCGGCGTTGCGGATCGACACCGAGAAGGTGACCGTGTTGCCGGCCGCCGGGGTGCCCGGCGACCAGGCGACCGCGGCGGCGACCAGGTCGGAGCTGGCGACCGGGCTGACCACCAGCGGGCTCGGGTTGGTGTAGCTGTTGTTCGTGTCGTCCTGCTCGACGACGGTGTTCGACTCGTCGACCTTCGCGCTCAGCGGGTAGCTGCCCGCGTCCCGGTTGCCGATGTTGGCGGTGACCGTGGCCGAGGCGCCGGCCGCCAGGCCGCCGACCGGCGCGGTGCCCACCCGGTTGGTGCCGAGGTAGAAGTTGACGTTGGTGGCGCCGGAGGCCGCCGAGCCGGCGTTGCGGACGGTGGCCGAGAGCGTGACGGTGCTCGTCTCCACGGGCGCGGACGGGCTGAACGACATGCCGGTCACGGTCAGGTCCGGGTTCGGCGCGGGGGTGCCGATGACCTGGAACTCGGCGACCTGCCCGGCCGGGGCGCCCGTGTTCGAGGCGATCGAGAGCCGCACGTCGGCCGCCGCGCCGGAGACCGGGATGGTCACCGTGTTGCCGCTGGCCGGGCTGAAGCCGTAGTTCGCCGCGCCGACCAGGGTGGTGAAGGTCGAGGAGCCCTGGTCCCGGCCGAGCACGGTGATGTTCTGCGTACGCGCCCCCCAGGCGGAGTCGGGGTTCAGCTTCAGCACGACCTGGCTGAGGCTGGCGTTGGCGCCGAGCTGCACGGTCAGCGTGCTCGGGTTGCCGTTGCCCTCCCAGTAGGTGGCCACGTTGTTGTCGTTGGCGTTGGTCGCCACGAACGTGTGCACGTGCCCGGAGGCGGTGATCGGCTTGCCGACCGCCAGGTTGCTGCCGACGGGCGGATTGCCGGTGCCGGTCCGGGTCACGGTGTTGCTGTTCGCCGACTGGTTGCCGGCCGCGTCCCTGGCCCGGACCTGGTACGAGACCGTGGCGCTGTCCGGCTGGCTGTCGGTGTACGTCAGCGTGGAGCCGTTGACGCTGCCGCGCAGCGCGCCGTTGGCGTACACGTCGTAGCCGGTGACCCCGACGTTGTCCGTGGACGCGGACCAGGTGAGCCGGATCTGCCCGCTGGCGGGCTGGGTGTACGCGAGGTTGCCCGGGACGCTGGGCGCCTGGGTGTCGGGGTTCCCGGCGGCGCCGTAGACCTCGACCTCGGAGAGTTGGGCGGCCGGCCAGCCGGTGTTGCCGGTGACCTGCACCCGCACGTACCGGGTGCTGGTCGCGGTGAAGCTGACGGTGACGGTGTTGCCGGTGGCCGGGTTGAAGGTGTGGCCGCCGGACGCCTTCAGGGTGGTGAACGACGAGCCGTTGGTGGAGCCGAGCACCGACAGCGTCTGGGTACGGGTCTGCCACGCCGACGACGGCGGCAACTTGAGCACCACCCGGTCGACGCTGACGGTGGCGCCGAGGTCCGCCTGGATCCACTGCGGGAACGCGTTGTTGGCGCTCTCCCAGTAGGTGTCGGCGTTGCCGTCGTTGGCGTTGCTCGCCACGTAGTTCTGGTTGTGGCTGCTGGCGCTCATGGTGGCGGAGAGCCCGGCGAGCAGGGCCGCGCGGGCGGCGGTCGCCGCCGGGTCCGCCGGTGGCGCGGCGGCCGCCGGGGTGACGGCCGGGACGGCGGTGAGGAGCAGCCCGGCGAGTACGCCGGCGAGCAGCCGCCGGTTGGCCGGGCGGGCCGACCGGGGGACGGGACGGGGCGCGCCGGCCGGCGCGGTCCCGGGTCTGGTGCCGTTTCTGGACATGGGTCGCTACACCTCTTTCGGGGGTGGGGGTGCGGGTGCGTTGCCCGGGGACGGGCGCAGGGGTACGCCCGTCGTGCCGCGACAGGTGGGGGACGGTGCGGGGCGATGTCGGGGCGGCGCTGCGCCGGGCCGCCCGGACCGGGACGGCCCCCGCCGGGACGGGCGGGGGCCATCGGGCTAGCTGGAGTGGGCCTCGAACTCGCTGAGCTGGCCGGCGGGCCAGCTGCTGTTGCCGGTGAACGTCAGCCGCAGGTACCGCTGGCTGGTCGCCGCGAAGGTCACGGTGACCGTGTTGCCGGTGGCCGGGTCGAAGGTGTGGCCGGCGGACGCCTTCAGGGTGGTGAACGACGAGCCGTTGGTGGAGCCGAGCACCGACAGCGTCTGGGTACGGGTCTGCCACGCCGAGGACGGCGGGAGCTTCAGCACCACCCGGGACACCGTCCGGTTGGCGCCCAGGTCCACCGTCAGCGACTGCGGGAACGCGTTGTTGGCGCTCTCCCAGTAGGTGTTCGGGTTGCCGTCGACCGCGTTGGCCGCCACGTACACGTCGGCGTGGCTGGTCGCCGCGGCCGGTCGACCGAGCGCCAGGTTCCCGGTCGGCGGCGGGGTGGTCGGCGGCGGGGTCGTCGGGGGCGGGGTGGTGGGACCGCCGCCGTACACCTCGAACTCGGAGAGCTGCGCCGCCGGCCAGCCCGTGTTGCCGGTGACGGCCAGCCGGACGAACCGGCGCTCGCCGGCCGGCACGCTGATCGACACCGTGTTGCCGCCGGCCGGGTCGAACGTGCGCCCGGCCGACCCGGCGAGGGTGGCCCACGAGGAGCCGTCGGTCGAGCCGAGCACCGACAGCATCTGGGTCCGGCGCTCCCAGCCGGCGGGCAGCTTCAGCACCACCCGGTCGACGGTGCGCGCCGCGCCCAGGTCGACGGTCAGCGACTGCGGGAACGCGTTGTTCGCGCTCTCCCAGTAGCTGGCCGCGTTGCCGTCCACCGCGTTCGTCGCGACGTAGTTCTGGTTGGTGCTCGTCGCGGTCACCGGCCGCCCCTGCGCCAGGTTGCCGCCGGTCGGGGGCGGGGTGGTCGGCGGGGGCGTGGTGGGCGGCGGGGTGGTCGGGGGCGCGGTGGTCGGCGGCGTCGTCGGGGGCGTCGTCGGGGGCGGGCTGGTGGGGCCGCCACCCCACTGCGGCTCGGGCCACGGCCCGCAGTACGGCGTCGACGTGTACCAGCCGGAGTTGCCGGTGCCCTGGGTGATCTGGAAGCCGCTGCCGACGCAGTTGTGCATCGGGTTGGCCTGGGCGATCCCGGTGGCCCGCACGTTCGTGAAGGACACCTGGCTGGGCGCCTGCACCTGGAGGGCGTACGTGCCCGCGCCGTCGATCCGTACGTTGTTGAAGCTGATCCCGCTCGACTGCCCCTCGATCCAGTGCAGCGCCGCGTACGAGCTGTCCAGGATGTCGGTGTCGGTGACGTTGACCGCCGCGCCCTGGATGGGCTCGTTGAGCGCGGAGAACCAGATGGCGCCGACGCCGAACTGCCAGTTGTAGTCCGAGTTGCCGTTGCGGATCAGCGTGTTCCGGGCGACGGTGATCGTCCCGGAGACGGCGGTCGGGCCGGTCACGCCCGGGTAGCGGTTGGCGACGTGGATGCCGCCGCCGTTGGTGACCGAGTCGGCGGTGACGTTGTCGGTGATCTTGATGTCCCGCCCGCCGTAGGTCACCAGGTGGTTGGCGAGGATCGTCACGCCGATCGTGTTGCGGGTGAAGGAGTTGTTCACGTTCGGCACGCTCTGCGCCCACATGGCGAGGGCGTCGTCACCCGTGTTGCGTACGAACGTGTTGGTCACCGTGGAGTTGGTGACGCCCCAGTGGAAGTTCACCCCGTCGGCGGTCTGGTCGAGGATCCGGCTGTTGCGGATGGTGAAGTTGTCCATCGGGCCGTCCATCCAGGCCCCGACCTTGGTGTGCTGCATCCAGACGTTGTCGACGACCGAGTTCGACATCGCCCCGCCGATGGCGTTGACCTGGTCCTCGTCCACCCGCTCGCGGATGTCGCCGATGATGGCGAAGTCGCGCAGCGTGACGTTGCGGCTGGGACCGCCGGCCTCGTGCGGCCGGATCTCGCCGCTGTAGCCGCCGCCGGGGACGTACTTGCCGTAGATGCCGGCGGCCCGCTTGCGGTCGGTCGGGTGCCGCCCGCCGAGCACCGAGTACCACGGCCCCGACCCGCGCAGGGTCACCCCGTCCACGACGACGTGGTCCCAGAGGGTGAACGTGCCGGTCGGGATCCAGACGGCCCGGCCCTGGGCCCTGCCGGCGTCCACCGCCGCCTGGAACTTGGCGGTGGAGTCGGTCGCCCCGGTCGGGTCGGCGCCGAAGTCGGTGACCACGTCGAGCACGCCGGCCGGCTTGGCGATCGGGGCACCCACCAGCTCGAAGTCGGCCAGGTCGATGGTGAAGGTCGGCGACTGGGCGGTCGAGGAGACCTGGAGGCGGATCTTCGTGCCGGCCGGGTACGTGGTCCCGAACATGGCCCGGGTCTCGTCGTAGAAGTGGTGCGGGTTGGTGTCGCCCGGGTTGTTGTTGAACGGGTATCCGCCGTAGTACCAGCCGTACCGCGAGGTGACCGGCACCGCCTTGACCAGGGTGCCGTTGGCCCGCAGGTCGATGCTGGCGTCCCGGCCGGTGCCGGCGGCGTTGTCCGGCAGGCTGTAGCGGAAGGTCACCGCGTTGGCGGGCGCGGTCAGGGTGAACTCGACGTACTCGCCGACGGCGTCGAGGGTGACCGCCTCCCGGCCGGACGCCTCGGACGGCAGCGTGCCGTAGCGGCGGTCCGGGCCGATCCTCGTGCCGGTGTGCGCGACCTCCTCCGCCTCCTGCTCGACGAACGGGACGGTGGCGCCCCGCCCCGGGATGTCGAACGGCGAGAGTCCCGCGGCGCGGGCCGGGGTCGCGGTGGTGGTCAGCGCGACGACGGAGATCGAGGCCGCCGCGAGGGCGGTTGCCGCGAGGGCGGCGAGTCCCGCGCGGATTCGGTGTCTTCGCTGGTGGTGCGGGGTGGTGTGGTCGGCCATGAGCGGCGCTTCCTTTCCTCAGGTGGCCAGGTCCCCCGTGTCGTGCGGTGCGGTGCGCGTACCTCCCTGTCGGCCTCGGCCGGCGCGAGGCCTGCGGGTGTAAGGAAGGGCCCCTTCCTATACAGAACGCGATAGGAAGGGGCCCTTCCTTACACCCGTAGCCAGACGGCGGTGTCCGGCGGCAACCGGTCGTCGTCGAGCGGGCCGCTGGCCAGCAGCCGCTCGGCGTGGGGCGGCAGCGGCACCGCCGTGTCCGAGAGGTTGACCAGACAGGCGAAGCCGGGTTCCCGCCGGAACGCGAGCACCCCCTCGGGGGCGGGCAGCCAGCTCAGCTCCCCGTCGCCGAGGGCCGCCTCGGCGCGCCGGACGGCGAGGGCGGCCCGGTACAGCTCCAGCATCGAGTGGACGTCGCCGCCCTGGGCGCGGGCGGTGCGGTCCTTCCAGTCGGCCGGTTGGGGCAGCCAGGGCGCCGCCGTCGCGTCGTCGGGGCTGAAGCCGAACGGCGGCGTCTCGCCGGACCAGGGGATCGGTACGCGGCAGCCGTCCCGGCCGGGGTCGACCCCGCCGGAGCGGAAGTGCATGGGGTCCTGCCGCAGCTCCCGCGGGATGTCCTCGACCTCCCAGAGGCCCAGTTCCTCGCCCTGGTAGACGTAGGCGGCGCCGGGCAGCGACAGCGACAGCAGCGCGGCGGCCCGGGCCCGGCGGGTGCCCAGTTCCAGGTCGGTGGGGGTTCCCTCGCGTTTGGCGGCGAAGCTGAACGTGGTGTCCGCCCGGCCGTAGCGGGTGACGTGCCGGGTGACGTCGTGGTTGGAGAGCACCCAGGTGGCCGGGGCGCCGACCAGCGCGTGCACGCTCAGCGTCCCGTCGATGCTCTCGCGCAGCGCCGAGGCGTCCCAGGCACAGCCGAGGAAGTCGAAGTTGAACGCCGTGTGCAGCTCGTCCGGGCGCAGGTAGTTGGCGAACCGCTGCCGGTCCGGCATCCACACCTCACCGATCAGTGCCCGGTCGCCGGGGTACTCGTCGGCGATCCGCCGCCAGTCGCGGTAGATCTCGTGCACCCCGTCGAGGTCGCGGAACGGGTGCGGCCGGCCCGGCAGCGTCTCGGGCAGCGTCCCGTCCTTGACCAGCAGGCCGGCCGAGTCGATCCGGATGCCGTCCACCCCGCGGTCGAACCAGAACCGGAGGATGTCCTCGAACTCGGCGCGCACCCTGGGGTGGTCCCAGTTGAAGTCCGGCTGCTCCGGGGCGAACAGGTGCAGGTACCAGTCGCCGGGGGTGCCGTCCGGGTTGGTGGTCCGGGTCCAGGTCTCGCCGCCGAACTCGCCGACCCAGTCGGTGGGCCGCTGGTCGCCGTTCGGGCCCCGGCCGGGGCGGAACCAGAACAGCTCCCGCTCGGGGGCGTCCGGGCCGCCGGCGAGCGCCGCCTGGAACCAGGGATGCGCGTCGGAGCAGTGGTTCGGCACCACGTCGACGATGCTCCTGATGCCGAGCGCGTGTGCCTCCGCGATCAGCGCCTCCGCCTCGGCCAGGGTGCCGAAGACCGGGTCGATGTCGCGGTGGTCGGCCACGTCGTAACCGGCGTCGGCCATCGGGGAGGGGTACCAGGGGCTGAACCAGATCGCGTCGACGCCGAGCGCGGACAGGTAGTCCAGCCGCGACCGGATGCCGGCGATGTCGCCGATGCCGTCGCCGTCGCCGTCGGCGAAGCTACGCGGGTACACCTGGTAGATCACCGCTCCACGCCACCACGGACCTTTGTCTGCTCTGGACACGAGCACCTGCTTTCTGCGTCAGTGCGTCGGCGGGTTCGCCGGACCTTGATGTGTCCCGGGCAAACAGTCGTTGTTCGCCGCGGAAGGTTGCGCCGAGGGCTATCCCTTGAGGCTGCCCGTGGTGAGGCCGGACATGATGTTCCGCTGGAAGATCAGGAAGACGATGACGGTCGGGATCGCGGCGATGACCGAGGCGGCGACCACCACGTTCATGGGCGTACCGCCCGAGAAGGCGTAGATGCCGACGCTGACCGTCCGGGTCTCGGGCGACGGCATGACCAGCTTCGGCCAGAGGAAGTCCTTCCAGACCGCGGTCACGGCGAAGATCGAGACCACGCCGAGGATGGGGCGGGACATCGGCAGGACGATCGACCAGAGCGTGCGCAGCGGGGTCGCCCCGTCCATGAGGGCCGCCGCCATCAGCTCCTCCGGGATCGAGTCGAAGAACCGCTTCAGGAGGAAGATGTTGAACGCGTTCGCGACCAGGGGCAGCCAGATCGCGAACGGCGAGTCGAGCAGGTTGACGTGCAGGATCGGCAGGTCGATCACGGTCACGTACTGCGGGACGATGAGGACCATCGCGGGGATCATCAGCGTCGCCAGCATCAGGCCGAGGATCACGTTGCCGAAGACCGGCCGGAGCTTCGACAGGGAGTACGCCGCGGCGGTGTCGAAGACGAGCTGGAACAGGACCGCGCCGGCCGCGTAGTAGAAGGTGTTGAACAGCAGCTTGGCGAGGTCGAGGTTGTGCCACGCGTCGACGTAGTTCTGCCACTGGGGATCCTGCGGGAACAGCGACGGCGGGGTCTGCGCGATCTCCTGGCCGGACTTGAGCGCGCCGGTGACCATCCAGTAGAGGGGCCCGAGAAAGACCAGCGTGAAGCCCGTCACGACGACGGCGAGCAGCGCCCAGTAGATCACCCTGCCGCGTCCCCGCCTGAGCTGGGCGGGCGAGACGAGTGTCCGGGTCCCGGAGTCCTGTGCCATTCCGCGTCCGTCCTAGTCCTGTTTCGCAGTCAGCCGCACGTAGACGGCGGAGAACCCGGCCAGCACCACGAGCATGATCACGCCGAGCGCGGCGGCGCCGTTCAGGTCGTTCTGGAAGAAGCCGTGCTGGTAGATGAGGTACGCGACCGAGGTCGCCGAGTCCTCCGCGCCCGCGCCGTTGGCGAGGATCAGCGGCTCGATGAAGAGCTGCATGGTGGCGACGATCTGGAGCATCGCCAGGAGCGCGAGGATCAGCCGGGTCTGCGGGATGGTCACGTGCAGGATCCGCCGCCAGATCCCGGCGCCGTCCAGCTCGGCCGCCTCGTAGAGCTCGCCGGGGATGTTCTGCAACGCCGCCAGGTAGATCAGCACCGCACTGCCCATGTTCATCCAGGTCGATGCCAGCACCATCGCGGGCATCGTCATGTCGGGGGACTGCATCCACTGCGACGTCGGCAGGTGCAGCGCCTTGAGGAGCGCGTTGAGGAGTCCCGCGTCGCTGGGGTCGTACGCGTAGAACTTGAACAGGAAGAGCGCCGAGGCCGGGGGCAGCATCACCGGCAGGTAGACCAGGATCCGCAGGTAGCCCTTGGCGTGGCGGAACTCGTTGAGCAGGATCGCCACGAAGAACGGCACCACGTAGCCGAGGACGAGCGCGAGGACCGTGAAGTAGAAGGTGTTCTTCCAGGCGGTCCAGAAGCTCGGGTCGTCGAGGATGCGCGTGTAGTTGTCCCAGCCCACCCACGTGGTCTCGCCGCGCCGGCTGCGCTGGAAGCTCATCACGATGCCGCGGATCATCGGGTACCAGGAGAAGACCGCGAAGCAGAGCACCGCACCGATCAGGAACGCGTGGCCGGTGAGGTTGTCCCGCACCTTGCGGCCGAGGCTCGTACGCTGCGGCCCGACCGGGGACGGCGACGCGGGACGACCCGTGTCTCTGGTGGTCCCCGGGGCGGAGAGGATCGCCAAGGCAACTCCTGGTGAGTCGGTGACCGGACGGGCGGTGCGGGCGGGGTGGGGGCCGGCGCACCGGCCCCCACCGTCGGGTCAGCTCTGTGCGGCGAGGAGCTGGTTGACCTTGTCCTCGGCCGTCTTGAGCAGCGCGTCGATGTTCGCGTTCGGGTTGGTCAGCACCCCGGACATCGCCGCGTCGAGCACCGCGTAGATCGCCTGCGCGTTGCGCGGTTCGCCCTTGATCTGCACCGGGGTGGCCTCGAAGAGCGCGAAGTTGGCGGTGTCGACGTTCGCGTTCGCCTTGCGCAGTTCGAGCTCCTGCTTCTGCGCGTCACTGCCGCCCGAGAAGAGCAGCGGCTGGGGCAGGCCGACCGGGTAGTTCTGCGGCTTGGCCCGCACGTAGTCGAACTGGCCCTTGCCCGGCGTCAGCTTCTGGTAGGCGATCCACTTCAGACCGGCCTCGACCTGCTCCGGGGAGAGGCCCTTCTTGAAGAAGTAGCCCTCGCCACCGCCGAGCGTGCCCTTCGCCGGGCCGTCCTGGCCGGGCAGCGGGGCCATCGCCCAGTCCTGGAATTTGCCCTGGAACTGGCTGACGATCGCCTGGGTGGCGTCCGGCGCGCCGATGAACATGCCCACCTTGCCGGCGGCGGCGTTGGTCAGCAGGTCACCCCACTGGAGCAGTTGGCGGCTGCCCATGCTGTTGTCGCCGTACCGCATGTCCTTGAGGTTCTGCAGGACCTGCTTGCCCATGGCGTTGTTGAAGTCGGCCTTCTTGCCGTCCTCGGTCAGCATCCGGCCGCCCTGCGAGTAGAGCAGGGAGGTGAAGTGCCAGCCGCCGGTGTTGCCGGCGCTGTACTCCGAGTAGCCGGCGATCCCGTTGCCGAGCGCGGAGATCTTCTTGGCGGCCGCCCGGACCTCGGGCCACGTCCTGGGCGGGTTGTTGACGTCGAGCCCCGCCTGCTGGAACAGCACCTTGTTGTAGACCAGGCCCATCGAGTAGTTCTTCGCCGGGACGGCGTAGAGCTTCCCGTCGTGGCTGAAGGCCTCCTTGAGCGCCGGGTCGACGCTGTCCCAGGTGGGGATCGTGTCCTTGTCGGCGTACTCGCTGATGTCCATCGCCTGGCCGGAGTCCAGCACCTGCTGGAGATCGGTCATGTACCCGTAGAACAGGTCGGTCACGGTGCCACCGGCCAGGCGGGCGGTGAAGTCCGGCGGGTTGTTGCACTGCTCGCCGACGCTCACGCTCTTGATGACGATGTCGGGGTTCTGCCGCTGGAATTCGGCGACGTCGTCGTTCCAGTTCTTCAACAGCTCTTTCTGGGAGCCGACCGGCTGGCAGTCGACGGTGACGGTGACCTTGCCGCCTGCGCTGCCTGTCGCGTCGTCGCTCTTCGTGGAACAGGCCGCAAGGCTGAGCCCCAGGCCGGCCACGAGCGCCAACGCCGCAGTCTTCCGGTACTGCGGTACGGACATCTGTCCATCCCTTCGGGAACGGTGTCTCCATGACCTGCGCTGATGCCCGGTGGTCGTCACCGCGCCGATGCGCCGGCACTGATCTGCATCTGCCGAGTGACCTGACCCCGGGTAGCTGCGCCGGGGCCAGGTGTGAGTGGGGTCACTGTAGCCAAGCGAACTTGCCCCAGCAAGGTATCGATCTCATGCTGAAAAGACGAGACTTCGAGACGACAGATTTTGACAAGATCTTGGAAGGCAGCCGAGTTGCGGCTTTGACCCCGATTGGTTCCTGCCAGCGGGCAGGCAGAACGGAACGGCCGCCGACCGCGGGCAGCGGTCGACGGCCGTTCCGTCGTTCAGGTGGGCGGGAGGGCGGGAGGGCGGACCCGGGTCAGCGACCGGGGGCGGGCGCGGTGGAGCCGCGGACGACCAGCTCGGGCTCGAACAGCAGCTCGTCGTGCAGCACGCCGGCGCCCTCGATCTGGGTGACCAGCAGGTCCACGGCGGCCTGCCCCATGGTCTCGATCGGCTGCCGCACGGTGGTCAACGGCGGGTCGGTGCAGGTCATGAACGCGGAGTCGTCGAAGCCCACCACCGACACGTCGGTCGGCACCACCCGGCCCAGCCGCCGGGCGGCCCGGATGGCGCCGAGGGCCAGCACGTCGCTGGCGCAGACGATGCCGGTCACGCCGCGCTCGACCAGCTTGGTCGCGGCGACCCGCGCTCCCTCCATGGAGAAGCTGGAGCGCTCCACGTACGCCCTGTCGTCACCCCAGCCCGCCGCCTGGGCCATCGCGTCCAGCTTGCGCCGGGACGGCACGTGCCCCTCCGGGCCGAGCACCATCCCGATCCGGTCGTGCCCGAGCGAGCGCAGGTGCCCGTACGCCTGCTCCACCGCCACCGCGTCGTCCGTGGAGACCCGGGGGAAGCCCAACTCGTCCACCCCCGCGTTGACCAGCACCACCGGCAGGCCCCGGTCGGTCAGCCGGCGGTAGTGGTCGTGCCGGGCGTCGGCGAGCGCGTACGACCCACCGGCGAAGATCACCCCGGAGACCTGGTGGTCGAGGAGCATCTCCACGTAGTCCATCTCGGAGACGCCACCGATGGTGCGGGCGCAGAGCGCCGGGGTGAACCCGCGCTGGGCGAGGGATCCGGTGACCACCTCGGCGAGCGCCGGGAAGATCGGGTTCTGCAACTCGGGCAGCACCAGCCCGACCAGTCGGGCCCGCTCGCCGCGCAGCTTGGTGGGCCGCTCGTAGCCGAGCACGTCCAGCGCGGTCAGCACCGCCGTCCGGGTCGCCTCGGAGACCCCGTCCCGGCCGTTGAGCACCCGGCTGACGGTGGCCTCGCTGACGCCCGCCTTCTTGGCAACTTCGGTCAACCGCTTCGTCACGGCCGCAATCGTACGTCATCCCGATGAAAGAATTGAGCAGCCATCTGCCGGGCGATTGCCTTCCGCTGCCGCGCGCTGCCCGCCATCCGGCATCCGGCATGCGGCCCGGTCGTCAGGACATGTTCCGCAACGCGTCCTCGACCGTCCGGTGGAAGGTCGGGTACGCGTAGATCATCTGCCGGAGCCGGGCGAGCGGCACGGCCGCGTGCACCGCCACCGCCAGACCGGAGAGCACCTCGCCGCCGGCCGGTCCCACCGAGGTCGCGCCGATCAGCACGCCCTGGTCGGCGTCCGCGACCAGCTTGACGAAGCCCTCGTTGCCGGCCTTGTGGATCCAGCCCCGGGCCGACGACGGCAACCGGGCGAGGCCGACCTGCACGTTGACGCCCCGCTCGCGGGCCTGCGACTCGGTGAGGCCGACCGCGCCGACCTCGGGGTCGGTGAAGGTCACCCGGGGCAGCGCCCGGTAGTCGGCGCGCGGCACCGCGCCGGCGGAGCCGCGCACGCCGGTGGTGCCCGACGCGCCACCCGTCGCGCTCGCGGTGCCGCTGGGGTCGGCCCCGCCTGCGGCGCGCCGGGCGTGGTCGAGCACGTCGGCGACGACGATCCCCGCCTGGTACATCGCGACGTGCGTGAACGCCCCCTCGCCGGTGACGTCGCCGACCGCCCAGATCCCCTCCGTCACGTGCAGCCGGTCGTCCACGGCCAGGTAGCGCCGGCCGGCGTCCACCCCGACGGTGTCCAGGCCCAGCTCGTCCAGGTGGGCCCGGCGACCGGTCACCACGAGCAGCCGCTCGGCGGTGAACTCCGCCCCGCCGGCCGTGTGCAGGGTGAAGCCGTGCCCGTCGTGGCCGACCCGCTCCGCCCGTACCCCGGTGTGGATCTCCACCCCGTCGGCGCGCAGCGCGGCGGCGGCCACCTCGGACGCCTCGAGCTCCTCGACGGCGAGCACCCGGTCCAGGGCCTCGACCACGGTGACCCGGACCCCGAACCGGGCGAAGACCTGCGCCAGTTCCAGCCCGATCGCCCCGCCGCCCAGCACCAGCAGCGACTCCGGCAGCTCCTCGACCTCGATCGCCTGCCGGTTGGTCCAGTACGGCGTGTCCGCCAGCCCGTCGACCGGCGGCACGGACGGCCTGGTGCCGGTGCCCAGCACGATCCCGTGCCGGGCCTGGAAGACCCGCTCGCCGACCCGGACCCGGCCGGGGCCGTCGAGCCGGGCGGTGCCCCGGACGAACCGCCCGCCCTTGCCGGTGAAGCGCTGCACCGCGACCGTGTCGTCCCAGGTGTCGGTGGCCTCCTCGCGGATCCGCTTCGCCACCGGCGCCCAGTCGGGCCGGACCTCGGCGGTGCCCGCGAGCCCGTCCACCCGGCGGGCCTCGGCGATCGCGTTGGCCGCCCGGATCATCATCTTGCTCGGCACGCACCCCCAGTACGGGCACTCCCCGCCGACCAGGTCACGCTCGACGCCGACGACGCTCAGCCCCGCCTCGGCGAGCCGCCCGGCCACCTCCTCGCCGCCGACCCCGAGCCCGACCACGACCACGTCCACCAGTTCCGGATCCGCCATCCCGCCAGCATCGCGCACCGCCCGGCGGCCGGCCAGCGGGTCGAGCCGGAATTCCGCTGCCCGCCGGCGTCCCGGCCTCCTACCGTGGCCGGATGCGCACCCGCTTCTCCGCCGTCCACGACTGCTTCGCCGAACTGCTCGCCGAGGGCCGGGAGACCGGGGCCGGCCTGGCGGTCTGGTACGACGGCGAGCCGGTGGTCGACATCGTCGGCGGCCAGCGGTCACCGGGGCGGCCGTGGCTGCCGGACACGCTGGTGAACGTCTACTCCGTCGCCAAGCCGGTCGCCGCACTCTGCCTGCTGGCGCTGGTCGACCGGGGCCGGCTCGACCTGGACGACCCCGTCGTCGACCACTGGCCCGGCTTCCGCGCCCCGGCCACCGTCCGCCAGGTGTTGACGCACACCGCCGGGCTGCCGGCTTTCCCGGTGCCCCGGCCGGCCGCCGCCGTCGCCGACTGGGACCTGCTCTGCGCCGACCTCGCCGCCGCCGAGCCGGAGTGGCCGCCCGGGTCCGTCGCGGGCGAGCACGCCTGGACGTACGGGCACCTGGTGGGCGAGCTGGTGCGGCGGGTCGACGGGCGGTCGGTGGGCCGCTTCCTGGCCGAGGAGATCGCCGGCCCGTGGCGGCTGGACCTCGGCTTCGGCCTGGGCGAGGCGGACCAGCGCCGCTGCGCCGACCTGCGCCACGGCGATCCGGGGTGGCCGGACCGGGTGGCGGGCGAGCCGGGATCGCTCTGGGCGCGGGCGCTGGACAACCCGCCCGGCGGCCGGGACCTGGCGGTGGTGAACAGCCCGCTCTGGCGCGGCGCCGAGGTGCCGGCCGTCAACCTGCACTCGACCGCCGGCGCCCTGGCCCGCCTCTACGCGGGGCTGCTCGCCGGCGGCGTCCTCGACGGCGTACGGCTGTTCAGCCGGGAACTGGTGGCCGAGGCGACCCGGGTCCAGTACGACGGCGACGACCTGCTGCTCGGCCGGCGGACCCGCTGGACGCTGGGCATGCAGTGGGAGGAGGACGGCAGCTGGGGCATGGGCGGGATCGGCGGCAGCTCCGCCTGGGCCGATCCCGGACGCGGCTACACCTTCGCGTACGCCACGGCGCACCTGGCCGACCACGACCGGGTCGACGCCCTGGCGGACGCCCTGCACTCCTGCCTCTGACCGCACGGCCGGCGACCGTCGCCGGACGCTTCGACCAGCTCGTCATCTCCGACCACCACCCCTGGCCCGATCCGACGAGCGCCGCCGACTGGCCGCGACTGCCGCCGACCTCCGGCTGACGGGCTGACGGTCAGCGGCGGGCGGCCGTCACGGGGTCGGCACGGCCAGCGGGCCGGGCACCCGGGCGGGGCCGGGGATCACCACCGGCGTACCGGCGGGGGTGAGCAGGGCGCGAGCGGCCACCGCCAGCCGGCGGCGCTGCGGCACCAGCGCCCGGTCGACGAAGACGTCGTAGTCCCGCGCGGCCACCTCGTCCAGGATCCCACCGTAGAGCGCGTACGCGGTGCGCATGCAGGCCTGCGAGGCGGGTGCGAGCAGGGTGATCCCGGGAGCCGCGGCGACGTAGTGCGCCTGGGCGCGGGTCACCTCGTACGCGATCAGCTCCCGGATCCGGGACGTGGCGCGGCCCCGGGCGCGCGCCTCGGCCAGGTCCTCCCGGGTGACGCCGAACAGGGCCAGGTCGTCGTCGGGCAGGTAGGTCCGCCCCCGGTCGAGGTCCTCGGCCACGTCCCGGATGAAGTTGGTGAGCTGGAAGGCGAAGCCGAGCTGGCGGGCCGGCTCCCGGGCCGCCGCCGGGTCGGAGCTGCCCAGGATCGGCAGCATCATGGTGCCGATCACCGCCGCCGAGCCCTCCATGTAGTCGAGCAGGTGGTCGTAGGTGCGGTACGAGGTGACCGTCAGGTCCATCGCCATGCTCTTGAGAAACGACGCGAAGTCGTCCCGGTCGAGATCGAAGACGGCGATCGTGTGCAGCACGGCGGGGAGCAGCGGGTCGTCCACCGGTTCGCCGTGCAGTCCGGCGACGAAGCGGCCGGCCCAGTCGTCGAGTCGGGCGGCGCGCTCGGCCGGCGGGAGTTCCTCGGTGCGGTCGACGATCTCGTCGGCGTAGCGCGTGAATCCGTACAAGGCGTGCACATGCCGCCGTTTCCAAGCGGGCAGCAGCCGGGTGGCGAGATAGTAGGTGCGGCCGTGCCGTTTGTGCAGCTCACGGCAGCGGTCATAGGCAGCGGTGAGATCGGTGTCCACCGGCCCTCCTCATTTATCGACGCACAAATCGACGCAACTCGTAAGCCTAGGGTACGCTCGGTCACATGGCCAACGACGCAGTTGCGGGTAACTCGCTCCGCGTGGCCCCCGCCGGCCCGAGCGACGGGGACGACCCGGTCCGGGCGGTCCTGGCCGCGTACACGAATGACCTGGTCACGGCGGTGCAGGACGCCCTCGCCGCCTTCCTGGCCACCGAGGTCGACGCGTTGCGCGAGATCGACGCGGCGATGGGCGGATTCGCCGCGACGGCGCGCGACTGCGTGCTGGCCGGCGGCAAGCGCGTCCGCCCCACGTTCGCCTACTGGGGGTGGCGCGGCGCGCCGGGCGGCACGGGTCCGCTGCCGACGGTGCTGCCGGCCTTCGCCGCACTGGAACTGCTGCACACCTTCGCCCTCGTCCAGGACGACGTGATGGACGCCTCCGCGACCCGCCGTGGCCGGCCCACCGCGCACGTGGCGCTGGCCACCCGGCACGCCGCCGCCGGCCACCGGGGCGACCCGCGTCGGTTCGGCGAGGCGGTCGCCGTGCTGATCGGCGACCTCTGCATGGTCTGGGCCGACCGGCTCCTCGCGCACGCGACGCTGCCGCCGGCCCGCCTGCTCGACGTGCGGCGCTGCTACGACCAGATGCGCGTGGAGACGATCGCCGGGCAGTACCTCGACGTGCTCGGCGAGAGCGACGCGGCGAACTGGTCCGTCGACCGGGCGCTGCGGGTCGCCCGCTACAAGACCGCGAGCTACACGGTGCAGCGTCCGCTGCTCTTCGGCGCCTGCCTGGCCGGCGTCGGCGGCGACGCCCCGCTGACCGCCGCGTACACCCGCTACGGGCTGGCCGTCGGCGAGGCGTTCCAGCTCTGCGACGACCTGCTCGGCGTCTACGGCGACCCGGCGACCACCGGCAAGCCGGCCGGCGACGACCTGCGCACCGGCAAGCCGACCGTGCTGCTCATGCTGGCCCGGCAGCTCGCCACCCCGACCCAGCGGCACGCGCTGGACGGCCTCGGCGCCGACGCGGGGGACGCGGAGGTCGCCCGCCTCGCCGAGGTGGTCGCCGACACCGGGGCGGTCGACCGGGTCGAACGCATGATCTCCGACCGGGTCGACGAGGCGCTGACCGCCCTCGGCACCGCGTCGATCGACGAGACCGCGCGCACCGCGCTCACCGGCCTCGCCACCGCCGCCACCAACCGGCGGGCATGATGGGCAACTTCGCACAAGGAGGTGGTCGCGTGCGCACCGTCGACGGGCGTACGGACCGGGTGGTCGTCGTCGGCGCCGGGCTGGGCGGGCTGGCCTGCGCGCTGCACCTGGCGGGCAGCGGTCGGCAGGTGACCGTGCTGGAGCGCGAGCCGGTGCCGGGCGGCCGGGCCGGCCGGCTCGGCGTGGACGGCTACGAGTTCGACACCGGACCCACCGTGCTCACCATGCCCGACCTGATCGCCGAGGCGCTCGGCGCGGTCGGCGAGGAGCTGGACGACTGGCTCGACCTCACCCCGCTCGATCCGGCCTACCGGGCGTACTACCCGGACGGGTCGACGCTGGACGTCATCACCGACACCACGCGGATGGCCGCCGAGATCGCCCGGGTCTGCGGCCCGCGCGAGGCCGACGGCTACCTGCGCTTCGTCGACTACGCGCGCAGGCTCTGGCAGTGGGAACGCGCCGACTTCATCGAGCGCAACCTGGACGCGCCCACCGACCTGCTCACCGGCAACCTTGTCAAGCTGCTGGCGGGCGGCGCGTTCCGCCGGCTCCAGACGAAGATCAACCAGTTCTTCCGGGACCCGCGCACCCAGCGGATCTTCTCCTTCCAGGCGATGTACGCCGGCCTCGCCCCGCACGACGCGCTGGCCATCTACGCGGTCATCGCGTACCTCGACTCGGTGGCCGGCGTCTACTTCCCGCGCGGCGGCATCCACGCGGTCTCCCGCGGCATGGCCGGCGCCGCCGAGAAGCACGGCGTCGAGATCCGCTACGACACCACGGTGGCCCGGGTGGAGACCGCGCACGGCCGGGCCACCGGCGTGGTGACCGCAGACGGCGAGCTGATCCCGGCCGACGTGGTCGTGCTCAATCCCGACCTGCCGGTCGCCTACCGCGACCTGCTGCCGCCGAGCCGTCCGCGCCGGCTCACCTACTCCCCTTCCTGCGTGGTCCTGCACGTCGGGTCGACCCAGGGGTATGGGAAGATCGCCCACCACAACATCCACTTCGGACGGTCGTGGAAGGGCACCTTCGATGAGGTCATCCGGCGGGGCGAGCTGATGAGCGACCCGTCCCTGCTGGTCACCAACCCGAGCCGGACCGACCCGTCGGTGGCGCCCACCGGGCGGCACACCTACTACGTGCTCGCCCCGGTGCCCAACCTCGACCGGGCGCCCTTCGACTGGCGGGGCGACCTCACCGAGCGCTACGCCGACCAGCTCGTCGGGACCCTGGAGGAGCGCGGCTACGTCGGCTTCGGGGCCGGCGTCGAGGTGCTGCGGGCCGTGACCCCGGCCGAGTGGGCGGAGCAGGGCATGGCGGCCGGCACCCCGTTCGCCGCCGCCCACAGCCTCTTCCAGACCGGCCCGTTCCGCCCGTCGAACCTGCACCGGACGCTGCCGAACGTCGTCTTCGTCGGCTCGGGCACCCAGCCCGGCGTCGGCGTGCCCATGGTGCTCATCTCCGGCAAGCTGGCCGCCGGCCGGATCACCGGGGCAGCCTGATGGCCCTCCCCCTCGGACCCTGGAGACACCTGCCGTGACCACCCGCGAGAAGCATCTCGTCGAGCTGGTCGACGACGCCGGGCGGCCGCAGGGCGAGACCACCGTGGCCGCCGCCCACCAGCCCCCGGGCCAGCTCCACCGCGCCTTCTCGGTGCTGCTCGTCGACCCCGACGGCCGGGTGCTGCTGCAACGGCGGGCGCCGGTGAAGACCCGCTTCCCGCTGCGCTGGGCCAACTCGTGCTGCGGCCACCCGACGCCGGGCGAGTCCCTCGTCGAGGCCGCCAACCGCCGGCTGCGCGAGGAGCTCGGCGCCGGCCCGGTCGAGCTGACCGAGGTCGGGGTGTACGTCTACTACGCCGAGGACCCGGTCACCGGTCGGGTCGAGTTCGAGTACGACCACGTCCTGCGGGGCGAGTTCCGGCCGGGCGACCCGCTGCTGCCCGACCCCGACGAGGTGGCCGAGCTGCGCTGGGTGGACCCCCTCTCGCTGACGGCCGACCTCGACGCCGACCCCCGCGCGTACGCACCATGGCTGGGCGGGGTGGTGAACCGGCTGTTGGCCCCCTCGGGGCCGGCCGTCGGCCCCCCGGGTCCGGCCGGCAGCCCGCCCGGCCCGCCGGCGAACGACGCCTCGGAGCGGTCGGGTGGCCGATGAGGCGCTGAGCGCGGGAGCCGTCGCCCGACGGCTGGGCGTCGCCGTGACCACCCTGCGCACCTGGCACCAGCGCTACGGCCTCGGGCCCAGCGAGCACGTCCCCGGGCACCACCGGCGCTACACGCCGGCCGACCTCGCGCGCCTGGAGATCATGCGACGGCTCACCGCCCAGGGGGTCACCCCGGCGGAGGCCGCCCGCTGGGCCCGCCGGGCACCGGACGCCGTGCCCGCCGACGCCGCCGTACCCCCACGGGTGCGCGCCGTCGCCGGCCGGGACGGCGGCGGTTCGACGATCCCGGTCGGCCGGGCCGGGCCGGCGGCCCGGGGGCTGGCCCGCGCCGCCATGCGGCTGGACGCGGTCGCGATCGGCGAGACGATCGCCCGGGCCGTCCAGGCGGACGGCGTGATCGCCACCTGGGACGGCTTGCTGCGCCCCGTGCTCTTCGGCATCGGGGAGCGGCACGCCGCCACCGGTGGACTGGTCGAGGTCGAGCACCTGATGTCGCGCTGCGTATCGGAGGCGTTCGCGGTGGCCGCCCGGGCCGGCGCGCCCGCCGGCCCACCGCGCATCGTGCTCACCTGCGCCGACGAGGAGCAGCACACCCTGCCGTTGGAGGCGCTCGCCGCCGCGCTCGCCGAGGCCGGGGTCGGCTACCGGATGCTCGGCGCCCGGATGCCGCTGCCCGCGCTGCTCGAGGCCGTCAACCGGACCGGGCCGGCCGCCGTGGTGATCTGGTCGCACACCCGGGCCACCGCCGACCCCACCCAGCTCAACGCCCTGCTCGCCGCGCCCCGCCGGCCACTGCTGGTGCTCGCCGCAGGGCCGGGCTGGCTGGCGGACTCGCTGCCCGCCGGGGTGGTGCGGCCGGTCGACCTCACCGAGGCGGTCTCGCTCGCGCTCGCCCTACGCGACTCCCTGGACCAGGCGACGGCGGACTGACGGGGGTGCCGAGGGCGGGACGCCGTCCACTAGCGTCGGGAGGTCCGCCGACCCCGACCCCCTCCGGGAGCGAACGATGCGCCTACGCGCCGTGCTGGCCATCGGCCTGGCCCTGATCCTCCTCGGCGGCTGCGGCGACGGCACCGCGACGGATCGGCGGGCCGCCGGCCCCGACCCCGTCGCCTCGGCCCCGCTGCCGGCCGAGCCGACTCCGTCGGCCGCCCCGCAACCGACCCGCGGCACCCCGCCCAGACGTCTGGTCCGGCCGCTGCCGCCGAAGCTGCCGGCGGGGCTGCGTCGCACGACCGGCGCACGGACGGTGGCGTTGACCTTCGACGACGGGCCGGACCCGACCTGGACGCCGAAGGTCCTCGACCGCCTCCGGGCGGCCAAGGTCACCGCCACCTTCTGCGTGGTGGGCAGGCAGGCCCGGCGCCATCCCGACCTGGTCCGGCGGATCGTGCGGGAGGGCCACCAGCTCTGCAACCACAGCTGGAACCACGATCTGGATCTCGCCCGGCGTCCGGCCGCCGAGATCCGACGGGACCTCCTGCGCACCAACGCGGCCATCCGGGCGGCGGTGCCGGGCGTCAAGGTGCCGTTCTACCGGCAGCCGGGCGGCCGGTGGACGGCCGAGGTGGTGACGGTCGCCGGGCAGCTCGGCATGCGGTCGCTGCACTGGCACGTCGACCCGCAGGACTGGGGCAAGCCGACCGCCGCGACGATCGCCAAGCGGGTACGCGCCGCGGCCCGCCCCGGCTCGATCGTGCTGCTGCACGACGGCGGCGGCGATCGGGCCGCCACGCTGGCCGCCAGCCCACGCCTGATCGCCGACCTGAAGCGCCGCTACGGGATCGCCCGGCTCCGCTAGAGCCCGCTGACCTGCGGTTTTGCGGGGCGTTGTGGCCAGGGCCATACCGGTTTGGTCGACGGACCGATCATCACGTAAGCTATCCAAGCCTCCGGCGGGGCCGGATGGGAGCAAGTCCGCTTGAAGTTGCGAGTGTGCAATGATGGCGGGGCCGCCCTCATCGTCTAGCGGCCCAGGACGCCGCCCTTTCAAGGCGGTAGCACGGGTTCGAATCCCGTTGGGGGCACGGTCCGGCTTCGGCCGGAGGCAACAAAGCTAGGTCCTGTGGAGCAGTTGGAGTGCTCGCCGCCCTGTCAAGGCGGAGGTCGCGGGTTCAAGTCCCGTCAGGACCGCCAGCGGAGAACGCCGCGCCCTGCGCGGCGTTCTGCGTATCGGGGCATGTGACCCTTCCGGCGGAGAACCCGCCGTGCGGGTAGCATGAACCGAGCAACACGGCCAGGTAGCTCAGTTGGTACGAGCGTCCGACTGAAAATCGGAAGGTCGGCGGTTCGACCCCGCCCCTGGCCACATAGCCTTTCGCCGGGCTACTGAAGCGCCGACCAGCGGAAACGCCGGTCGGCGCTTCTGCGTACAGGGCGGGCGGCTCCGGCGGCCCTCGACGTGGCGGCGTCCCTGCTACCTTGCGTCTTCCGGAGCGGCCGACGTCCCGGGTGACCAGGACGAGGACGAGCCCCGGGGGAGGAGCGCGTGCCCACCGTCGACATGCCCGCACTGCGCGAGCGGATAGTCGCGAGCATCTGCGCGACGATCGGCCCGATGCTGGAGGGACGCGCATCGGAGGAGCTGTACGCGGTGGCGCTCACCACGGACAGTGACGTCGTCACGGTGACCCTGTTGGCGCACACCGAAGAGGCTCTCCAGGCGCTCGTCGAGGCCGACGACGCGTACGCCGACGGCTACCGCTGGTGGCCCGACGAGTGGGCTGTCACGGACGACCACAAGGCTGCCGGGCCCGACGTCGAGTCGATGGTGCAGATCAGCCGGGACATGTTCGACACCCACGACTCCCTCGGCGACGACGACGAGGCTCACGGCCAATGGTGCCTCCGGGCCCGCGCGACGCTGGAGGACGCCCTGGGCGACCACCGCGTCCGGGCGAGCATCGCCGAGATCAACGCCGCCTGGCATCCCGTGCTGTTCGTCACGGACACGGACGGCAACGCGCATCTCACGGTACGCAGCATCGACCTCCTCAACGAGGGCCACCCGAACCCCGACCTCGTCGCTTCCGCCCGCGACTTCTTCGACGAGACGGACGGTGGCTGACGGTCGTTTGCCGTAACCCCTTCTTGGCGACGCCTATCGCCGCTACGCGACCGGAGTGACCGCCTCCTGCCCGGCCTGGGCAGGATCTGCCGGCAGCACGGCACGGAGTTGGTGCTCTAGCGCCGGAGCAGGGCGAACCATCCCGCCCCGGTGACGGCAAGGAGGAGTGCCACCACGAACAGGGTGCGCCCGGCCAGGAAGGGCATGGGAACGAGGAACGGCGCCTGCTGGACCAGGAGGCACGCGCCGAGCAGCGCCTGGCTGCCGCCGATGCGGGCGGGTTGGGACCGCTGGCTCGCCGTGAGGCGGGCGACCCGCACCCACGCCGAGGGAAACCGTCCCGACACGGCGACACGCACGCCGAGAGCGATCATGGCCAGGCTGAGGACCACGATCACGAGGCGTACGGCGATCCACACCGGGTCCGGATCACTCAGGCTCATGCGGTCCATCCTGCAAGGAACGTCAAGGTCCCAGCCCGTACCGGCAGGGCCCGTCCCCTCGGCTCGGCCGCGGCTGTCGGGGGTACGCAGTACGGTCCCGCCATGGCAGCCAGAATCAGCCTGACCCTCGACTGCGCGGACGCGAAACTCCTCGGCGAGTTCTGGAAGACGGCGCTGGGCTACGTGGACGAGCCGCCGCCCCCGCCCTACCGGACCCGTGCGGAATGGCACGCGAGTTTCGACCTGCCGGAGGACGACCCGGTGGACGACGTGGCGTGGCTGTGCGATCCCGACGGCGTCGGGCCCGCGCTCTCCATCCTCAGGGTCCCCGAGCCGAAGACGGCCAAGAACCGACTGCACATCGATGTCCGGGTGCCGGGCCACGGCACCCCGGACGAGCGGTGGGCGCGGATCAGGGCCGAGTCCGAGCGACTGGTGAAGGCGGGCGGGAGCGTCCTGGGGGAGTTCACCGGGCACCACATCGTCATGGCCGATCCGGAGGGCAACGAGTTCTGCGTCGCCGCGACCTCGGCCTGACGGCGCGTCGGCCGTCCGCCCCGGCTCCTGTCGACGGACGGATCCGGGACAGCGGCAGGCCGCCCGGCTCTGCCAGGCTGTTCACCGACCCGCCCTGGTTCGTCTGCGGCGGGCCGGCGCGACGGGGGGACGGAGCGTGGCCGAGCAGTCGGCACCGCTGGTGGTGAACTCAGGACGCCTGGCGGTGGGGCAGATGGTCGTGGTCGGCGTGGCGGCCGCCCTGTTCCTGCGCAGGACCGACGGCGGCCCGTGGCTGCTGTTCGCCTTCTTCGTGGGGGTGCACGCCGTGCTGCTCGCCGGCGTGGCGACGCTGCTGACGCTGACCTACCTCCTCGGCACGATCACCCGCCACGGATCGCTGCTGACCGAGAGCCCCGGCCGCCGGTGCGGCTGGACCCTGCTCGTCTGGGTCGGCGGTGCCGCACTCGTCGGCTACGGGCGTGCCGCCCTCGGCCACCTCGGTTTCGATCCCGACCGGCACCCCGAGGTCGGTCACTGGTTGCTGGGCCTGGGCGTGGCAATGGTGGTGGGCCTGTCCACCCGGTCGCGACAGGCACGGATCGCCTCCGCCGCCACCATCGCACTCTTCGTCGTGGTCACGGTCGCACTGCGAGTCCTCGACTGATCATCCCGGGCACCCGGGCCCGGACACCTGGGGCCGGAGGGGATCGACGAATTCGGTTGCGACGGGTGCCCGCGCTGCGGTTGTGTGCGGTCATGCCTACGGACCGTGTCGACTCGTACTTCGTCTGCGGCACCCCGCGCACGGGCAGTTCGCTCCTGCTCGGGTTGCTGGAGTCCACCGGTCTTGCCGGTCGCCCCCAGGCCTACTTCCGCTCCCCGGACGAGCCGCTGTGGGCCGACCGGTGGCAACTTCCCCGCGGGGCGGACGGCGGCTTCGACTACGCCGACTTCGTACGGGCCGCGCTCGCCACGGGCCGGACCGGCAACGGAGTGTTCGGCGCGAAGCTCATGTGGGGAACGCTCGAGGAGGTGGTCGCGAAGCTCGCGGCGGTCCATCCCGACCTCGACGGCGACGACGTCGCGCTGCTGAACCGGGCGTTCGGCCGCACCGGCTTCGTCTTCCTGCGACGCGACGACGTACTGGCACAGGCGGTGTCGCGGCTGCGCGCCGAGCAGACCGGCACGTGGTTCGTCGGCGGCAGTGGGGAGATCAGCGGCGACGTGGGCAACGGGCGGACGCCCCGCTTCGATGCGAACGGGATCAGGCACTACATCGAGGAGATCCGGGAGCACAACGCGGCCTGGGAGGCGTGGTTCGCCTCGTGGGGGATCCGACCGCACGTCGTGCGCTACGAGGACCTGGCCGAGGACATGGCCGCCACCACGCGCGGCGTCCTCGACTTCCTGGGGCTCGACGTGCCCGAGGGCGGCTGTGCCGTCATCGCGCGTCACCATCGCCAGGCCGACGAACTCAACCGGCAGTGGATCGCCCGGTACCGGGCGGCGGTGACCGACGCCTGATCCGTCGGCCGGCGCGGCTCTCCGCCGGCTCCTCGAACCACGGATGCGTCAGGGCGACCGGGCCGCCGTCACACCGGCCCGGCCCTCGGCCCGTGGACGCCCACCACGGGGCCGCAGGCAGGCCCGCCCGCTGGGTCAGCGCCGCTGTTGGCGGTGCTGGGCAATCCCGCCCTGGATCGCCTCCCAGACGCTCCGGCCGGCCTGCCTCAGCGTCTCCCCCGCCTGCTCGGCGATCTGGGCGGCACTCGGTGCGCCACCACCGCCACCGCCTGAGGTCTCGGGCTGCTGCCGGCCCTGCCCGCCCTCGGGCTGCTGCCGGCCCTGCCCGCCCTCGGGCTGCTGCCGGCCCTGCCCGCCCTCGGACGGGCCGCCCGACGGCTCACGCTGCCCGGCCTCGGGCCCGCCACCGGACCCGCCGGCACCCCGATCCCCGCCGCCCGCTCCGGCCGTACCGCCCCCGGGCCCGCCGACCCTCTCACCGCCCGGCTGCTGAGCGCCCTGTTCCGCGCGCCCCGGCCGCCGCCCGCCCTGCTCCGCGCCGCCCTGCTCCGCGCCGCCCTGCTCCGCGCCGCCCGGCCGCTGTCCGCCGCCCTGCTCGCCACCTGGCCGCTGCCTGCCACCCTGCTCGCCCTCTTGCGAACCACCCGGCCGCTGTCCGCCGCGCTCCGCGCCCGGTTGCGAACCGCCCTGCTCCGCGCCGCCCTCTTGCGAACCACCCGGCCGCTGCCCGCCCTGCTCCGGAGTGCCCTGGCCGTGCTCCCGTTCCTCGGGTCCGCCCGGCTCCCGACGGGCCGCCTCGTCGCCCTCCTGCTCGCGGGCGCGCTGCGCCTGGCCCTGCTCGCCGCCGCCGCCCGACCCGCTGGCGAGGCCACCACCCCGCTGGGCCTGCTCGGCGCCCGGCTCCCCGCCCTGCCCTCGGCCGCCCGGCTCACCGCCCTGGCCGGCTCCGGGCTTGCCTCCCCGGCCGCCCGGCTCCCGCAGTGACTGGTCGGCGACCGCGCCGATCGCGCCCACCTGCTGACCGAGATCGTCGGTCGCGCCGCCGGCCCGCTCCAGCGGGCGCTGCTCCCCGGGGCCAATGGGCTGCTCAGCCCCGCCGCCCCGCTCCCCCGGCCCGGCGAGCTGCCCACTCAGGTTGGCCAACTGCTGGCTGGCCCGGTTCACGTCGTCCATCGAGGCCGTCGCCGTACCCGACAGCGTCTGGATGACCTGCGGGTTGCGGTCGATGGTGGTCAGCGCCCGGTCGAGGATCTGCACCAGCTTCTCCAGCCGCACCTTGAGCAACGCCTCGGCGTGCACCCCGGTGATGTCCAGCTCTACGCCCTCCAGGTGTACCCGTACCCCGGCGTCGAGCTGGAGGAGGTTGGCCAGCCGGGCCCGCAGGGAGACGTCGGCGTCCAGCCCGTCCACGGCGAGCCGGATCGAGTCGACCGACACCTCCGGGATGTCCAGCAGGACGTCCGGCTCGTTCTCCCCACCCCGGCGGGCGGGTTCCGCTTCCCCGTCGCGTCGCCCCGATCGGCCGCCGGACCGGTCGTCGTCCCGCTGCTGCGCGTTCTCGCTCATGCTCCCCGCTCCGCATTCTCCGGCCGGGCCGGCCGGGACCGTTCGGCGCGGGTACCCGCTATCCGGCCGAACATCCCGCCGGCCCGGCGACACGACCGGTCACGGGTCGGCGCGCGGGCGTCTTCCGGCGTACGGATGGGCGGCCCGAAGACAGCAATCACGAAGCTGCGCACCCAGGCATGAGCCGGTATGGTCCGGGCCTATGGGACAGGAGATGGCTGACCCGGCCGGCATCCGGCAGGAGTCCGAACGATTCGCGTTGCGCAGCGCCCTCCTGGTCCCCGCTCCCGCGCAGCGGGCGTTCGAGGTGTTCACCGGCGCCCTGGCGCAGTGGTGGGTGGTGGAATACACCTGGTCCGGGCCGGAGCAGCTCGCCGACCTGGGCATGGAGCCGCGCGGTGGCGGGATGCTCTACGAGATCGGTCCGCACGGCTTCCGCTGCGACTGGGGCCGGGTGCTGACCTGGGATCCGCCCGAGCGGCTGCTCTTCACCTGGCAGATCGGGGCCGACCGGGCACCGGTGCCGGACCCGGCGAAGGCGAGCGAGGTGGAGGTGCTCTTCCACGCGGACGGGCCGGAGCGGACGCGGGTGACGGTCGAGCACCGGCACTTCGACCGGCACGGCGAGGCCGCGGAGGGCTACCGGCAGGCGCTGACCGCCGGCTGGCACGAGCTGCTCACCCGCTACGCCGCCAGAGTGGCCGACCGTAGCGCCGACTGACCGGCTTCCAGCCGGACAGCGACCAGGGCCCGATCGCCCGGGCCACGCGCCACCGCCGTCACGCACCACCCGGCCCACGCGCCAGCGAGGCCAACTGCCGCCACGTACCGCCAAAGGCTGCGGCGGGTCAGCGGCCGAGGCCGGGACGCGCGCCCGGCGCGGTGGCGACGCCCCGGCCGCCGAGGTCGGCGCGGCGGCCCGCCTCGGCGCCCGAGCCGAACCCGCCGCCGGCCAGCCGGCGCGGCGCGGCGGTACGCAGCCGTGGGTACACCTCGGCGACGCGGTGCTGGACCCGGTCCGACCGGTCGGCCAGGACCAGTGCCACCGAGGGCGCGCCCGCCTCGGCGACCGCGCCGGCCTCCGCCGCCCGCAGCCGCACGCCGATCACCTGGGCGAACCCGGCCAGCCACGAGCGCCGGAAGGCGGCGACGTGCGCGCCTGGCGGCACCTCGGCGCCGGCCAGCCCGTGGGCGGCCTGCACCAGCAGCGACGTGAAGAGCAGCTCGACCCGTTCCAGGTCGCTGGCGAAGCCGAACAGGTGCATGGCGAAGCCGGCGCCCTCCCGACGACGGACGCAGCGGCAGCGCAGCGGATCGGCGACCGCGGCGAGCAGGCCGGCCTTGTCCCGCGCGTACGGGGCGACGACCTCGACCACCCGGTCGCCCACCGGGTCCGTGGCCGGGTCCCGGGCTGCCAGCACCGCCCGGTCCACGCCGTAGCGGGCGATCAGCTCGGTCGCCTTGGCCATGAACGCGGCCGACTCGGCGGGGGTGCAGGCCGGGTCCTCGGCCTGCGCCAGCAGCTTGCGCACCTTGCTGAGCATGGCGTCGGACATGCCCTCAGCCTGTCACGGCGGTCCGGCCCCGCCGCGCCACGTCCGGCCGGGGCGCCCAACGGTCCGGCGGGCGCCCGACCGTCCGGCCGGCGGGCGCCCAGCGGTCCGGCCGGCGAGCGCCGTCGTCCCGGTCCGTGCCGTCGGGCGGCACGAACGGTCAGGCGGTCCGACTACGCAGCGTCGCCACGGTCGAGCCGGCGAGCGTGAGCAGGCACTCCGGCAGCAGCCCGTCGGCCGCCGCCGCCCCGAACAGCGCCTCGCCGGTGTCGTCGTCGGCGTTGGCGTACGCGCTCACGAAGCGCGCCACCCAGCGGGTGTCGTAGCCCGCCTCCTCGATGCCGGGGAAGTCCAGCGCGCACGTGCCCGGCGGCACCGGATCGCCGACCATGGTGGCGGCAAGACACCAGGCCACCCCGTACGCGCCGGCCAGGCCGGACCGGTCGACGACCGCGTCGAACGCCCCCGCCACCGCGTCGCCGTCCCCGGCCAGCGCCGAGCGGAGCACGGCGGTCGCGTCGTCAAGCGTCTGCTGTGGTGAGTCCGTCACCCACAGCACGGTAGAGGGGAGGGTCAAGCCATCCACTGGCGGTCACTTTCCGTAGTCAGGGCGGGCGACCTGCGGATTGAGCCGCATCCGTGGTCCCGCCGCACGGCCCAGCACGCTAATGTGCGCAGCGGACCTTCGCCGGAGGAAGGACGACCATGTTCAAGTCACGCGCCTCGCGGGCGGCCACCCTGGCTGCCTGCGCGACGTTCCTGCTCGCCACGAGCGCCTGCGGGACCGAAGAGCCCGAGGAGGCCGCCACCCAACAGGTGCGCCTCTACGGCACCGACGGCAACATGCTGAACTCGTACCCTGCCGAGCTGAAGGACCGCGCCGGCCTGGTCGACGGCATGAAGGGCACCACGCCGCTCACGCCCCTGCCCGAGGACTTCAAGAACCGGCTCCGGTCCGTCGACCCGAAGCTGGGCGACTTCCTCTACTCCGCCGAGGCGTACGACGCGGTGGTGATCAGCGCGATCGCCGCCCAGCTCGCGGGCTCGACGGATCCGGCCGCCATCGCGAAGCAGATCGTCGGGGTCACCAACGACGGGCAGCGCTGCGAACGGGTGGCGGAGTGCCTGACCCTGGCCCGCGCGGGCCGGGACGTGGAGTACCGCAGCGTCTCGCTGACCCGGGCCGGCTTCACCGACGCCGGCGAGCCGTCCACCGCGAGCTACGGCACGCTGCACTTCGACGGCCAGCGGCTCAACGACGGCAAGACGGAGTTCGTCGGGGCCGGCGACGAGTCGGCGGCGAGCACCAAGGCCCCGCCGAAGGCGAAGAAGCAGCGCGGTGACCAGAACGACCGCAGCGACGGCTCGCCGCTGGTCCTGGGCGGCCTGCTGTCGCAGACCGGTGACCTGGCCCTCGCGTACCCGCCGATCTCCGCCGGCACCAAGCTGGCGATCAGGGAGATCAACGCGGCGGGCGGGGTGCTCGGCGAGCCGGTGGTCTGGATCGACGGCGACGACGGCACCAACCCGGCGGTCGCCAAGGCGACCGTGGCGAGGCACGTCGCGCAGAAGGTCCACGTCATCATCGGCGCCAGCGCCTCCGGCATCTCCCGCGCGGTGCTGCCCGACGTGGTACGGGCCGGGAAGGTGCTGTTCTCCCCGTCGAACACCGACGCCAGCCTCACCGAGCTGGACGACGACGGCCTCTACTTCCGCACCGCCCCGCCGGACAGCCTCCAGGGCCGGGCGTTGGCCGACGTGATCCTCCGCGACGGCCCGCAGAAGATCGCCATCGTCGCCCGTAAGGACTCCTACGGCGAGGGCCTCCAGGGCACCGTCCGGGCCGAACTGGAGCGGGCCGGCATCGGCGGCGACCGGCTCAAGCTGCTGACCTACGACCCGCCGGCGGACGCCAAGGCGAACCCGGTCGACTTCGGCGCGGGCGCGAAGGAGATCAAGGACTTCGGCGCGGAGGCAGTGCTGGTCATCGGCTTCGCCGAGTCCGCGCAGGTGATCCGGGCCCTCGCGGACGCCGGCGTGCAGATCCGGCACTGAGTCACCACCCGTCCGTGTGTAAGGAAGGGCCCCTTCCTATCGCCTAGGCGATAGGAAGGGGCCCTTCCTTACACCCCGGGGCTCAGCGGGGGCGTCGCCGCTCGAGGAACTCCGTCATCCGCCGGTGCTTCTCCTCGTCCTCGAAGAGCACCGCCTGGCTGACCAGGTCGAGGTGCGGGTGCGCGGCGGCCGGCGCGTCGACCGCCAGCTTGGTCAGCCGCAGCGCCAGCGCGGATCCCTTCGCCATCTCGTCGAGCAGCCCGTGCGCCGTGGGCAGCAGCTCGCCGGGCTCGGCCACCACCCGGTTGACCAGCCCGATCCGCAGCGCCTCCTCGGCGTCCACCCGCCGGCCGGTGAAGAGCAACTCCTTGGCCCGGGCCTCCCCGACCAGCGCCGGCAGCCGGTGGGTCGCACCTGCGCCGGCCAGGATCCCCAGCCGGACCTCCGGCTGGCCGAACACCGCCCGCGCCGTGCAGACCCGCAGATCGCAGGCGTACGCCAGCTCGGCGCCCCCGCCCAGCGCGGGCCCGTCCACGGCCGCCACGGTCGGCATCGGCAGCGCCCGGATGCGGGCGAAGGCCGCCGAGTTGATCGCCGCGAGGGCGTCCAGCCGGCCCCGCTCGCGAAGCTGCCCGATGTCCGCCCCACCGGCGAAGATCCCCTCGGTGCCGCCGGTAAGCAGCAGCAGGCGGGGCCGCGCCTCCAGCTCCGCGCAGACCTGGTGCAGCTCGGCGATCAGGTCGGCGTCGATGGCGTTGCGCTTCTCCGGCCGGTCTAGCGTCACCACCAGCCGGTCCGGCTGCTCCTCGATCCGCAGCCCACTCATGAGCGGGTCCCGCCTTCCCAGCGGTAGAAGCCCTGGCCGGACTTCTTGCCCAGGCGGCCGGCGGCCACCATCTCCTCGAGCAGCGGCGGCGGGGCGAACCGGTCCCCGTACGCGGCCTGGAGGGTGCGCGCGATGTCGAGCCGCACGTCCAGCCCGACGATGTCGGTCAACTCCAGCGGGCCGACCGGGTGCCGGTAGCCGAGCACCATCGCCTTGTCGATGTCGGCCGGGCTGGCCACCCCGTCGGCGACCATGCGGATGGCCTCCAGCCCGAGGGTGACCCCGAGCCGGGAGGTGGCGAAGCCGGGCATGTCGCGTACGACGACGGGGTCCTTGCCCAGCCGGCCGGCGAGCGCGACCGCCGCGGCGGTGGTCTCGTCCGCGGTGGCCGGGCCGACCACGACCTCCAGCAGGGCCATCGCCCAGACCGGGTTGAAGAAGTGCAGCCCGAGGAAACGCTCGGGCCGGGCCAGCCCCTCGGCCAGCGCAGCGATCGGAATGCTGGAGGTGTTGCTGCCCAGCAGCGCCGGCCGCAGCGCCTCGGCCTCGCGCAGGACCGCCCGCTTGAGGTCCGGCCGCTCCGGTACGGCCTCCACCACCACGGCCGGCTCCTCGGCGACCTCGGCGAGCCCCGCGCGCAGCGTCACCCGCTGCCGGTTCGTCGCGGCCCGGTCGGCGTCCAGCTTGCCGCGCTCCACCGCCCTGTCCCACAGCTCCCCGAGCCGCTCGACGGCCGCCGCGCCCCGGGCCCGGTCCACTTCGACCAGCTCGACGGCGTGCCCGGCCCCGGCCGCCACGTACGCGATGCCGAGCCCCATCGTGCCGGCCCCGACGACGACAAAGCGGTCGCTCATGACGCCTCCCTGTCTCCGGTGGCGGGACGGGGTCGACCCGCGCCCCGCCGCCCGCTCCACTCGCTCATGGGCCCGACCCTATGCAGCGGCGATCTCCCCGGCATGCGTGGGGGCGCGCCGGATCGGGTACCACGGCACCCAACCGAGGGAAGGACGGCCCAGATGAGCCAGGCACCGGAGACCGTGCACGCCGCGGACGCGGCGGAGACCGTGGAGACCCGCGGGGACGAGCGGGTCGACCTGCTGCGCGCCGACACCAACAACGACGGCCGCACCGACGTCTGGGTGGCCGACACCGACGGGGACGGCAAGCCCGACCTGTTCCAGTTCGACACCGACGGGGACGGCAAGGTGGACATCACGATGGTCGACCTCGACGAGGACGGCACCCCGGACGAGGTGGTCGACGGCGACGGCGGCCTGCCGCCCGAGCAGCTCCCCCCGACCGTCCAGGTCTGAGCCCGACGCCGGTTCCCGCCGGGTTCCCACGCCCCGGCGGGAGCCCGGCGCGGTGTCTACCCAGATGTTAGGAAGGGGCCCTTCCTCTACCGTAGGCGTTAAGAAGGTGCCCTTCCTTGCACCCTCCGCCCGGTCGTCAGCCGGCGAGGCGCAGGGTCGCCAGGTAGTACGGCGCGTCCCGGTCGTCCACGTCGGTCAGTCGCCAGCCGGTGCCCCGGACCAGCTCGGCCAGCTCGTCCGGGGAGCAGACCAGGTAGTCGAACCACTCGGTGCCCAGTTCCCGGTAGCGCAGCCGGAGCCGGAGCTGCCCACCGAACCGGCCCCGACGCCGGTTGCGCTCGTGGTAGCCGGTGTGCACCGGATCCCGGGTGCCGTACGGGTCGGTGCCGTGGGCGATGACCTGTGCTCCCGGGCGGGCCAGCGCCGCCAACGCGGCCAGCAGCGCCGGCCCGCGTTCCCGGCCCTCCAGCAGGCCCACGTTGTTGCCCAGCAGCAGGAACGTGTCGTAGCGGCGGCCGTCCGCGACGTGGGCGTCGACAGTGCCGTGCACCAGGTCGCGTACGCCCCGGCGGCGGCAGACGGTCAGCGCCCCGGCCGAGGTGTCCAGCCCGGTGACGGGCACGCCCCGTTCCTGGAGCAGCAGCGCGATCCGGCCCGCCCCGACACCGACGTCCAGGGTCGCGCCCCGGACCCGGTCCACGGCCCGGTGGTCGTACGGCTGCCAGTCGGCCGGCCCGTCCAGGTAGTGCGCGGCGGGGGCGCCGTTGATGAGCCCGTCGTCCCGCTCGATGATCTCGATGACCGGTCGCGGCAGCCGCCCGCCGGCCAGCGGGCGGGGGCCGACCCCGGTGGCCACGGCGTACGCGTCGCGCAGCATCTCCCCGAACACGTCACCGATCCGTGGCTGTCCCGTCACGGGCTTCACGCTATCCGGCCGGTCAGTCAGCCGCACCGGTCGTATCCTGGCGGGGTGACCACCCTGGACCGCCTCGGCGCGGAGAAGTACATCCTGCTCACGACGTTCCGCAAGGACGGTCGGGCGGTGCCGACCCCGGTCTGGGCGGTGCGCGACGGCGACGCGCTCTGGGTGTGGTCGGCGGCGGACGCCGGCAAGGTGAAGCGGATCCGGCGCAGCGGCGACGTCACGGTGGCGCCGTGCGACGTCCGGGGCCGCCCGCACGGCGAGGCGGTCACCGCCCACGCGACCCTGTGCGACGCGGCCGGCACCCGGCGGGTACGTGAGCTGATCAAGCAGAAGTACCGGATGATCGGCCGGCTCAGCCTGCTCGGCAGCCGCCTGCGTCGCGGCGGGAGCGGCACGGTCGGCATCCGGGTCGTCCTCGCGGACCGGCCGCCGGCCGGCGGCTGATACCGCGCCCGCCGCCGTACGCGGGCGGGGTCAAGGACGCGACGGAGGGCGGCGGACCATGTCCGCCGCCCTCCGTTCACACCTGTTTGTATCCCGGTCGGTCAGTCCCCCTGGCGCTGCTGGGGGATCTGTCCCTGCAACAGGGCCCTGACCTCCGACTCCCGGTACCGACGGTGTCCACCCAGCGTGCGGATGGCGCTGAGCTTGCCCGCCTTTGCCCACCGGGTCACCGTCTTCGGGTCGACACGGAACATCGACGCCACCTCGGCCGGTGTGAGTAGCGGCTCTGGTTCGTGCGTTCGCGATGCCATCGGTCACTCCTCCACATGTATAGACATCGGCCGGGGTCCCGCCGGTCGACGCGTCTCCCATGGTCCGGCTAGTCCCCGATGTCCGACATGGGCCGAACGGCCGAACGTCCCTAGACGGACGGATGAACCATGCCCGATTTATGCGACTTTTACACGGCAGAAAGTACCTTATTCGGACTCATGATCACGGTTCGTGATGCGTCGACTACGAACTCGCCTCGACTTGGGAGCGCTCCCTGGGCGATTTCGCCTCAGTTGCACCGTTCCAGCAACTGGATCGCCCGCCAGCGCGCGACCAGCTTGTCGTACGCCGCCGAGGCCTCCTCCGCCTCGCCCCGGGACAGCCCGGCGAGCCCGCTCGCCACCAGCTGGGGCGAGTCGTCGTCGGCCAGCGTCTCGTCCGACAGCAGCTCGACCAGGCCGCCGTAGTCCACTTCCACCATCGAACGGGGGTGGAACTCCTCCAGCCAGCGGGCGGCCTCCTCGACCGCCTCCGTGATCGGCGCGTCGCCGATCGACTTGCGCAGCACGGACAGGGCCCGCGACGAACGCCGCCGCGCCTTGGAGATCTCCGTCCGGTAGCGCAGCGCCCGCCGCCCGGGGTGGGTCACGTGGTGCCGTTCCTCCGGGCCGAAGAGCACGAACCAGCGCAGCGGTACGCCCCACGTGGCGATCTGCTCGTGCACGCGCGGCACGCCGTGCTCCAGCACCCGCGCCCCGCTGCGCCAGTCCTCCACCACGGCCTTCGCCTGACCGGCGAGCACCGGCGGCACGAACGCGTCGGCCAGCACCGGCGGCACCCCGTCGCGCGCGTTCAACGCCGCCTCGGCCACCCGGATGCGCAGGTTCCAGGGGCAGACCAGCAGGGCCTCGTCGGTCTCCAGGACGTACGCCTCGTCCGGCAGGTCGGGCAGCCGGGTCCAGCCGGCGCCGAGCGCCTCCAGCACCGACGTCCGTTGCCGGCCCGGTCCCTCCACCGGTGCCACCGCCCGCCCCTGCTCGACGTAGCGCCGCCAGTACGCCTGGCGGTCCCGGTCGAAGGCGGTCAGCGGCTCGTACACGCGCAGGTATGAAGCGAAGAGCGACGGCACGGCGCGATCCTCCCACGAATTGGAACTCGGCCGTCGTCGGCAGCGCGATCACGCGTGCCGTGGGCGGCCGGACGGCGTCGGCCGATACTAGGCTCAGCGGCACCGGCAGCATCCCGCCGGCGGTCCACCGGTCCGCGTCCCACAAGGGCGCACCCCACACCAGGAGCGAGTCATGGGCGTATTCGCCACCACCGAAGACCCGGGGTCCAGCGGTCACGAACAGGTCGTGTTCTGCCAGGACAAGCAGACCGGCCTCAAGGCGATCATCGGCATCTACTCCACCGCGCTCGGCCCCGCGCTCGGTGGGACCCGGTTCTACCCGTACGCCAGCGAGTCCGACGCCCTCGCCGACGTGCTCGACCTCTCCCGGGGCATGGCCTACAAGAACGCCCTCGCCGGGCTGGACCTGGGCGGCGGCAAGGCGGTCATCTGGGGCGACCCCGAGCGGATCAAGAGCGAGGCGCTGCTGCGCGCGTACGGCCGCTTCGTGGAGTCCCTGGCTGGGCGCTACTACACCGCCTGCGACGTCGGCACCTACGTCGCCGACATGGACGTGATCGCCCGCGAGACCTCGTACGTCACGGGCCGCAGCGTCGAGCACGGTGGTGCCGGCGACTCCTCGATCCTCACCGCCTGGGGCGTGTTCCAGGGCATGCGGGCCGCGGCCGAGCACGTCTGGGGTGCCCCGACCCTCGCCGGCCGGCGGGTCGGCGTGGCGGGCCTGGGCAAGGTCGGCAAGTACCTCGTCGGCCACCTGATCGACGACGGCGCCGAGGTGGTGGCGACCGACGTCAACCCCAGGGCCCTGGAGTGGGCGCGGGCCACCCACCCACAGGTCACGCTGGTCGACGACGCCGCCGCGCTGGTCGCCGCCGACATCGACGTGTACGCCCCGTGCGCGCTGGGCGGTGCGCTCAACGACGACACGGTGCCGGCGCTGCGCGCCAAGGTGGTCGCCGGCGCGGCCAACAACCAGCTCGCCCACTCCGGCATCGAGAAGCTCCTCGCCGACCGCGGCATCCTCTACGCCCCGGACTACGTCGTGAACGCCGGCGGCGTGATCCAGGTGGCGGACGAGATCGAGGGCTTCAACTTCGACCGGGCCAAGCTGCGCGCGACCCGGATCTACGACACCACCCGGGAGATCCTGCGACTGGCCGACGCCGAGGGCGTGCCGCCGGCGGTGGCGGCGGACCGGCTGGCGGAGCGGCGGATGGCCGACGTCGGCCGGCTGCGCACGATCCACCTGCGCTGAGCGCCTCGGGGGCGGAGCGTCGTTCCGCCCCCGGCCCCGGCGGGCGGCCCGTCCCGTTAGTGTGGTTTCGCATGGCTTTGCCCGGTGTCATGGGCGCTCTCGACGCCGCTCCTTACCGGGTACAATCGGTGACGGCCGGATGACCGCGACGCGCGGTGTCGGTCGACGGTAACCCGAGGTGCCGAACGGTGGCATCCCCATGTACCGTAAGAGCCACGAGAGATGCCTGACGTCATCGGGGCCCGCCTTCGGGCTGCCCCGCATTCTGTGCGAGGGGGTCGAGCCATGGGGCGCGGCCGTGCTAAGGCCAAGCAGACGAAGGTGGCCCGGGAGTTGAAGTACCACTCCCCGAACACCGACCTCACCGCCTTGCAGCGCGAACTGGCGGGTGCTGGTAAGTCTGAGCACAACTTCGACGACGACTACAAAGAGTATGTCGACGACGATGATGAGGATCACGCGGACGAAGACCCGGATCCCTGGGTACGTCCGCCCCGCTGACCTCCGGTAGCAGCTGAGCACGCGGTGATCGCCCGCGTGCTCACGCATGTGCCCATCGAAGCGGCGCCAAGACCGACGATCAGGGACCTGCCCCGCCCGGACAACCCTCCGGACGATCGGCAGGTCCCTGATCACGGTCTGTCTCAGCGGGGGCGGTTGTTCCAGTTGTAGAACGTCGGGATGTTCTCGAAGTGGTTCCAGGCGCACACGGCGCTCGCGCCGTCGCCGCCCGCCACCTCGGCCCGTAGTCGCCGCGCGGCCTCGGCCTCGTGCAGGAGTGCGGTGAGTCCCGGCGCGGCTTCCCGCACCCGGTCGGCGACCTCGTCCGGGGTGTCCGTCCTCCGGTCAGGATGCCGGTGACTGGTGGTCTCGGGCATGCTCCAACACTCCCTCCAGTAAGTGGATCTTGCTGTTGCGGCAGTGCGCGGTCTGCGTACCGTCGAAACGCCCCTGTTCGAAGTAGCGGTTGGCCGCGTGGCCGCCGCCGCAGAAGCCGAAGTAGGGGCAGGACGCACGGCACGCCTCGACGCCGGCGAGGAACTCGCCGACCCAGGGCGTCCGGTCCGCGTGGGCGAGGATCTCGACCAGCGGGGTGGCCAGCACGTTTCCGCTGCTGAAGTCGCCGTACCGGACATCGGTGAAGCCGGCCAGCTCCGGCGAGAGCACGGTCACCGAGCCGTCGTGGCCGACGGTCGGGATCGGGTCCAACCGCCGGGGAAGCAGGTCGTCGGCGCTGCCGTCCAGCACCGCCGCGGCGTACCGCAGCGACCACTCGACCTCGCGCAGGTGGATCCGGGGCTCCCGGCGCCAGGCCGCCACCAACTCGGCCCAGAAGGCGGTCACCTGCCGCGCGTCGTGGGAGTTGTCGCGGAGGTTGACCCCCTCGGTCTCCTCGATGTTGACGCCCAGCACGTCACAGCCCAGGTCGAGGAAGTAGTCGTACAGCTCCGTGGCCAGGCCCGGCCCGGGGCGACCCACCACCGCCAGCGCCGAGAACGGCAGGCCGTGCCGGCGCAGCGCCGCCACCCCACGCAGGATCCGGTCGTACGCGGGACCACCGCCCCGGGTGACCCGGTCGCCGTTGCGTTCCCGCGGGCCGTCCACGCTCACGCTCACCCGCACCCCGTGCTCGACGAAGAACGCGCACCAGGCGTCGTCGATCAGCGTGGCGTTGGTCTGCACGTGGTGCTCGACCCCGGGCCCGAAGGGCGCGATCAGCGCGGCCAGGTGCTCCCGGCCGGCGGCCAGCGGCTCGCCGCCGTGCCACACCACCGAGAACCGGCCCGCCGCCGCCCACGGGTTGACCGACGCGGCCACCGCCTCGGCCACCGGCACCGGCATCCGCCGGTCGGCCGCGCGGAACGGCAGGTAGCAGTAGGCGCAGTCGAGGTTGCACAGGGTGGTGGGCTGCATGACCACGTACGAGGGGACGGCGGCCAGGCCGCGCATCCCGCTGAACGACAGTCCCCGAGCAGCCATTGCCCTCCTCCGCGCCTGAAGGGCTGTCGGGGAAACCGGGCGGGCGGCCCCGACAGCTCTGAGGGTGCCCTTCAGGCTAGGCGGCGACGGCCACTCGGGTGAAGCCCTGATCAGGTGCCCGTACGGTCACCGGGAGTCGATCAGCCCCGGGTGTGCTGGCCGACCATCTGCACGTTGCCGGAGCCCTCGATGATCTCGCCGGCCTGCCACGCGTCGACGCCCCGGCCGGTCAGGGTGGCCAGCGCGCGGTCCGCGTCCTCGGCGGAGACGATCGCGAACATGCCGACGCCCATGTTGAAGGTCGCCTCCATCTCCGGGTCCTCGATCCGTCCCTTGGACTGGATCAGGTCGAAGATCGGCTGCGGCTTCCAGGTGGACCGGTTGACGACCGCGTCGACGTGCTCGGGGAGCACCCGGACCAGGTTGCCGGGGATGCCGCCGCCGGTGACGTGGGCGATGGAGCGCACCTCGGCCTCGGCGATGAGCTTGAGGCAGTCCTGTGCGTAGATCTTCGTCGGGGTGAGCAGCTCCTCGCCGAGGGTGCGCTGCCGGCCGAAGTCGTCGATCACCACGTCGAGCCGCATCCGGCCGGCGCCCAGCAGCACGTGGCGCACCAGCGAGTAGCCGTTGGAGTGCAGGCCGGAGGAGCGCATCGCGATGACCACGTCGCCCACCTCGACCCGGTCCGGGCTGAGGATGTCGCTCTCCTCCACCACACCGACGCCGGTGGCGGAGATGTCGTACTCGTCCGGGCGGAGCACGCCCGGGTGCTCGGCGGTCTCGCCGCCCAGCAGGGCGCAGCCAGCGTAGCGGCAGCCGTCGGCGATGCCGGCGCCGATCTCGGCGACCTTGTCCGGCACGACCTCGCCGGTGGCGATGTAGTCGAGCAGGAAGAGCGGCTCGGCGCCGCAGGCCACCAGGTCGTCGACGACCATCGCGACCAGGTCGATGCCGACCGTGTCGTGGATGTCCATCTGCTGCGCGATCACCAGCTTGGTGCCCACGCCGTCCGTGGACGAGGCCAGGATCGGGTTCTTGTACTTCTTCGTGTCCAGCCGGAACAGGCCGGCGAAGCCGCCCAGGTCGCCCATCACCTCGGGGCGTCGCGTCTGCTTCACCTTCGACTTGAGCAGCTCGACCGCGCGGTCGCCCGCCTCGATCGAGACTCCGGCGTCCGCGTACGAGACCGAGCGTTTGCGCGCCTGGCGGCCGGTGCCGGCCGTCCAGGGCTGGCGGTCGCCGCCGGCGCCGGACGGGCTGCTTCCTGCGCCGCTGCGCTCGGACACGTGCGTCACGGTTCTCCCCCTTGGTTCTGGCGCCGCGCCGGCGGTGGCCGGGCCGCGCCGGGTGGTGCTACGGGCGGTGTGTGGTCACGCCGCCCGGAGTGGCGACGAGCGGGGCGGTGTGCTCCGGGGTGTCGGCCGCCTGCGCGGCGACCCGCCGGCCCACCCCTTCGAGCACGTGCTTGCCGATCAGGTTGCCGGCGGGCAGCTCGATCGGGTATTCCCCGTCGAAGCACGCACGGCACAGCCGGGTCTTCGGCTGCTCGGTGGCGGCGATCAGGCCCGGGAGCGACACGTAGCCGAGCGTGTCCGCCCCGATCGACCGCCGGATGCCGTCGTTGTCCAGCCCGTTGGCCAGCAGCTCGGCGCGGGTGGCGAAGTCGATGCCGTAGAAGCACGGCCAGTTGACCGGCGGCGAGGAGATGCGCACGTGCACCTCCAGCGCGCCGGCCTCGCGCAGCATCCGCACGATCGCCCGCTGGGTGTTGCCGCGCACGATCGAGTCGTCGACCACGACCAGCCGCTTGCCCCGGACGTTCTCCCGCAGCGGGTTGAGCTTGAGCCGGATGCCGAGCTGGCGCAGCGTCTGCGACGGCTGGATGAAGGTGCGCCCGACGTACGGGTTCTTCATCAGGCCGGCGCCGTAGGTGATGCCCGACTCCTCGGCGTAGCCGATCGCGGCCGGGGTGCCGGACTCCGGCACCGGGATGACCAGGTCGGCCTCGACCGGGTGCTCCTTGGCCAGCTGGCGGCCGATCTGCACCCGGGCGGAGTGCACGTTGCGGCCGGCGATGGTGGCGTCCGGGCGGGCGATGTAGACGTATTCGAAGAGGCAGCCCTTGGGCTCCGGGGCGGCGAACCTGCTGGAGCGCAGGCCGTCCTCGTCGATCGCGATCAGCTCGCCGGGCTCGACCTCGCGGACCACGCTCGCGCCGACGATGTCCAGCGCGGCCGTCTCGCTGGCCACCACCCAGCCGCGCTCCAGACGGCCCAGCACCAGCGGGCGTACGCCGTGCGGGTCGCGGGCCGCGTAGAGGGTCGACTCGTCCATGAACACGAAGCTGAACGCGCCCCGCAGCCGCGGCAGCACCTCCAGCGCCGCCGCCTCGACCGACAGGTCCGGGCGGCTGGCCAGCAGCATCGTCACCAGGGAGGTGTCGTTGGTCGAGCCGTCGGCGACCAGGCCCCGCTCGGCGACCTCGCGCTGGAGCTCCGCGGTGTTGACCAGGTTGCCGTTGTGGGCCAGCGCGATGGTGGTGCCGGAGGTGGTGGACCGGATGGTCGGCTGGGCGTTCTCCCACGTCGAGCCGCCGGTGGTGGAGTAGCGGGCGTGCCCAATCGCCACGTGCCCGCGCAGGCTGGCCAGGGTCGGCTCGTCGAAGACCTGGGCGACCAGGCCGAGGTCCTTGTAGACCACGACGCCCGAGCCGTCGCTGACCGCGATGCCCGCGGCCTCCTGACCACGGTGCTGGAGGGCGTAGAGCCCGAAGTAGGTCAGGTTGGCGACCTCCTCCCCGGGCGCCCAGACGCCGAAGACGCCGCACGCGTCCTGGGGGCCTGGTCGTTGGGGATCAAGGTCGTGGCTCAGCCGGCCGTCGCCTCGGGGCACCTGCGCTCCCTCATGCTGATCTGGACCGGCCTTGCGGAATCACGCGGGGGCGGATCCGCACTCCTCGGCCGGGACCACTGTCGTCGCCTGACAGTGTACGCGAATCCGTGTCGATACAGAAAGTCACGATCCGGCTCCGAGGTGTGACCGGTCGATGCGTATCGCCCCAGCTAGAGCGGCAGGTGCGCGGAGAGATCCGCCCGGATTCCGCTCACCCGTACGCGACCCTGGGTGATCGCGTCGGCCCAGCCGAGCCGTCCGGTGGCCACCGCCAGCCAGGTCTCGGGCTCCATCTCGACCACGTTGGCAGGGGTGCCACGGGTGTGTCGGGGACCGGGAACGCACTGAACTGCGCCGTAAGGTGGGACACGCACCTCCACCGATCGGCCGGGGGCGCGCTCCGCGAGGACGGTCAACAGGGCACGGACCGCCTCCCGGAGGACCGGTCGTTCGGGCGTACGCCCCTCGTCGAGCGCCGACAACGCCGCCGCGACCGCGGCGGACTTAGTGTGCGGAGAGGACACGACGGGACGATACGGCTTCAACGCGCCGCGCCTGACGCTGGCCCTGGGTCGCGCCGATCCCGTCAGACAAGGCATAGTTGCCGACGGCGTATTCGTACCGTGATGATCCCCGGCCCGGCGCCCCGCCGCCGAGGGAAGTCAGTCCGGAAGGGCGGTGGACGTGTCAACACACCGACGTGCCTGGAAGCAGCGGGCCGGTGTGGTCGTGGCGCTGGTTGTCGGCGCTCTGCTCGCCGCCCCCGCCACACCAGCCCTGGCCGCGGACGTCACCGTGTCGCCCGGCTCGGTCACCGTCAACGCCGGCAGCGACGCCGCCGTCACCGTGCAGGTGACCCCCCGCGAAGGCGACGAGAAGGTCAAGATCAGCCTCGCCGGCCTGCCGGGCGGCGTGAGCTGCGCGGGCGGCTGCGGAGAGATCGACGTCAACAACGACCGGCCGAGGTCCCAGCTGCTGCGGATCAGGGCCAGCGACAACGCCGGCGACGCCAACGTCACCGTGACGGTGGCGGCCGAGGGCGACAAGTCCGGCGCCGGCACCGCCACCTTCCAGCTCGGCGTCAAGGGCCGGGCCCAGCCGTCCCAGCCGACCGAGACGCAGACCGTCAAGTCGGTCTCCGGCAAGGTGGTCGCCCAGGCGAACGGCAAGGCCGTGCCGAACGCCGTGGTCATGCTCCAGGACGGCGCCGGCAAGAAGATCGACACGATCAGCGACGACGACGGCAGCTTCCGCTTCACCGGCAGCAGCACGAAGCCGATCGCGCCCGGCCGGCTCGCCATCGGCGCCAGCGTCGGTGAGGTCTACGCCACCAAGAGCTTCGACGCGTCCGCCGGGCAGAGCGTCACCGGCCAGCGCATCGCGCTGGCGATCAAGGTCGAGACGACCCCGAGCCCCACCCCGTCTGCCAGCGAGGAGCCCCTGCCCTCCGACGAGCCCGTCGAGGAGACGCCCGAGGAGAGCACCGAGGCGACCCCGGGCGCGGCGGCCAACGCCAGCAACGAGGACTCCGGCGGCATGGGCTCCTGGCTCATCATCCTGCTCGGCGGCCTGCTCGTCGCCGCCGGTGTCGGCACCATCGTGCTGCTCCTGATGCGGCGCAAGGACAACGGCGACGAGGCCGACGACGACGCCCCGGCGGGCGCCGCGGCCGGCGCGGTCCCGGCGGCCCGCGGGGCGTTCCGGGGCGCCGACGACCAGACCCGGGTGGTCAACCGGGTCGGCACCACGCCGGATCCGACGATGGTGGGCGGCACCGCGCTCAGCGACGCCCCGACGATGATGCACCGCCCCGTGGTCGACGACGTGCCGCCGGACCCGTACGGCGCTCCCCCGCAGCCCTACGGCGCGGCGGGCAACCAGCAGGGCTGGGGCGGCAGCGGCTACGGCGACGAGCCGGCCGGCGCGGGTGGCTACGGCGGTGCCGGCTACGGCAACGCACCCGCCTCCGGCGGCGGCTACGGCAGCGGCGGCTACGGCAACGCGCCCTCGTCGGGGAGCGGCTACGGCAACGCACCCGCCTCGGGCGGCGGCTACGGCAGCAACGACTACGGCGCTCCGGCAGGTGCGGCCGGCACGGCGGGTGCCGCGGGCTACCCGCCTGCGGGCGGCGGCCGGGGCCACGGCGAGCGGTACGACGAGCCGACCGGCCGCTACACCGGCGACGCCACGCAGTACCCGGCCCCGGCCGACCCGTACGCCACCGGCGTCTACCAGCCGGAGCAGGGTCAGGGCTACGGCCAGTCCGACCCGGGCGCGTACGGCCGGGGCGGCGAGTCGACCGGCGGTTACGACCAGCCGGGCGGCGGCTACGAGCGGGGCGGCTACGGCCAGTCCGGCGGCTACGGCAGCCAGGAGCCCACGGCGCCACGCGGCGGCTACGGCCAGTCGGGCGGCTACGACCAGCCCACCTCGTACGACAACCAGGGCGGCTACGGTCAGGGTGGCTACGGTCAGGAGCCCCCGCAGCAGCGCGGCGGCTACGAGGACCGCGACGGCTACGGCCAGGGTGGCTACGGCCAGCCGGGCGGCTACGACGACCCGCAGACCGGTCGAGGTCGCCCGGACGGCCCACCGCAGCAGGACCGGAGTGGCCGCCGGCTGGACTGGCTGGACGACTGACCCGCTCGGGGCTGGTCCCCGACGACAGCACCACGGCGAGGGCCGTCCGGATCTCCGGGCGGCCCTCGCCGCCGTTCCGGCCCGCCCCGACACCGGTCGGACGCGCGGTCGAGGGGAGGTCAGGCGGCGGAGAAGACGCCCTGCCGCAGCAGCGGGACCACGTCCGAGACGCCCACCCGGACGGCGACCTCCACGTCCCCGGCGAATCCGCCCTCGATGAGCTCGCGACCCGACACGCTGCCGCAGACCGCGGCGGGCACGTCGGGGGTGCTGGCGAGCGCGGCGAGGGCCATGGCCGCCTCCACGGAGAGGCCGCCGGGCACACCCGACAGGGCGTCCAGCACGCAGGCCGCCCCGAGCTGGTCCTCCACGCAGGGGCGCAGGGAACCGTCCGGCCAGCGCTCGCCCGAGGCGATCACGCCGATCGGCGCGTCCGTCGAGCCGTACCCCTGCTGGTCGAGCCAACGGCCGACGGCCTGCGCGTTGCGCAGGCAGGCCGCGACCACCGGCAGTCCGGTGGCGCTGGCCGCCGCGCTGATCGCCGAGCCGTTCGGCGACGGCAGCACGAGGTCGGCGACGACCGGTGCGGTGGTCAGCGCCGCCGACGAGAGCGACCACGGATGTTCCGGGGTCGTCTGGCGGCGGCCCACCGCCGCGACCGCGCCGACCCGCCGCGCGTAGTCGGCGGCCTGCTCGCCCCACGGGAACGGGTGCACCCGCATGCCGCGCCCGACCGCGACGTCCACGGCGGTGGTGAACGACAGCACGTCCACCACCACCAGCACCGCGCACACCCGGCCCAGCTCGGCCGCCCCCGTCAACCCCCAGTCGAAGCGGGCGCCGGAACCGGGTTGGACGTGGACGGCCGCAGCCACCGCCTCAGCGCTGACCGGGCTCGGTGTCGCCGGGCTCGGGAGCCGCCGCCCCGCCGGCCTCGGCCGGCCGGTCGGCGGCCTCGGCCGCCGGCTGCTCCGGGCCGGGCGCGACGGGCTCCGCCGGGGCCGCCGCCTCGGCCGGGGCCACCGGCTCGACGGCACCGGTCGACGGGACCGGCCCGGCCGACGCGATCGGCTCGCTCACGACGGCCGACGGGTCCACCGGCTCCGCGCCGGCCGATTCGGCGACGGGCAGCGGCACGGCCTCGACGGCACCCGCCACACCGGCGGCCGGCGCGGGCACCTCGACGACCCCCGCGCCCCCGAAGAGGCGCGGCAGCGTCTCGCTGTGCGCGGCCCGCAGCTCGTCCAGGCCGATGCGGAACTGGCCGTGCACCTCCAGCGCGCCGCCGGTCGGGTCGGTGACGCCGATCAGCTCGAACGGCACGCCGCGCTCGGCGCAGAGGGCGGTGAACGCCTTCTCGTGGCCGCGCGGCACCGACACCAGGGCCCGGCCGGCGGACTCGCTGAACAGGTAGACGAACGGCATCGAGCCGCCGTCGAACCGCTCCGGCACCGCGATCCGGGCGCCGACGCCGCGCCGCAGGCAGGACTCCACCAGGCTCTGCGCGAGGCCGCCGTCGGAGAGGTCGTGCGCGGCGCTCAGGTGCCCGACCCGCGCGGCCTCCGCCAGCAGGTCGGCCAGGAGCCGCTCGCGGGCCAGGTCGACCTGCGGGGGTACGCCGCCGAGGTGCTCGTGAGTGACCCAGGCCCACTCCGAGCCGGAGAGCTCCACGTGCGTCTCGCCGAGCAGGAAGATCTGGTCGTGGTCGCCGCTCGGCCGGGGCACGAAGCCCATCGGCACCCGGTCGGCCACGTCGTCGAGAACGCCGAGCACACCGACCACCGGGGTCGGGTGGATCGGCGCCGCGCCGGTCTGGTTGTAGAAGCTGACGTTGCCGCCGGTGACCGGGATGCCCAGCTCGGCGCAGCCGTCCGCCAGGCCGCGGACGGCCTCGGCGAACTGCCACATCACGCCCGGGTCCTCCGGCGAGCCGAAGTTGAGGCAGTTGGTGACGGCGATCGGCTTCGCGCCGGTGACGGCCACGTTCCGGTACGCCTCCGCCAGCGCGAGCTTCGTGCCGTGGTACGGGTCGAGCCGCGCGTACCGGCCGTTGCCGTCCACCGACAGCGCCACGCCCAGCCCGGTCCGCTCGTCGATCCGGATCACGCCGGAGTCCTCCGGCTGGGCGAGCACGGTGTTGCCCAGCACGTAGCGGTCGTACTGCTCGGTGACCCAGGTCTTGTCGGCCAGATTGGGCGACGCGATCATGCGCAGCACCGTCTCGCGCAGCGCCTCCGGGTCGGCCGGCCGGGGCAGCGTCTCCGCGCGGTCGGCCTGGAGCAGGATCAGGTCGGCCGGCTCGCGCATCGGGCGGGCGTAGACGGGACCGTCGTCGACCAGCGAGCCGGGCGGCACGTCGACCACCAGCTGGTCGTGCCAGGTGATCAGCAGCCGGCCCGGCTGGCCGTCCGGCGCCGGCGGGGTGACCTCGCCGATGGCGGTGGCCCAGACGCCCCACTTCTCGGCGGTCTTGAGCACCGCTTCGAGCTTCTCCGGCTCGACGACCAGCAGCATCCGCTCCTGCGACTCGCTGGCCAGGATCTCGTGCGGCTCCATCGAGGCCTCGCGCAGCGGCACGCGCTCCAGCCAGACCCGCATGCCGGTGCCGGCCGCCGCGGCGGTCTCGGTCAGCGCGCAGGTCAGGCCGGCGCCGCCGAGGTCCTGGATGCCGACGACCAGCCGGGCGTCGTAGAGCTCCAGGCACGCCTCGATGAGCAGCTTCTCCATGAACGGGTCGCCGACCTGCACCGACGGGCGGCGCTTCTCGCTGCCCTCGTCGAAGGTGGCGCTGGCCAGCACCGACACGCCGCCGATGCCGTCCCGGCCGGTCCTGGCGCCCATCAGCACGACGACGTTGCCCGGGCCGGCGGCGGCCTTGTTCTGGAGCCGGTCGACCGGCAGCACCCCGAGGCAGAGCGCGTTGACCAGCGGGTTGCCCTGGTAACAGGGGTCGAAGACGACCTCGCCGCCGATGTTCGGCAGGCCCAGGCAGTTGCCGTAGCCGCCCACGCCGGCGACCACGCCGGGCAGTACCCGGGCGGTGTCGGGGTGGTCGGCGGCGCCGAAGCGCAGCGGGTCCATCACCGCGACCGGGCGGGCGCCCATGGCGAGGATGTCCCGCACGATGCCGCCGACGCCGGTGGCCGCGCCCTGGTAGGGCTCGACGAAGCTCGGGTGGTTGTGCGACTCGACCTTGAAGGTCACCGCCAGCTCGTCGGAGACCTGCACGACGCCGGCGTTCTCGCCGATGCCGGCGAGCAGCCGGTCGCTCGGCGGGGCCTTCTCGCCGAACTGCCGCAGGTGCACCTTGCTCGACTTGTAGGAGCAGTGCTCGCTCCACATGATCGAGTACATCGCCAGCTCGGCCTGGGTGGGCCGCCGGTCGAGGATGTGCCGGATCCGCTCGTACTCGTCGTCGCGGAGACCCAGCTCGGCGTACGGCTGGAGCTCACCGGGGGTGTCCCCGGCGCGCGGCACGGTGTCCAGGCCGTCGGCCCAGTCGGCGGTCGCCGGCCCGGGACGCCCGGCCGGCGGCACGACGCCGGCCGGACGCGGCTCCACCGGCTGCGCCGGGGCGGCCGGGAAGCCCTCCGGGTTGTCCCGTACCTCGTCCGGATGGGTGGTCATGACCTCTCCTCGCTGCGCTCGCGTCCGCCCGACGGGCGGGTGAGCCGACCGATGATGCCGCGCACGGTCACGCCGGCGCCCCCACCAGGTGCTTGAGCACCGAGGTGAAGAAGCCGAGGCCGTCCAGGGAGGGGCCCGTGAGCGCCTCCACCGCGTGCTCGGGATGCGGCATGATGCCGACCACGTTGCCGGCGGGGTTCGTGATCGCGGCGATGTCGCGCTGCGACCCGTTGGGGTTGCCGCCGACGTAGCGGGCGACCACCCGGCCCTCGGCTTCGAGCTGGTCCAGCGTCGCGGTGTCGGCGACGTAGCAGCCCTCGCCGTTCTTGACCGGGATCAGCACCTCCTGGCCGGGCTGGAACGCGTTGGTCCACGCCGTGCCGGCCGACTCGATGCGCAGGACCTGGTCGCGGTTGCGGAAGTGCAGGTGCTGGTTGCGGGTGAGCGCGCCGGGCAGCAGGTGGGCCTCGCAGAGGATCTGGAAGCCGTTGCAGATGCCGAGCACGGGCAGGCCGCCCCGGGCCGCGTCCACGATCGTCCCCATCACCGGGGCGAACCGGGCGATGGCGCCGCAGCGCAGGTAGTCGCCGTAGGAGAAGCCGCCGGGCAGGACGACGGCGTCCACCCCGTGCAGCTGCGGGTCGCCGTGCCAGAGGCGGACCGGTTCGGCGCCCGCGATCCGGACGGCCCGGGCCGCGTCCCCGTCGTCGAGCGAGCCGGGGAAGGTGACCACACCCACCCGGGCGGTCACGAGCGTGCGTCCACGGTCTCGTCGGCCTCGGCCACGCGGACCGTGAAGTCCTCGATGACCGGGTTGGCGAGCAGCTTGTCGGCGATCTCCCGGGCCCGGTCCAGGTCCGGTTCACCGGTGAATTCGATCTCGATCCGCCTGCCGATCCGAACCGAGGCGACGTCGCTGACGCCGAGCCGGGGCAGCGCGTTTGCGACGGCCTGGCCCTGGGGATCGAGGATCTCGGGCTTGAGCATGACGTCGACGACGACGCGAGGCACTGGGCACTCCTGACTGTGTACGCAGTTGGGTGCCTACCCACAACGGGCGAGCGCAGCCAGCCTACCTGGCAGATACCGCCCCGGACGCACCGGCCGGACGCAGTTCAGGCAGTGATCGACATTCCCGGCGCGGGGCCCCGGGACCGATGCGGGTTCGTTGCGATCCCGATGCCCATCCGTTGCCGACCGACCCGTTTCGCCCCGCTCCGCCGGATCGCCGGAGGGCCGTCCGCCGCCCCGCCCGCCATACCGTCTCATCCATCATTTCCGATGGATCTCTTGTGAACGACATCTCAGGGGCCCTACCGTACATCGTCGTACGTCGATCGGCCGTCGGGCCACCCCGCCCGCCGGCCGACAGCTCGACCCGGTGAACCCGGGCCCCACCCCGAAGGAGCCCCCATGCGCATCCGATCCATGGTCGCGGTGCTGGCCACCGCAGCGGCCGGCCTGCTCGGCGCCAGCTCCGGCGCCCTCGCCGCCCCGACCGGCCCGCAGCCGATCATCGGCGGCAGCACCGTCTCGTCGGCCCCGTGGGCCGCCGCCGTGCTCAGCAACGGCTCGTTCACCTGCTCCGGCACCATCATCGCGCCGCAGTGGGTGCTCACCGCCCGGCACTGCGTGAGCGGCTCGATGTCCGTCCGGGTCGGCAGCGTCTACCGCTCCTCCGGCGGCCAGACCCGCACCGTCAGCGCCAGCTACAGCCGGTACGACCTTGCCCTGCTGCGCCTGTCCAGCTCGGTGAGCACCTCGTACGTCACGCTCGCCAACAGCAACCCGCCGCTCAACTCGACCAACTCGATCTACGGCTGGGGCATGACCTGCTACAGCGGCTGCTCGGCCTCGACCCAGCTGAAGACCGCGTCGGTCCGGGTGACCAGCAACAGCGCCACCGACGCGTACGGCGGGCAGGCGATCCGGAGCACGCGGATCAACGGCAACGCCTGGCGGGGCGACTCGGGCGGCCCGCAGTTCTACAACGGCGCGCAGGTCGGCGTCGCCTCCACCGCCGACGGCCAGAGCATCCAGAACTACGGCAGCGTCGCGTACAACCGGGCCTGGATCACCCAGACTGCCGGTGTCTGACGGTTAGCACCGCGCCAGGCGCGGATGGTCGGCAGCGCGCCGGCCGTCCGCGCCGCGCCGTTTTGCAGCATCCGATCAGGTGAACACGGCTCACGATCGGGTGCCCGCAACCCTGAGACCATCGGAAACGTGCTGGTCGTGACGACGGAGCAACTACCCGGGTACGAGATCCGCCAGATCCTCGGCGAAGTGGTGTCATCGATGGCCAGGACGCGGAACCCGTACCGCGAGGGGGTCAAGAACCTGCGCGGTGGCGCGTACGACCCGATGGCCCCGGACAACCTCACCCGGTGGCGTACGGACTCGGTGGCCCGCCTCGGCGAGGAGGCCCGCCGCATCGGCGCGAACGCCGTGGTGGGGATGCGCTTCGACAGCCGCGACTGCGGCGAGATGTGGATGGAGATCTGCGCGTACGGCACGGCCGTGGTCGTGGCGCCCAAGATGCCCGACGTCATGCCGCCCGACCAGCCGCTGGTCGCCGCGGAGACCGCGCACGACCCCGCCTTCGCCGAGTCCCCGGGTGGCATCGCCGAACCGGCGAGCGCCCCCAACCTCCGCTCCGCAGCGGAAACCCCCACCCGAGACTGACCCACCCACCCACCCCCTCCGGGACGCTCCCGGCGTCGCCGCCCCACGCGGTTGATCATGAAGTTGTTGCCGGTTTCATCGGCGTGTCGCGACAACAACTTCATGATCAACGGCCCGGGAGGGGCGGGGGCGGCCCGGGAGGGGGTTAGAGGATGGGGGGTGGGGTGTAGGTGGCGGCCTGGGGGTGGGCTTCCACTACCGTGGCGATGCGGCGGGCGACCGCCGCCACCTGGGCCGGGGCGGCGCCGACGAAGGCGGAGCGGTCGGCGACCAGGGCGTCGATCTCGGCGCGGGTCAGGCCCAGGCGGCCGTCCTCCGCCAAGCGGTCGAAGAGGTCGTTCTCGGCGGCGCCCTTCTCGCGCATGGCCAGGGCCACCCCGACCGCGTGCTCCTTGATCACCTCGTGGGCGGTTTCCCGGCCGACGCCGCGCCGGACCGCCGCCACCAGGATCTTCGTGGTGGCCAGGAACGGCAGGAAGCGCTCCAGCTCCCGGTTGACGACCGCCGGGTACGCGCCGAACTCGTCCAGCACGGTGAGGAAGGTCTGGAACAGCCCGTCGGCGGCGAAGAACGCGTCCGGCAGGGCGACCCGGCGGACGACCGAGCAGGAGACGTCGCCCTCGTTCCACTGGTCGCCGGCTAGCTCGCCGACCATCGACAGGTAACCCCGGATGATCACGGCGAAGCCGTTGACCCGCTCGCTGGAGCGGGTGTTCATCTTGTGCGGCATCGCGCTGGAGCCCACCTGGCCCGGCTTGAAGCCCTCGGTGGCCAACTCCTGGCCGACCATCAGCCGGATCGTGGTCGCCAGCGACGACGGGGCGGCGGCGATCTGGGCGAGCGCGGAGAGCACCGCCAGGTCGATCGAACGCGGGTAGACCTGGCCGACGCTGTCGAGGACGCGGCTGAAGCCGAGGTGCCCCGCGACCCGGCGTTCCAGCTCCGCCACCTTCTCGGCGTCGCCGTCGAAGAGGTCGAGCTGGTCGGCGGCGGTGCCGACGGGGCCCTTGACGCCCCGCAGCGGGTACCAGTTGATCAGGTCGTCCAGCCGCTCGTACGCGATGAGCAGCTCCTCCGCGGCTGACGCGAAGCGCTTGCCCAGCGTGGTGGCCTGCGCCGCGACGTTGTGCGAGCGGCCGGTCATGACCAGGTTGGAGTGCTCGACGGCGAGCCGGGACAGCCGGGCCAGGGTGGCGACCACCCGGTCCCGGATCAGCTCCAGCGAGCGGCGCACCTGGAGCTGCTCGACGTTCTCGGTGAGGTCACGGGAGGTCATCCCCTTGTGCACGTGCTCGTGCCCGGCGAGCGCGCTGAACTCCTCGATCCGGGCCTTCACGTCGTGCCGGGTGACCCGCTCCCGCTCGGCGATCGAGGCCAGGTCGACCCGGTCGAGCACCCCCTCGTACGCCTCGACCACGCCGTCGGGCACTCCGATGCCGAGGTCCCGCTGGGCCCGGAGCACGGCGAGCCAGAGCCGCCGCTCCATCCGGATCTTCTCCTCCGGCGACCAGAGGGCGACCAGTTCGGGCGAGGCGTACCGGTTGGCGAGCACGTTCGGGATCGTCGTCACGGCGCTCATTCTCCCGGACCCGCCCGCACCGCATCGGCAGGGTTGCCGGCTGGCTATGGTGATCACCCTGCTGAGCCGACTGACGGGAATGAGGAAGAGTGTCCAGACTTACCGGCAGGGTCGCCCTGGTCACCGGTGGTAGCCGCGGTATCGGCGCCGCCGTCGCACGCCGGCTGGCCGAGGACGGAGCCCACGTCGCGTTCACCTACCGCAGCGCGGAGGAGAGCGCGAAGGCCGTCGTCGTCGACATCACGTCGTACGGCCGCACGGGCCTGGCGATCCGCGCCGACAGCACCGACGGTACGGCGATCGTCGACGCGGTCGAGCGGACCGTCGCCGAGCTGGGCCGGCTGGACATCCTGGTCAACAACGCCGGGGTGTTCTCGTCCGGGCCGATCGGGCAGGTCGGCCTCGACGATCTCGACCGGGCCATCGCCGTGCACGTGCGCGGGACGTTCCTGGCCACCCAGGCGGCGGTACGCCACCTGCGCGACGGCGGGCGGATCGTCAACATCGGCAGCAGCTTCGCCAGCCGCGTACCGGCTCCCGGGGTGAGCGTCTACGCCATGACCAAGACCGCCATCAACGGCCTGACCAGGGCGCTCGCCCGCGAACTCGGCCCACGCGGGATCACCGTCAACCTGGTCCTGCCCGGCTCCACCGACACCGACATGAACCGCGCGGACAGCGCCGGCGCCGACGCCCAGCGGTCACACATCGCCCTCGGCCGCTACGGCACGCCGGAGGACGTGGCGGCGACGGTCAGCCACCTGGTGGGCGAGGGCGGCCGGCACATCACCGGTGCGTCGATCGCCATCGACGGCGGCGCCACCGCCTGACCCGGCGGGCGGAAGCGCGGGGCCGGGCAGGTTGCCCGGCTCAGCGTTTGCGGATCAGGTGCCCGGCTCAGCGCTCCAGGATCGCGGTCACGCCCTGGCCGCCGGCGGCGCAGATGGAGATCAGGCCCCGGCCGCTGCCCTTGTCGGCGAGCAGCTTCGCCAGGGTCGCCACGATCCGGCCGCCGGTGGCCGCGAACGGGTGCCCCGCCGCCAGCGACGAGCCGTTGACGTTCAGCCTCTCCCGGTCGATGGCGCCGAGCGGGGCGTCCAGTCCCAGCCGGTCCTTGCAGAACTCCGGGGACTCCCAGGCGGCCAGGGTCGCCAGCACCTGCGAGGCAAAGGCCTCGTGGATCTCGTAGAAGTCGAAGTCCTGGAGGGTCAGCCCGGCCCGGGTCAGCATCCGGGGCACCGCGTACGCGGGGGCCATCAGCAGCCCCTCGTCGCCGTGCACGAAGTCGACGGCGGCGGTCTCCGACCAGGAGAACCACGCCAGCACGGGCAGGCTGTGCGCGCGGGCCCACTCCTCGCTGGCCAGCAGCACCGTCGAGGCGCCGTCGGTCAGCGGCGACGAGTTGCCGGCCGTCATGGTCGCCGCCTCGGCGTCGGGCCCCTTCGCGCCGAAGACCGGCTTCAGCGAGCCGAGCTTCTCCAGGCTGGTGTCGGGGCGCAGGTTCGCATCGCGGGTCAGCCCGAGGTACGGCGTCAGCAGGTCGTCGAAGAACCCCCGGTCGTACGCGGCGGCGAGCCGCTGGTGCGAGCGCAGCGCCAGCTCGTCCTGGGCCTGCCGGTCGACCTGCCAGCGCAGCGCGGTGCGGGCGGCGTGCTCCCCCATCGACAGCCCGGTACGCGGCTCCGCGTTGCGCGGGATCTCGGGCTTGAACGGCTGGGTGGGGCGCAGCTTCGCGGCGATCTTCAGCCGCTCGCCGAGGGTGCGGGCGCTGTTGAGCCGGAGCAGCGTGCGGCGCATCTCCTCGTTGACGGCGAGCGGCGCGTCGGAGGTGGTGTCCACGCCGCCGGCGATGCCGACGTCGATCTGCCCGAGGGCGATCTTGTTGGCGACCAGGATGGCCGCCTCCAGCCCGGTGCCGCAGGCCTGCTGGATGTCGTACGCGGGGGTGTGCGGGTCGAGCTTCGAGCCGAGCACGACCTCGCGGGTCAGGTTGAAGTCCTTCGCGTGCTTGAGCACCGCGCCGGCCACCACCTCGCCGACGCGCTGGCCGGCCAGGCCGAACCGGGCGACGAGCCCGTCCAACGCGGCGCCCAGCATGTCGGCGTTCGACGCGCTGGCGTACCGCGAGTTGGACCGCGCGAAGGGGATGCGGTTGCCGCCGATGACCGCGACCCGCCGGATGCTCTGCACGATCCCGCCTCCTCGAAAGACTTGCCCTCAACCTACTCGCCAGTAGGCTACGCCTATGACCGACAGGTACGCGAGCTTCGTCCGATCGGGGGCCGGCCGCACGCTGGTCAAGCGCCTCGGGCTGCCCGACCCGCCGCGACTGCGCCGGCACACCCCCGGCGATCCCATCGTGCCCGGCCCCGTCCTGCTGGGCGCCGCGACCGGCGGCCGGCTCGCCGAGCGGGCCGGCAAGATCCTGGCCGCCGCCGGGGTCGAGCTGCCCGATCCCGGCGCCGGGGAGTCCACCGAGCGCTTCGCCGCCCTGGTGTACGACGCCACCGGCATCACCGACTCCACCGGGCTGCGCCAGCTCTACGACTTCTTCCACCCGCGCGCCCGGTCGGTGCTGCCCAGCGGCCGGGTCGTCGTGCTCGGCACCCCGCCCGACGAGTGCGGCTCGCCTCGGGAGGCCACCGCCCAGCGGGCCCTGGAGGGGCTGACCCGCAGCATCGGCAAGGAGTTCGGCCGGGGCGTCACCGCCCAGCTCGTCCACGTGACGAAGGACCCGGACGCCGGCACCTGGACGAGCCTGGAGGCGACCCTGCGGTTCCTGCTCTCCGGCCGGTCCGCGTACGTCTCGGGGCAGGTCGTCCGGGTCGGCGCCGGCACGGCCGTCGCGCCGGCCGACTGGGACCGCCCGCTGGACGGGCAGGTCGTCCTGGTCACCGGGGCGGCCCGGGGCATCGGTGCGGCGCTGGCCCGGGTGCTGGCCCGCGACGGCGCCCGGGTCGTCGCGCTGGACATCCCGGCGGCCGGGGACGAGCTGGCGGCGGTCGCCAACGAGATCGGCGGCTCCGCCGTCCAGCTCGACCTGACCGCCCCCGACGCCCCGCAGCGGCTCGCCGAGCACCTGGCCGAGCGGCACGGGCGGGTCGACGTGGTCGTGCACAACGCCGGGATCACCCGCGACAAGACCCTCGGCCGGATGGACGCCGACCGGTGGGACTCGGTGCTCGACGTCAACCTCTCCAGCCAGGAGCGGATCAACGACGTGCTGCTGGAGCGGGAGCTGATCCCGGCCGGCGGCCGGATCGTCTCGGTCTCCTCGATCGCCGGCATCGCCGGCAACCGGGGCCAGACCAACTACGCCACCAGCAAGGCGGGCGTGATCGGGCTGGTCGAGTCGCTCGCCCCGGCGCTGCGCGAACGGCAGATCAGCGTCAACGCGGTCGCCCCCGGTTTCATCGAGACCCGGCTGACCGCGCGCATCCCGCTGGTGATCCGCGAGGCGGGCCGGCGGATGAACAGCATGTCCCAGGGCGGGCTGCCGGTGGACGTCGCCGAGACCATCGGCTGGCTGGCGTGGCCGGCCTCCGGCGCGGTCAGCGGCAACGTCGTCCGGGTCTGCGGCCAGAGCCTGCTGGGGGCGTGATGGCGAGGAGAGGACAACCGACGCCGGACCCGGACGACCTGTCGGTGCACGAGCTGATCGACGGCCCGACCGAGATCCTGTCGCAGGACACCCTGGACGCGATCCGCGGGCCGGCGGCGTCCGGCCACGACCTGAGCCTCGAAGAGACGCACGACCTCTCCGCCTCCGCCGACGAGGCGACGCGGGACCTCTCGGGCGAGGGCCCGGCCGGCACGGGTGCCCGGGAGCGCGTCGAGTTGCCCCGGATGCCGGCGGCCGGGGCGCTCTACCGGCGGGCGCTGCTCGGCGCGCTGCCCGGCCTCGGCGGTGGGCGGCGGTCGGCGGGCGTCCCGGCGGTCGAGCTGGCCGTCGCCGGGATCGCCGTCGACCGGACGCACCTCGCCGACTACGACCGGGTCTGCGGGTTCCGGCTCACCGACCGGCTGCCCGCGACGTTCCCGCACGTCATGGGCTTCCCGCTGGCGCTGCGGCTGATGACCGCGCCGGAGTTCCCCATCCCGCTGACCGGCGTGGTGCACGTCGGCAACCGGATCACCGTGCACCGCCCGGTCACCGCCGACGAGACCCTCGACTTCCGCGCGTACGCCGAGAACCTGCGCCCGCACGACCGGGGGCGGCAGGTCGACGTGGTGCTGGTCGGCTCGGTCGACGGGACGGAGGTCTGGCGCGGCGTCTCGACGTACCTCGGCAGGGAGGGCAAGCGGGGCGGCGGCGGGCGGCGCGAGCAGGCCGGGCGGCCCACGACGCCGGCCGGCTCTGCCCGCTGGCGGGTCGATCCCCGCGTCGGTACGGACTACGCGCGGGTCTCCGGCGACCACAACCCGATCCACACCTCCCGCCTCGGCGCCCGGCTGTTCGGCTTTCCCCGGCCGATCGCGCACGGGATGTGGAGCAAGGCCCGCTGCCTGGCCGCGTTGGAGAACCGGCTGCCGGACGCCTACACGGTCGAGGTGGCCTTCAAGCTGCCCGTGCCGCTGCCGAGCACGGTGAGCTTCGGCCTGCTGCCGGACGGCGGGTTCGCCCTGCACGACTCGCGCGGCCGACCGCACCTGGCGGGTCTCGTGCGCTGAGGCACCCCGAATACGCCCCTGCCGGATCCCCGTCCCGGACTTGGCAGGGGCGTTCTCGTGCGCTAAGTTCTTCTCATATCGAGATGTTCTCAGAATGAGAGAGACATGGTTGACGAGCAGGACTTCCTGGCCGCGTACGACCCCGGGGCCTACCCGTCGGTCGCCGTGACCGTCGACGTGGTGGCGCTGACCATCCGGGACGGCGCGCTGCACCTGCTGCTGATCCGGCGCGGCCAGCCGCCCTTCGAGGGGCGGTGGGCGCTGCCCGGCGGCTTCGTCCGCCCCGACGAGGACCTCACCGCCGGCGCCCGACGGGAGCTGGCCGAGGAGACCGGGCTCGGCGGCGAGGGACTGCGCCGCGTACACCTGGAGCAGTTGGGCAGCTACGGCACCCCCGACCGCGACCCGCGCATGCGCGTCGTCTCGGTCGCCCACCTCGCGTTCGCCCCCGACCTGCCCGACCCGGCCGCCGGCACCGACGCCGACGAGGCCGGCTGGTTGCCGGTGACCGCGCTGGCCAACCGGCAGCTCGCCTTCGACCACGGCCGGATCATCGACGACGCGCTGGAGCGGGCCCGGTCCAAGCTGGAATACACCCCGCTCGCCACGCGCTTCCTCGCCGGCGAGTTCACGATCAGCGAGCTGCGCGCCGTCTACGAGACGGTCTGGGGCCACCCGCTGCACGCCGGCAACTTCCACCGCAAGGTGCTCTCGGTGCCGGGCTTCGTGGAAAGCACCGGCACCAGCACCGAGCGCGGCGGCGCCCGGGGCGGCCCCCGCGCCAAGCTCTACCGGGCCGGCGACGCCCGGCTGCTGCACCCGGCGCTGCTGCGCCCCGCCCGGGAGGAGACGGTCCGATGAGGACCGCCGAAGCCATCCGCCTGGTCGCGGCGGCCCGCACCGACGCCGACCTGTTCGGCACGGACCAGCCGGCCCGGCGCTACCGCGAGCTGGTCGCGGCCCTGCACCCCGACCGCCTGCCGGCCGACCCGGCGGTACGCGCCGAGGCCACCGACGCGTTCGTCCAGGTCACCACCCGCTGGCGGGCCCGGCAGGTCACCGTCCTCGGCGACTACCGACTCGGCACGCCGGCCTACTCGGGCGACCTGGCCGACCTCTACGACGTCGGGGCCGACCGGCTGCTCAAGCTGCCCCGACGACCCACCGACAACGACCTGATGGCCCGCGAGGCGCACGCCCTGCGCACCATCGCCGAGCGCGGCGACCCGCGCTACCTGCCGTACGTGCCCCGGCTGGTCGAGGAGTTCCGGCACCTCGACGCCGCGACCGGCGCCGAACGGCGGATCAACGTGCTCGCCACCGCGCCCGGCCTGCACGACCTCGACGAGGTCCGGCGCGCGTACCCGGACGGGCTGGACGGCCGCGACGTGGCCTGGATGTGGCGCCGGCTGCTGGTGGCGCTCGGCCTGGCCCACCAGGCGGGCGTCGTGCACGGCGCGGTCCTGCCGCCGCACGTGCTGATCGAGCCGGACGGGCACGGCGTGGTGCTGGTCGACTGGTGCTTCTCCGCCCCCGTCGGCGGCACGATCCCCGCGCTGGTGCCCGGCTACGACGCGAACTGGTACCCCGACGAGATCCCCCGCAAGCGGCCCTGCGGGCCGGGCACCGACATCGCGATGGCCAGCGGATGCATGAGCTGGCTGATGGGGCCGCGCGCGCCCCGCGAGCTGGACGCCTTCGCGCGGGGCTGCCGCCAGCGGGCGCTGGACGCCCGGCCCGACGACGCGTGGCGGCTGCTGCGCGAACTGGACGAGGTGCTGGACCGGCTCTACGGGCCACGCACCTTCCGACCCTTCACCCTCAATCCCTAAGGAGCTGTCATGGGCAGTGGAATGTGGTCCACCGACGTGTACGACGCCGCCGACCGCTACCGCCGGAAGACCGGCAAGAGCGCGTTCTCGTACAGCGACAGCGGGGCGCGCAAGGTGCACCCCGCCCTCGACCCGCGCGACGCGACGCGCGAGAGCCGCGACTCCGACGAGCACCCCCGGTCGACACCCATCGCGGTGCTCTTCGACGTCACCGGCTCGATGCGCAACGTGCCGCGCGTCCTGCAGACCAAGCTGCCGCAGCTGCTCGGGCTGCTGCAACGGCAGGGCTACGCCAGCGACCCGCAGATCATGTTCGGCGCGATCGGCGACGCCACCTGCGACCGGGTGCCGTTGCAGGTCGGCCAGTTCGAGTCGGACAACCGGATGGACGACGACCTCGGCCGGATCGTCCTGGAGGGCGGCGGCGGCGGACAGATGACCGAGTCGTACGAGCTGGCCATGTACTTCATGGCCCGGCACACCGTGACCGACTCCTGGGAGAAGCGCGGCCGGCGCGGCTACCTGTTCATCATCGGCGACGAGCTGGCGTACCCGCAGGTGAAGGCCCGGGAGGTGGCCCGCGTCGTCGGCGACGACCTGCGCGAGGACGTGCCGCTGCGGCAGGCCGTCGACGAGCTGACCCGCCGCTGGGACACCTACTACCTGCTCCCCGCCGGCAGCCACTACTCCGGCAACGCCAAGGTGCTCGACTTCTGGCGGGACCTGCTCGGGCAGAACGCCGTCGTGCTGGACGACCTCGACGCGGTCTGCGAGACGATCGCGCTCACCGTCGGGCTCGGCGAGCAGGCCATCGACCTGGACGAGGGCCTGCGCGACCTCGACCGGGCCGGCTCGGGCGCCACCGGCACCGTCTCGAAGGCGCTGGCCCGCCTGCGCGGGGGGCGGCGCGCCGAGGTGTCGACGCTGCCCGCGTTCCGCGACACCGGCGGCGAGGTGACCCGGCTGTGAACCACGTGGCGGTCCGCGGCGGTGGCTCCGGCCGCCGCTGCGGCGGCGGGCAGGGCTCCGGCGGCGGCTATGGGGAGGTCCGGTGAGCAGGCACGTCGCCGTGGTGGACCTCGGCTACGGCGACGCCGGCAAGGGCACGGTCGTGGACTGGCTCTGCGCCACCCGGCCCGTGCACACGGTGGTCCGCTTCAACGGGGGCGCGCAGGCGGCGCACAACGTCGTGCTGCGCGACGGCCGGCACCACACGTTCGCGCAGTTCGGCGCCGGCACGTTCCACCCCGGCGTCCGTACGCACCTGGCGCGGCACGTGGTGGTGGACCCGCTGGCGCTGGCGGCCGAGGCCGACCACCTCGCCTCGGTCGGGGTGCCCGACGCGCTCGACCGGCTGACCGTCGACGGGGAGGCGCTGCTCGCCACCCCGTACCACCGGGCCGCGAACCGGGCCCGGGAGATCGCCAGGGGAGCCGACCGGCACGGCTCCTGCGGGCTCGGGGTGGGCGAGACCATGGCGTACGCGCTCGCCCACCCCGACGAGGCGCCCCGGGTGGCCGACTGCGGCGACCCGGGGCTGCTCCGGCGGCGGCTGACCGCCCTGCGGGACCGGCTGACCGCCGAGCTGGGCCGGCTGGACGCGCCGCCCGTCGAGGACTGCCTGCCCGCGTTCACCGGCTTCGCCGGGCGGGTCGCGATCGTCGACCGGAGTTGGCTGGCCGGGGCGCTGCGGGCGGGCACCTGCGTCTTCGAGGGCGCGCAGGGGGTGCTGCTCGACGAGTGGCACGGCTTCCACCCGTACACGACGTGGAGCACCACCACCTTCGCCAACGTCGACAGCCTGCTCGCCGAGGCGGGCCGGCCCGGCGACGTCACCCGGATCGGGGTGCTGCGCGTGGTCACCACCCGGCACGGGCCCGGCCCGCTGGTGACCGAGGACCCGGCCCTGCCGCTGGCCGACCCGCACAACCCGACGAACCCGTGGCAGGGCCGGTTCCGGTTCGGCCACTTCGACGCGGTCGCCCACCGGTACGCCCTCGCCGCGGCCGGCGGGGTCGACGGCCTGGCGCTCACCCACCTCGACCTCGCCGGCCCCGGGCTGCGGATCTGCCGCCGCTACGACACCACCGACCGGCTCACCCCGGGCCCGCCCGGCGACCTGGACCGGCAGGCCGCGCTCACCGCCCGCCTGCTGCGCTCCCGCCCCGTGTACGACGACGCCCCGCCGCCCGACTGGACGGCGGCGGTGCAGGCGGAGCTGGGCGCGCCCGTGGTGCTGACCTCCCGGGGCCCCACCGCCGACGACAAGACCCCGCACGGCCCGCTGCTCGCCCCGCGCCCCCTCGCGCCGGCCGGAACGCCCGCCGAGGCGTCGGCGTGACGCCGGGCCGCGCCGGAGTCCCGGGCGGGGCGATCCGGCGACTCGGCCACCGGGCGGGTCGCACCCGGCGAGCATGGGAGGCATGGAGTCCGTGCTCGACCTGCTCCGGCAGCTGGTCGCCTCACCGTGGGTGTACCTGCTGATCTTCGGGCTCACCGCGGTCGACGCGTTCTTCCCCGCCGTACCGGGCGAGGCGGCCGTGATCACCGCCGCGGTGCTCGCCACCGGCGGCAACCCCGACCTGGTGGGGGTGATCGTCGCCGCCGCGCTGGGCGCGGGCGCGGGCGACCATGTCTCGTACGCCATCGGGCGCGGCGGCGGCGCGACCCGGCTCGCCCGCTTCCCGGCGGACAGCCGGCGCCGGGCCAGCTCGGAATGGGCCCGCCGGGCGCTGCACGAACGCGGCGGGCTGATCCTGACCACCGCCCGGTACGTCCCCGGTGGCCGGACGGCGGTCACCCTCACCATGGGCGCGGTCCGCTACCCGCTCCGGTCGTTCCTGCTCTTCGACGCCATCGCGGCGGTGAGCTGGGCGCTCTACTGCACCCTGCTCGGCTACTTCGGCGGGCTGGCCTTCGAACGCGACCCCGTCAAGGGCATCCTCGCCGGTGTGGGCCTCTCGCTGGCGGTCACCCTGCTGCTGGAGTCCGCCCGCTGGCTGCGCCACCGCAGGCGCCACGCCACATCTCGCCGCTGAACGTCCGACCGTGGAGCCGCCGCCGCTCAGCCGGGGGTGACCCGGGGGTGCCAGGTGACGCCGTGGAGGAGTTGACCGGCACCGAGCCAGGCGACGTTCATCATCCGGGTGGCGGTCTTCTCCGGGTCGGCCTCCGGGTGGTCGGCGAGCCAGTCCGCCAGCGACTCGGTCGCCCCCACGAGGGCGTACGCGACGACCTCCAGGTCGGTCTCGCCCACCTCGCGGCCCTCGGCGCGCAGCGCGTGGTCGAGCATCCCGGCGACCACCTCGACCAGCCGGGCCCGCATGCCGGCCAGCTCGCCGGCGAAGGGCTGCTCGCCCCGGGCCTGCCGGTAGAGCACCGCCCATCCGTCGCGGTGCGCCCCGACGAAGCCGAAGAAGGCGCGCAGCCCCCGCCAGAGCCGCTCGTCGGCCGGCAGCTCGGGGGCGGCCGCCCCCGCGATGGCCTGCATCATCCGGGTGCCCTCCCGGTGCAGGCAGGCGACGAAGAGTTCTTCCTTCGTGCCGAGGTACGCGTAGACCATGGGCTTGGAGATGCCGGCGTCCTCGGCGATCTCGTCCATGCTGGCCGCGTGGAAGCCCCTGCGTGAGAACACTTTCACGGCCGCGTCGAGCATCTGTTGCTCGCGTACGGCGCGGGGGAGGCGCTTGAAGGTGGGTGGGGTGGACACCTTGCGAGCATACCTACTCGCCCGTAAGGTTACGCACGAGTAGCCAATAACCGGAAGGTGCAGCCCCATGACTGACTTCGACCCGGCCAACTTCGCGAACGTCGGCCCCAAGGAGTTCGCCCAGCTGGTCAAGTCCACCCCGGACGACAAGATCGCCGAGGTGATGTCCGGCGACCTGCGCGGCAAGATCCTCGGTGAGGTCTTCGGCCGGATGCCGCAGCTCTTCCGCGCCGACCGGGCCGGCTCGACCAACGCGGTCATCCACTGGAACATCACCGGCCGTCCCGACGGGGGCACCGACACCTACGAGGTGGTCGTCGCCGACGGCACGTGCACCGTCAACGAGACCCCGCAGCACGACCCGAAGCTCAGCCTCACGATGGGCCCGGTCGAGTTCCTGAAGATCGTCTCCGGTGGCGCGAACCCCGTCATGATGTTCATGACCGGCAAGCTCAAGGCCAAGGGCGACCTGGGCCTGGCCGCCAACATCGCCAACCTGTTCGACATCCCCAAGGCCTGACATGGCCGAGTTCTCGCTCGACCTGAACGAGGAACAGCGGGATCTGCGCGACTGGGTGCACGGCTTCGCCGCCGAGGTCGTGCGCCCGGCCGCGGCCGAGTGGGACGCCCGCGAGGAGACCCCCTGGCCGATCATCCAGGAGGCGGCGAAGGTCGGCCTCTACGGCTTCGAGTTCCTCGCCACCTGCTGGGCCGACCCCACCGGCCTCTCCCTCCCGATCGCCAGCGAGGAACTCTTCTGGGGTGACGCCGGCATCGGGCTGGGCATCTTCGGCACCTCCCTCGCGGTGGCCGCGATCTACGGCGCCGGCACCCCCGACCAGATGGTCGAATGGGTGCCGCAGTGCTTCGGCACCGTCGACGAACCGGCCGTCGCCGCGTTCTGCACCACCGAGCCCGAGGCCGGCTCCGACGTCGGCGCGATGCGCACCCGGGCCGTCTACGACGAGGCGACCGACGAGTGGATGCTCAGCGGCCAGAAGGCGTACGCCACCAACGGCGGGATCGCCGGGGTGCACGTGGTCACCGCCTCGGTCGACCCGACGCTCGGCTCCCGCGGGCAGGCGGCGTTCGTCGTACCGCCGGGCACCGCCGGCCTGGCCGCGACCCGCAAGCTGCGCAAGCTGGGCCTGCGCGCGTCGCACACCGCCGACGTCTTCCTCGACGACGTACGCGTGCCGGCGCGCTGCCTGCTCGGCGGCCGGGACGCCCTGCTCGAACGGCTCGACCGGGCCCGCTCCGGCAAGCGCGTCTCGGGCCAGGCCGCGATGCGCACCTTCGAGCTCTCCCGACCCACCGTCGGCGCGCAGGCGCTGGGCGTGGCCCGGGCCGCCTACGAGTACGCCCTGGACTACGCGAAGGAGCGGATCCAGTTCGGCCGCCCGATCATCGAGAACCAGGCGGTCGCGTTCGCGCTGGCCGACATGAAGATGGAGATCGACGCCGCCCGGCTGCTGGTCTGGCGGGCCTCCTGGATGGGCCGCAACAACCGGCCCTTCACGGCCGGCGAGGGCTCGATGTCCAAGCTGAAGGCCGGTGAGGTGGCCGTCTCCGTCACCGACAAGGCCGTGCAACTGCTCGGCGGGGCCGGCTTCCTGCGGGACCACCCGGTCGAGCGCTGGTACCGGGACGCCAAGATCTACACCATCTTCGAGGGCACCTCCGAGATCCAGCGGCTGGTCATCTCCCGGGCCATCTCCGGCGTCCAGATCCGCTGACCGACCGCCGGCGCGGTCGCCGTCCAGGGGCCGCACCGGCCCGGACGTCCGCCGCGCCCGTACCGCTGCGCGTTCGATCTCCAGATCGCCCGCGTGGGGTCCCCGGCCCGGGGCCCCCACGCGCACCGCACGAGGAGGCCGCGTCATGGACCTGCCGTTCGTCGTCGCCACCCTGACCCGACGCGGGCTGCTCGCCCCCGGCCGACCGATCCGCGTCGCCTCGCAGCTCCAGGCGCTGCGCAGGTGGGGTTGGAACATCGCTGGCGAGCTGCGCCAGGCCGCCGCCCGCGACCCCGACCGGGCGGCCGTCGTCGACGAGCAGGGCACCCGCCTGACGTACGCCGAGCTGCTCGACCGGTCGGAGCGGCTGGCCCGGGGGATGCGGACGGCGCTCGGGGTGCGACCCGGGGACCGGGTCGGCGTGCTCTGCCGCAACCACCACGGCCCGGTCGAGACGATCGTGGCCGCCACCTTGCTCGGCGCGGACGCGGTGCTGGTCAACACCGGGCTCTCCGCCGGGCAGCTCGCCACCGTCGCGCAGGAGCAGCGGCTGCGGGTGCTGGCGCACGACGCCGAGTTCGCCGACCGGGTCGCCAACCTCCCCGCCGAGGTGCAGCGGCTCGACGAGCGCGCCCGGGAGGCGCTCGTCGTCGGCGCGGTCCCCGGCGAGCTGCGTCCCCCCGAGCGCGACGGCCGGATCATCGTGCTGACCTCCGGCACCACCGGTGCCCCCAAGGGTGCCCGGCGCCCCACCCCGAACGGGTTCGGCCCGCTGGTCTCCATCATCGACCGGATCCCGCTGCACGCCCGGGACACCGTCATGATCGCCGCACCGCTCTTCCACACCTGGGGGTACGCGGCCCTCCAGGTCTGCTTCGCCCTGCGGGCCACGGTCGTGCTGCACCGCCGGTTCGACCCGGCCGCCACGCTGGCCGCCCTGGTGGCGCAGCGCTGCGACGCGCTCTTCGCCGTGCCGGTGATGCTGCAACGGCTGCTGGAGGTGCCGCCGCCGGACCCCCGTCCCCCGCTGAAGGTGGTCGCGGTCAGCGGTTCCGCGCTGCCGGGCGGCCTCGCCCTGCGGTTCATGGACGTCTACGGCGACGTGCTGCACAACCTCTACGGCTCCACCGAGGTCTCGTGGGCGTCCATCGCCGGCCCCGCCGACCTGCGCGCGGCTCCGACCACCGCCGGCCGCGCGCCGCACGGCACCCGGCTGGCGATCCTCGACGCGGCCGGCGAGCCGGTGCCGGCCGGGCAGGTCGGCCGGATCTTCGTCGGCAACGAGATGCTCTTCGAGGGCTACACCTCCGGGGCCGCCCGGGAGCACCGCGGCGGCCTGCTCGACACCGGCGACCTGGGGCGGCTCGACGCCGGTGGGCTGCTCTTCGTCGACGGCCGGGCCGACGACATGATCGTCTCCGGCGGGGAGAACGTCTTCCCGGCCGAGGTGGAGGACCTGATCGCCCGGCTGCCGCAGGTACGCGAGGCCGCCGTGATCGGCGTACCGGACCAGGAGTACGGCCAGCGTCTCGCCGCGTTCCTCGCCCTGCACCCCGGCGAGACGCTCGACCCGGAGGCGGTCCGCGAATACGTCCGGCACTACCTGGCCCGGTTCTCCGTACCCCGGGACGTGGTCTTCGTGAAGTACCTGCCCCGCAACGCCACGGGCAAGGTGCTGGCCCGCGAGCTGCGCCGCTACTACGGCTGACCGTTCCCCGGCCGTTACTGCCCGGATGCCCGGCCGCCCCTAGGCTGACGGCACCATGATCGGCTCCGGACCCCGCGGCCGTGCCCGTCACCGCCACCATCCCCGTCACCGCCAGCCGACACCACGGAGGGCACCGCTGCTGCTGGTCGAAGCGGCGACCCTGCTCTCCAACACCGGCAACGGCGTGGCGAACGTGGCCCTGCCCTGGCTGGTGCTGGAACGCACCGGCAGCCCCACCGCCGCCGGGGTGGTCGCGGCGGCCACCGCCCTGCCGCTGCTGCTGTCCGGCCTCGTCTCCGGCACCGTCGTGGACCTGCTCGGCCGGCGGCGTACGGCGCTGGTCTCCGACACGCTCTCCGCCGTCTCGGTCGCCGCGATCCCGGTGGTCGACGCGCTGCTCGGGCTGAACCTCGGCTGGATCGTGGCGCTGGCCGTGCTCGGCGCGGTGTTCGACCCGGCCGGCCTGACCGCCCGGGAGACGCTGCTGCCGGCCGCCGCGCAGGCCGCCGGCTGGCGGATCGAACGCGCCAACGGGGTGCACGAGGCGGTTTGGGGGCTCGCCTTCCTGATCGGGCCCGGCGTCGGCGGCATCCTCATCGCCGCGATCGGCCCCGGCTCGACCCTCTGGGTCACCGCCGCCGGGTTCGCGCTGGCCGTCGCGATGATCGCCGCCGTCCGGCTGCCCGGGGCCGGCCGCCCCGAACGTCCCCCGTCCGGGCTCTGGCGCGGCACCGCCGAAGGGCTGCGGTTCGTCTGGCGGGACAAGCTGCTGCGGACCATCGCGCTGCTCACGATGGTGCTGGCGGCGCTCTACCTGCCGGTCGAGGGCGTGCTGCTGCCGGCGTGGTTCGTCGGCCGGGGAGAGCCGGCCCGGCTCGGCGCGCTGCTCATGGCGATGAGCGCCGGCGGAGTCGTCGGGGCGCTCGCCTCCGGCATGGCGGGCCGGCTGATCCGGCGCCACACCCTGATGGTGATCTCCCTCGTCGTCATCGGCATGGCCCTCGTGGGGCTGGCCACCCTGCCGCCGTTCCCCGCCATGATCGGCTTCGCCGTCGCGATCGGGCTCGCGTACGGGCCGGTCAACCCGCTGTCCAACTACGCCATGCAGACCCGCACGCCCGAACGGTTGCGCGGGCGCGTGGTCGGGGTGATGACCTCGTTCGCGTACGCCGCCGGCCCGGCGGGCTACCTGCTCGCCGGGCCGCTGGTCGGATGGGTCGGGCTGCGTACCGCCTTCCTGGTGCTGGCCGGGGCGCTGCTGGTGGCGACGCTGGCCGCCGCGCCGCTGCCGGCGCTGCGTGCGCTGGACGAGCCGCCCCGCTACCCACCCGCCCCGCCCGGCGGCCCGGGCGAAAGGGTGGAGGAGCTCGTGCCGCTCAACGGCCAGTACGCCTCCGCGACGCGCCGGGACACGCCCCGGGTACAGGGGCGCGTCCGGGTCGAGGGACTGTGGACGCCCGCCACGCACCGGGACGCGCCCGTGCGGGGGTGACGGCCCCGGTCAGGGATGCAGCGTCAGCCCGGGCGTGGTGGCGATGGCCGTCAACTGCGCCACGGTGAGCACTGGCGGCCGACCGAACCGGACCGTCGGCGTCGCACCGTTCTCCCCGCGGACGATGTGGTAGTTGTCCGTCGTCACCGTCACGGTCGTACCGTCCGCCCGTCGCACCTGTGCCCAGCGCTGCTCGTGGCCCTCGTCGCCCGGAGCGGCGGTGCTGGTGGCGAGGGTGCCGCCGGCCGGCAGGCGGCTGCTGGTGCAGGTACGGGGGTTGGGGGCGGCAGCGCATCCTGCGGGTGCGTCGGCGGCCGTCGGGATCAGCGTCACCGTCACGTTGTCGGCCTGGCCGTTCCCGCGCAGCCGGGCGTGGGCGTAGTAGTGCCAGTGGCTCTTCTCGTAGGTGAACTGCACCAGGTCGCAGCCCGGGATCGTGCCGTCGACCGACAGCCCCGCCGGCACCACGGCCGACAGCACGGGGCGCAGCGCGAGGGTCAGCCGGGCCACCCCGGCGTCCGGGCGCTCGGTCGGCCGGGCGCGCACCGTGTCGTACGACTGCTGGGGTGCCGGTGGTCCGCCGGGCTCCGGTTCCGCCACCGGGCAGAGCGACGTGTCGGCGGACGGTGCGCCGTCGCCGGTCGGCAGGGCCGGCCCGCCCGGTCCGGCGGCCGGGCCGACGAGCAGCGCCGGTGTCACCGCGACCGCGGTGACCGCCGCGGCCACCCCGGTGCCCGCCACCGCCCACGCCCGATGGCGGCGGCGCCGCCGGTCGTCGGCGATCAGCCGGTCCACGTCGATCCGGGTGGGCGGCGGCGACGCCACCACGGTGCGCATCTGCCGGGCGAGTTCATCCATCGGTGCGTGCCTCCTCGGCTCGGGCCGGCACACCCACGAGGCGGCTCCGCAGCGCCTCGATCGCGCGCGCCGACTGGCTCTTGACGGTGCCGGTGGTGCAGCCGAGTTCCCGGGCGGTCTCCTCCACGGACAGGTCGCAGAAGTAGCGCAGCACCAGGACCGCGCGGCGGCGCGGCGGCAGCTCGGCGAGCAGGGCGAGGATGGTCAGCCGGTCCGCGGAACCGTCGCTGGCCGAAGGGACGGCGGCGTCGGGAACCTCCGCCCAGGAGGCCTCGCGCCGCCACGGCCGGCGGCGCTCGTCGAGCCAGACCCGCAGCAGGGTACGCCGGACGTAGGCATCGGGGCTCTCCATCCTCGACACCCGCCGCCAGTGCCGCAGCAACTTGACCAGCGCCGTCGACACCAGGTCGTCGGCCGTGTGCCAGTCGCCGCAGAGCAGGTACGCCGTACGGCGCAGCGGCTCCAGCCGTGCCCCGACGTACTCGCGGTAGCCCTCGATGTCGGCAGGCAATCCCGCCACCTCCTCGCCTCACCGCTCAAACGGAGGCGGGGAGGGAGTGGGTTGCCCGGTCAGCCCGGAATGCTGATCCGACCCTCGACGGCGGCGGAGGCGATGTCGGTGCGGTGGTGCGAGCCGGCCAGCTCCACCCCGGCGACCAGCGCGTACGCGGCGTCCCGGGCGGCGGGCAGGTCGGCGCCGGTGGCGGTGGCGCAGAGCACCCGGCCGCCGGAGGAGAGCAGCGCCCCGTCGGCGCCCTGCCGGGTGCCGGCGTGGATGATCCCCGGCGACTCGGCCCCGGTGATCACGTCGCCGGTGCGCGGGGCGGCCGGGTAGCCCTCGGCGGCCACCACGACCGTGACGGCGGCGCCGTCGCGCCAGCGCAGCGGCGGGTGCCCGGCCAGCGTGCCGGTCGCCGCGGCGTGCAGCAGCCCGGCCAGCGGCGTCTCCAGCAGCGCCAGCACCACCTGCGTCTCCGGGTCGCCGAAGCGGGCGTTGAACTCGATCACCCGGGGGCCGTCGGCGGTGATCGCCAGCCCGACGTAGAGCAGGCCCGCGAACGGGGTGCCCCGCCGGGCCATCTCGGCCAGGGTCGGGTGGACGACGTCGCGCATGACCTCGTCGACCAGGCCGGACGGCGCCCAGGGCAGCGGCGCGTACGCCCCCATGCCGCCGGTGTTCGGACCGGTGTCGCCGTCGCCGACCCGCTTGAAGTCCTGCGCCGGCAGCAGCGGCACCGCCGCCTCGCCGTCGGTGACCACGAAGAGGGAGACCTCCGGGCCGGCGAGGTATTCCTCGACGACGACCCGGCCGCACTCCTCGGCGTGCCGCAGCGCGGCGGCGCGGTCGTCGGTCACCACGACACCCTTGCCGGCGGCGAGCCCGTCGTTCTTCACCACGTACGGCGCGCCGAACTCGTCCAGCGCCCTGCCGGTGCTCTCCGCGTCCGTGCAGGTGTACGCGCGGGCGGTCGGTACGCCTGCGGCGGTCATCACGTCCTTGGCGAACGTCTTCGAGCCCTCCAGCCGGGCGGCCTCGGCGGACGGCCCGAAGGCGGCGATCCCCTTGGCGCGGACGGCATCGGCGACCCCGGCCACCAGCGGCGCCTCCGGCCCGATCACCACCAGGTCGACCCCGGTCTCCACCGCCAGCGCGGCGACGCCCGCCGGATCACACGGATCCACCGCCCGCACCTCGGCGAGCGAAGCGATGCCAGGGTTGCCCGGCGCCGCAATCAGCTGCTCGACGGACGGATCCGCGGCCAACCCGAGCGCGAGCGCATGCTCCCGCCCCCCACCACCAAGAAGAAGAACCCGCACACCGGCATCCTACTGACCCCCACCCCCCACCCCGTTGATCATGAAGTTGTTGTCGCGACACACCGACGCGGACGGCAACAACTTCATGATCAACGGGACCGGGCGGCGATGGCCTGGCGGACCGTGTGGGGGATGTAGGCGGGGTTCAGGGTGTCGGCCCAGGTGAAGCGGAGCACGGTCCAGCCGGCGTTGACCAGACGGTTCTGCCGGCGGCGGTCGGCGTGGACGGCCTCGGGGGTGCCGTGCGGGCCCCGTCCGTCGGCTTCGGCGATCACCCTCGGGCCCCGCCACCCGAGATCCCCGATCCCGAGCAGGTACCCGTCGTCGTCGCGCACCTCGAGTTGGAGGGCGTCCGGTGGCACCCGGCCGTCGACGCAACGCAGCCTCGTCCGGGTCTCCAGCGGGGACTGCGCCCGACCGTCCGCCTCCGCCAGGTGGGAGCGCGCCGCCACCGCGCCGCGCCGGCGCCTGATCAGACGCGGTACGGCAAGCAGATCATCGTCGGTGACGAGCCCACGGTTCAGCGCGGAGTCCAGCACGCAGACCGCCGCGTAGCGGTCCTCCCGGAGGACCAGGTCGGCGACGGTCCGCAACGGTGAGGTGACGGCGATGCCGTCGACCCGGACCAGTTGCCCCGGCGCGACCGTCAACTGGTGCACCACCACCTCGGGATTGGCCAGCCGGGCGGGCTTCGCGGCCGGACCAGGCATCGACAGGTGGATCACCTCCGTCGCCCGAGGGCCTGCGATGCCGTGCAGTTCGGCGGCCGTTGTCAGGACGGCGGCGGCACGCGTACCGAAGGATGCGACAGCCGCCCTGATCCGCGCCCGCCGCGGGATGCCGTCATAGCGGTCGGCATCGACGAGGTAGCCGCCCCGGATCACCGCACGCCAGCGACCGGATCGACAGAGCCGGTGTACGTCGTGCACGGTGAGCCCGGCCGCACGTGCCTGCGCCAACGTCACGATGCCGTCGCGCGCACCAGCCATCGACCGTACGACCGCCAGCGGACTCGTCTCCACACCGAACGACTGTCCCGCCAGCCGAAGACCGACGAAACCCCCTGTGGATAACCCACCCACTCCCTGTGGACAACCCCACGCCCTCCCCCACCCCGCCCCGCCCAGCCCAGCCTCCGCCCAGGCCTACAACCCCGTTGATCATGAAGTTATTGGTGCGACACGCCGGTGCCGAAGACAACAACTTCATGATCAACGGGGCGGGGGCGGGCGGGCAGGGCCCGGGTG
>NZ_JAVRFL010000109.1:0-203 GCF_031845925.1 Micromonospora reichwaldensis | reverse complement strand
TCTGCTTGTCGTCGGCCTTGGCGCCGGGGATCTCGACGGACTGGTAGGCGTCCTTGCCGGTTTCCTTGTTCAGCACGGGGGTGATGTCGTTGATGGAGTTGGTGCCGGCTTCGGTGGTGCCCATGCGTTGGGCCATGCCGTCGACGTCGATGTTCTTGCCCTGCACGCTGAGGGCGTTGCGGGCGGCGGCGGGGCCGCAGTAG
>NZ_JAVRFL010000108.1:0-255 GCF_031845925.1 Micromonospora reichwaldensis | reverse complement strand
CGTCGATGTTCTTGCCCTGCACGCTGAGGGCGTTGCGGGCGGCGGCGGGGCCGCAGTAGTAGAAGTTGGGCTGTGCCTCGTAGCGCACGCCCAGTTCGCGCTCGCCACCCTTGCGGTCCTGGGCGACGGTGGCCGACACCGGGGTGGTGGGGGCGGCGAGGGCGGTGGTGACTGGGCCGGCGATGGCGCCGCCGGAGAAGGCGAGCCCGGCAGCGGTCAGGGCGGTCTTACGCAGGATGTCGGTACGCTTGATGG
>NZ_JAVRFL010000107.1:0-255 GCF_031845925.1 Micromonospora reichwaldensis | reverse complement strand
CGGTCGCCCTCTCAGGCCGGCTACCCGTCGTCGCCTTGGTAGGCCATCACCCCACCAACAAGCTGATAGGCCGCGAGCCCATCCCAGGCCGAAAAACTTTCCACCACCAACCATGCGACCGGTGGTCGTATTCGGTATTAGCCCCCGTTTCCGAGGGTTATCCCAAAGCCTAGGGCAGGTTGCTCACGTGTTACTCACCCGTTCGCCGCTCGAGTACCCCGAAGGGCCTTTCCGCTCGACTTGCATGTGTTAAGC
>NZ_JAVRFL010000106.1:0-264 GCF_031845925.1 Micromonospora reichwaldensis | reverse complement strand
CCGCCTACGGCCCGAGGTGACGGCCGACCCGTCGACCGCCGGCGGCGAGGACGACCCGGTCGTGACCGGCGCCGGGCAACCGAGCGATCCGGCCCTCGTCCCGCCGGGCGGCGAAGTGTCGTCGCCGGGCCGGGTGTTGTCGTTCGCGCAGCAACGCCTGTGGTTCCTGCACACCCTCGACCCGAAATCCACCGCCTACAACACCCAGACCGCCTGGCACATCGACGGCGAACTCGACCTCGACCACCTCGACACCGCCATCGA
>NZ_JAVRFL010000105.1:0-281 GCF_031845925.1 Micromonospora reichwaldensis | reverse complement strand
CAACTTGACCACAAAGATGCTCGCGTCCACTGTGCAATTCTCAACAAACGACCAACCCACAACCCGATCCGTGCGACACCAAACCCGACCACCGCCGGCGGTATGCCACACCAGGCCATGCCTGGCAACCAGCCTCACCCACAGGCAAGGCAATGGCTCCGAAAAAACAACCACCGGTTGTTCCTTCAGGACCCAACAGGGTGCTATCCGCCCCTCCCCAGCCGCACCAGGACTCCGTTCCCACCACCCAAAGGCAGCTGTACTAGGAAGAACCCGGCCGT
>NZ_JAVRFL010000104.1:0-282 GCF_031845925.1 Micromonospora reichwaldensis | reverse complement strand
CAACTTGACCACAAAGATGCTCGCGTCCACTGTGCAATTCTCAACAAACGACCAACCCACAACCCGATCCGTGCGACACCAAACCCGACCACCGCCGGCGGTATGCCACACCAGGCCATGCCTGGCAGCCTGCGGAACACTACGGTTCCGCTCAAGGCTCCGAAAAAACAACCACCGGTTGTTCCTTCAGGACCCAACAGGGTGCTATCCGCCCCTCCCCAGCCGCACCAGGACTCCGTTCCCACCACCCAAAGGCAGCTGTACTAGGAAGAACCCGGCCGT
>NZ_JAVRFL010000013.1:0-184346 GCF_031845925.1 Micromonospora reichwaldensis | reverse complement strand
GCTCCTGCCTCCGCCCTTCTCCGCCCGCCCACCCCGCGCCACCCTCCAACAGGGTCGATCATGCAGTTGTGGTGGTCCGCATAAGCCCCGTATGTGGTTACTTCCGGCACCACAACTGCATGATCGACGCGACGCGACGCGACGGGGTGGGGCGCGACGGGGCGCGGCGCGGCGCGGCGGGGCGGGGTTGGGGCGCGGCGTGGGGGAGTCAGGGGGTGGCGTCGGCGTGGGCGCGGCGGCGACGGGTCTTCTTGATCACCCACCAGGCGATCATCACGACGAAGACGGCGATGATGCCGTAGTCGAACCACTTGCTGTACTGCTCGATCTGCTGCCAGCGGGAGCCGAGCGCGTAGCCCAGGCCGACGAAGAGCGCGTTCCAGATGCCGCTGCCCAGCGTGGTGAACACGATGAACTCCGGCAGCGGCATCCGGTTGGCCCCGGCGGGGATCGAGATCAGGCTGCGGACCACCGGCATCATCCGGCCGAAGAGCACCGCCCATCGGCCGTGTCGCTCGAACCAGCGGTCGGCCTTCTCCAGGTCGTCCAGGTCGACCAGGGGCAGCCGGTCGAGCCAGCGCTTGAGCCGGTCCTCGCCGGCAGCCGCGCCCAGCCAGTAGAGGACGAGTGCCCCGCCCAGGGAGCCGGCGGTGGCGGCGAGCCCCACCAGGACGACGTTGAACCGTCCCTCGCTGGCCAGGTAGCCGGCCATCGCCAGCACGATCTCGCTCGGGATCGGCGGGATGATGCTCTCCAGGGCGACCAGCAGGGCCACGCCGACGGCGCCGGCGGCGTCGATCACCCCCGCCACCCACCCGGTCAGGCCGCCGAGTTCGGTCGGGTCGACGTTCTCGGCGAGTGCCATCGCGATCCTTTCGGCCGGGTCCGATCAGAGACATCTACCCTGCGGCCCGGCCGCCACACCTGCCCGTGAGTCGGGCCACGCTGGGTTCATCCCTCCGGGTGCAGCGCCGCGTCGGCCAGGCCGCGCCGCCAGCCGGTGAAGCGGACGCGCAGGCCCGCCCGGGTGGGGGAGCAGCAGTACGGCCCGGCCGTCGCCACCGCCTCCGGGGCCAGCGGAGCGAGCCGGACCAGCCGCCACGGCTCGTCGTCGGCGCGGGCCCGTACGGTGAGCGCGTCCCCGTCGCGGCTGACCCGGACGGTCACCTCCCGCCCGGCCCACCTCGGCACGGGGGCGACCGACCAGTCGGAGACCTCCCGGGTCACCACGGCACCCACCTGCGGCTGGCCGTCGCTGACCTCCACCCCGGCCTTGACCCAGTTCCGCTCGTCCACCCGCACCAGCACGCCGGCCTGGTCGAACTGCTCGCCGTAGTCGAGCACGAAGGCCACCTCCATCGCCTCGCCGGCGGGCAGCGGCGCGAGCAGCGCCGGGGCGTCGTCGTGGACGAAGCCGTACGAGGTGTGCCGCCACAGGTCGCTGCCCTCAGCCGGCTGCACCAGCAACTCGCCCGCCGGCCCGTTCTCGACCCGCACCGGCTCGTTCCACCACTCACCCTCGGCCCAGTCGACCGGTCGCTCCGCGTCACCCATGCCGGCGACCGTACCGCCGTGGCCCGCCCGGACGCCGGCACGGGCCCGGTCGCGTCGGGTGGCTGCCGGCCCGGGCGACCGTCCGGTGTCGCGTGACGGTGCCGTCAGCCGGCGTCACACACGTCCCGGAGGTGCTGGGCGTCGCGGTCCGTCCTGGCCTGCACCACCTCGTAGTCGCTCGCGACCATGCCCGACAGGATGAAGCGCAGCTCGGAGAAGTCCTGCGACAGTGCCACCGTGGCCTGGTAAACGCCGCCCTCGGCCTGGAGACTCGCGCCCATCATGCCCTGGTACGCGGTCGTGGCGGCGGCCTGCCGGCTCTGCCTGGTCGAACCCGAGGTCCGGTAGAAGCGGTCGACGACGGCGAGCGCCTCCTCACAGCCGGCCGGTCGCAGCGGCGCCAGCGACGGCAGCCGCCCCGGGGCGGGCGGCCGCGGCGTCCTGGTGACGGGGTGGTCCTTCGTGGCGTCCGCCGTGGGCGTGGTCGTCCGGTCCGGCGGGGTCCGGTCGGGCCTGGCCTGGGTGGGCGAGGTCGGGTCGGGCCCCGGTGACGGCCCCGCTCCGGCCCCCGGGGCCGGCGCCGGCACGGCGGGCTCCCGTGGCAGCACGTATGTGAGCAGGGTGAGCACGGTGGCCACCACGCCGGCGATCGCGCCCACCGCGGCCCAGTCCGGGCTGCGCGACGCGGAGCCGGCTCCGGACGGGCTGCGCCCAGATCGTTGACTGCTGATGTCTCCAATGTAGCGGCGGGCCGGTCCGAGGGCGGTCCCCGTTCTCCGCCGAGGGCTCCCGGACCGCAGCCGGGTCGATGCCACCCACCCTGCCGCGCACGGCACGCGGGGCATCGGCTAGGAACGTGCCATGCCCCGCTACCTGCTCTTTCCCGGCCGCCACCACCTGTTGACCCGCTTCCAGGCCGGGTACCTCCGCCAGCTCGCGGCGCAGGGCGACGACCCCCTCGCCGACGGTGACGGCACGACCGGGAGCGAGGACGCCGGCGGGGCGACCGTGGTGTGGGCGGTCACCTCGGCCAACCACGAGAACACCCGGCGCAACCCGGTCCCGTACCACCGGCGGGAGGCGGCGATCGAACGGTTCAGCGTGCTCGCCGGGCTCCGGTCGGTGGTGGTGCCGGTGTTCGACACCGTACCGACCGACAGGTTCGCCGAGGTGACCCTGAAGACCGTCGCGGCGTCCACCGGGTTGGAGCTGACCCCGGCGGACACGGTGGTCGCCTGCTCCACGCCGGAGGTCGCCGCGATGTACGAACGGCTCGGTTTCCGGATCGCCGGGGTGGAGGCCGACGTCGAGCCGACACCGGTCCGGCCGTGGGACGTCCTGCTGCGGCTGGCCGACGACGACCCGTCGTGGCGGGACCTCACCCACCCGGCCACCGTCGACGTGTACCGCCGCTACCGGCTCGACGACCTGGTCCGCTCCGTGGTGAACGACCCGGTGGTCGGCGACGAGGGCGGACTGACCACCACCCGCGACTACCGGACGTACGCCGAGGCGTTCAGCGACGCCGCGCAGCGCAAGTGGGACGCGGTGCGCGAGCACGTGCGACCGGGGCGGATCGTCGACGTCGGCTGCGGCGCGGGCGCCGTCCTGGAACTGGCCGACCGGGAGCCGGCCCTGCGGGAGAGCGACCTGATCGGCGTCGAGGTGGCCCGGCACCTGTTCGAGGAGTGCGTCCACAAGAAGGCGCAGGGCGTCTTCGCCAACCCGAACGTCTTCTTCTACCGGCGCAACGTGCTCGGCGGGGCGGTGTTCGCGCCGCGCTCGGTGGACACCACGATGACCTTCGCGCTGACCCACGAGATCTGGTCGTACGGCGAGCGGATGGCCTCGCTGCGCCGGTTCGTCCAGGCCCTCTACGACCACACCGTGCCCGGCGGGGTGTGGATCAACAGCGACGTGTGCGGGCCGGACGGCCGGGACCGGACGGTGCACCTGCGGCTGGCCACGACGGACGGCGGCAACCCGCCGACGCCCCGTGCCGACCTGGCGGCCCTGCCGCCCGGTGAGGTGGCGGCGTACGTCGACGCGCTGTCGACCCGGGCCCGGCTGGACCAGTTCGCGGTCGACTACCGGTTCCCGTTCGCGTACCGGCCGGTGGACGGGGCGGACGGCGTGGTCGAGCTGACCCTCGGCGCGGCGATGGACTTCCTCACCCGCAAGGACTACACCGACAACTGGCTGTCGGAGACCCAGGAACAGTTCTGCGGCCTGGAGTACGCCGACTGGAAGTCGCTGCTCACCGACGTCGGCTTCGAGATCGACCCCGCGAGTGCGACGTCCCGCAACGACTGGATCGTCACCAACCGCCTCGCCCCGGTGGCCGCCCTCAGCACCCCGGCCGGCGAGCCGCTCGACTGGCCCGTCACCCACGTGCGCCTGATCGCCCGCCGCCCGGTCAACACCTGACGGCCCCGGCCCGGACGTCCCCGCCGCCACGGCACGGGCGCGGGGAGGACGCCGGCGACTGTCTCGTCTATCTTGTCTCCGCAGTTGTATCGATGCCGATGAGATCGCGAGGCATGGCGTGGGCAAGGAGACAGCGGGTAGGCGGCTGCGGGCGCTGACGGTGGCCGCGGCGGTCCTGTGCGGACTTGCGCTCGTGCCGGCGCAGCCGGCGGCCGCGCAGACCGGGGCCATGATCCAGCCGGTGGGCGGGCGGGTCACGGGGGTGTTGTCGAACAGGTGCGGCGCCACCGACAGCGACCACTACGGAGTGGACGTCGCGGGGAACGCCGGGATGGCGATCGGGGCCGCCTATCCGGGCACGGTCGCGTTCGCCGGTTGGACCTCCGGCGGGGGCAACTCGGTGACGCTCTCGCACGCCGGCGGCTACCAGACCCGCTACCTGCACATGGTGCAGCCGGCCGCGGTCGCGCTCGGGCAGCAGGTCGGGCAGGGGCAGGTGCTCGGGTACGTCGGCGGCACCGGCAACTCGACCGGCCCGCACCTGCACTTCGAGATCCGCCGCAACGGCGCGGTCCACAACATCGCCCCGGCGTACGCCTGCGGCGCCACGGTGACCAAGGGCGCGCCGATCAACCTTCCGTTCCCGGACCTGACGCCGGCCGGGGCCGCTCCCGACCGGTTCGCGTTCGTGAACTCGGCGGGGGTGCTGTACGCGAAGGATGGCGCGTACTCGTCGTGGCAGGCGGTCAACGCCGGTGGGGCGACGAAGGTGGTGCTCTCCGGCAACCGGATCGGTTGGGTGCAGGGCGGCAACTTCTATGTCAAGGAGGGTGTCTACGGGCAGTGGTTGACGCTGGCCGGGGGCGGGCAGGTGCGGGACATCGCGGTCAGTGGTGACCGGTTCGCGTTCGTGAACTCGGCGGGGGTGCTGTACGCGAAGGATGGCGCGTACTCGTCGTGGCAGGCGGTGAACTCGGGCGGGGCGACGAGGGTGGTGCTCTCCGGCAACCGGATCGGCTGGGTGCAGGGCGGCAACTTCTACGCCAAGGACGGCATCCAGGGCGGGTGGCTCACCATGGCCGAGGGCGGACAGGTCAGCGACGTCGCGGTCGGCGGCGACGACTGGTTCGCGTTCGTCGGCGGCGGGAACTTCTTCGCCAAGCAGGGCGTCCACGCCGGGTGGCTGACGATGGCCGGCGGCGGACAGGTCGGCGACGTCGACATCGCCACCTGACGGGCCGCGCCCGACGGCCCACCTGCCGGGCCACCGGGGAACCCGGAGCGCCGGGCCCCGGTGTTTGCGGGCAGCCGGGATCGGAGACATTAGCCCGGCATGGCTGACAGGTGGTACTCGGAGGCGGTCGTCTACTGCCTCGACATCGACACGTACGCGGACTCCGACGGCGACGGGGTCGGTGACATCCGGGGGCTCATCGGCCGGCTGGACTACCTCGCCCGGCTTGGCGTGACCTGCCTCTGGCTGCACCCCATCCACCCGTCGCCCAACCGCGACGACGGGTACGACGCGACCGACTTCTACAACATCGACCCGCGCTTCGGCACCCTCGGCGACTTCGCGGAACTGCTGCACCAGGCGCAGAACCGCGGCATCCGGATCATCATCGACCTGGTCGTCAACCACACGTCGAACGAGCACCCGTGGTTCCAGTCCGCCCGCTCCTCGCCGGACTCGCCGTACCGCGACTGGTACGTCTGGGCCGACCACGAGCCGAGCGACCGGCACCAGGGCATGGTCTTCCCCGGCGAGCAGCACGAGACGTGGACCTACGACCGGACCGCCAAGGCCTGGTACTACCACCGGTTCTACAAGTTCCAGCCGGACCTGAACTTCACGAACCCCGCCGTCCGCGAGGAGATCAAGAAGATCGTCTCGTTCTGGCTCCAGCTCGGCGTCTCCGGCTTCCGGATGGACGCGGTGCCGTTCATCATCGAGCTGACCGAGTCGGGCAACCCGAACTCGCCGAAGGACTTCGAGTTCCTCACCGAGCTGCGTCAGCACGTGCAGTGGCGCCGGGGCGACGCCGTCCTGCTCGCCGAGGCCAACGTCGAGCCCGACCAGCTGCCGACCTTCTTCGCCGACAGCGGCGGCTCGGGCAACCGCCTGCACATGCTCTTCGACTTCATGCTCAACGGGCGCCTGATGCTGGCCCTGGCCCGGCAGGACCCGGAGCCGATCATCGAGGCGCTGCGGGACACCCCGGCGCTGCCCGAGGGCGGGCAGTGGGCCACCTTCCTGCGCAACCACGACGAGATCGACCTCTCCCGGCTCACCGCCGAGCAGCGCAACCAGGTGTACGAGCAGTTCGGCCCCGACGAGAACATGCGCATCTACGACCGGGGCATCCGCCGCCGGCTCGCCCCGATGCTCGGCAACGACCGCCGCCGCATCGAGCTGGCGTACGCGTTGCAGTTCTCGCTGCGCGGCACGCCGGTGCTGCGCTACGGCGAGGAGATCGGCATGGGGGAGGACCTGTCGTTGCCCGGCCGGGAGGCGATCCGTACCCCGATGCAGTGGTCGTACCAGCCGAACGCCGGCTTCTCCACGGCCGACCCGGAGAAGCTCGTCCGCCCGGTGATCGACAAGGGCGAGTTCTCGTACGAGAAGGTCAACGTCACCGCCCAGCGCAGCGACCAGAAGTCGCTGCTCGCCTGGTTCGAGCGGATGATCCGTACGCTCCGCGAGGCCCCCGAGGTGGGCTCGGGCTCGACCACCCACATCGACGTGGCGATGCCGCCGGGCGTGCTGGCGCACCGGGCCGACGGGCGGACCGGCACGATGGTCTTCGTGCACAACCTCGGCACCACCGACGCGGAGGTGGACCTGAGCATGCTGGAGCCGGAGGCGGACCTGCCCATCGACGTCCTCGCCGACCGCAACTACGGCGAGGTCGGCAAGCTGGACCGGCTCAAGGTAGCCGGCTACGGCTACCGGTGGATCCGCCTGCGCCGCGGTCAGGGCCTCTGACCGGGCCGCCACGTCGACGGCCGTCCGCCCCACCCGGGCGGACGGCCGGTCACTCCCGCCAGCCGGCCAGCTCGACCCCCTTGGCGATCTCGACCCGGAAACCCATGGCGATCTCGCCGCTCTCGCCCGGCCCGAGCCGGAGCCGCCAGATCAGCTCGCCCAGCTCCGTGCGCTCGGCGGGCGGCGGGACGAGGGTGGACTCCCGCACGACCACCGCCTCGTCCCGGGACACCGGCAGCTGGTCGCGCACCTCCACGCTCGCCGGCCGGGGCGTGTGGTTGGCCACGCTGATCCGGTACTCCACGTCCCGCCGCCGGGTCGAGCCGAGCGTGGCCCGGGTGTCGGCGCGCCGGCCCAGCTTCCGCTCCACCCGGACCCGGTCGTCCACGCCGAGCGCCAGCTCGGTCTCCTCGCCGGGCGCCCACACCGGCAGCCGGGTGGCCGCGACGAAGTCGGCGCCGTGGAAGACCGCCGCCGGGCCGGGGAGCAGCGTGTGCGACGAGGTGTTGCGCACCGTCGCACGCAGGTGCGCCTCGGTCGCCCGGACCGGCACGGTCACGTGGTCCAGCCGGGCCGGCAGCTCCAGGACGGCGATGGTGGCCCGGTGGGCGCTGCCGTCCGCCGGCACCGCGACCGGGCGGGCCGGCCGGTAGGTGGCCGCCGTGACCCCCTGCTCGACGGTGGCCACGCTCTCGCGCATCTCGGGGCGCGGCGCGCCGGACCGGGCCACGGCCCCGGCGGGCGGACCGCCGGGCGCCGCGGGGGCCGGCATCGCGCCGAAGCTGGCCGCCATCGGCATCGGCGGCGGCACCGGCCGGAGCCGGTCGAGATACCAGGGCGTCAGTTCGGGTACGCGGGTCGCCGCCGCCGGCCGGGCCGTCGAGAGTTCGAGCACGCACTCCGGCCAGTCCTCGCCGGTGTCCTGGCTGACCAGCCCGAACCAGGTGACGGTCATGGTGTCGTCGACCAGCCGCAGGTCGTAGGAGGGCTGCCAGCGGGCCCCGTCGACCAGGTAGCTCAGCTCCAGGTCCAGCTCGTCGTCGTCGGCGTCCACGGACACGGTGACCTCGGCGACCAGCTGGTCCGGTCTCCGCTTGCCGCGCGTGGCGTCCAGTTGCCGCTCGACGGCCGCCAGCTCCTCGGTCAGGTCGGTACGCTGCCGGGCCAGCACGCGACGGCGGCGCTGGGAGTCGGCGAGCTGACCGGCGACCGAGTCGGCGAAGGTGGCCACGTCGGTCGGGGCGGCGTCGCCGGAGGCCAGCGCGCGGGCGTACGTGCCGCCGGCCCGGTCGGCGAGCCGGGTGAGGAACTGCCCCCGCTGCGTTTCGACCTCGCTCGCGTCGTCGACCTCGGCCAGCGCGTCGGCCAGTTCCCGGCTCCGCTGCTCCAGCTCGCGGACCTGCCCGTCGGTGCTGCGCGGCTGCCGCCACGTCGTGACGTCCACGCCGAGCACGGTGGCCGCGCCCCGCCCACCGACCCGCAGCGAGTCCCGCCGCAGGCCCATCGGCAACGGTGCGACGCGTACGCGGTGCTCACCGGCGGTCAACCGGGTGCTGCCCCGGCGGGTGACCCGGGCCCGGTCCGGATAGACGGTGACCCCGACGACGGGTGCTTCGATCTCCACTGCCTCCACGGCGGCGAGAGTAGCCGGGCGATGCTCGTGACCGGCGTCCCGCGCCGGGCCGGCGTCGGCGTACGGCTGGGTTAAGCTCCTTCGATCGAGCGTAAGTTACCGGGAGGTAGGCATGTCGGAGGAGCAGCAGGTCGCCATCGTCACGGGCGCGGCGCGGGGGATCGGGGCGGCCACCGCCCGGCGGCTGGCGGCCGACGGCCTCGCGGTCGCCGTGGTCGACATCGAGGAGTCGGCGACCAAGGAAACCGTGGACGCGATCGCGGCGGCCGGCGGCCGGGCGCTCGGCGTCGGCGCGGACGTGTCCGACCGGGCCCAGGTCGAGGCGGCCGTGGCGCGGGTCGCCGCCGAGCTGGGTGCCCCGACGGTGCTGGTCAACAACGCCGGCGTGCTCCGCGACAACCTGCTGTTCAAGATGACCGACGCCGACTGGGACACGGTCATGGGGGTGCACCTGCGCGGCGCGTTCCTGTTCAGCCAGGCCGCCCAGAAGCACATGGTCGAGGCGAAGTGGGGCCGGATCGTCAACCTCTCCAGCACCTCGGCGCTGGGCAACCGGGGCCAGGCGAACTACGCCGCCGCGAAGGCCGGCCTCCAGGGCTTCACCAAGACCCTCGCCATCGAGCTGGGCCCGTTCGGGGTGACCGTCAACGCGGTCGCGCCCGGCTTCATCGTCACCGACATGACCGCCGCCACCGCCGCCCGGATGAAGGTCGACTTCGAGGCGCTCCAGAAGCACGCCGAGTCGGAGATCGCGGTACGCCGGGTCGGCCGCCCCGAGGACGTTGCGCACACCATCTCGTTCCTGGCCAGCGAGGGTGCCTCCTTCGTCTCCGGCCAGGTGATCTACGTGGCCGGCGGCCCCAAGGACTGAGGTGTAAGGAAGGGCCCCTTCCTAACGCTATGCGTTAGGAAGGGGCCCTTCCTTACACGTTGGGCGGCGCCCGCCGGGGTCAGGCCGCCGGGGCGGGGCGGGTGCGCCAGAGCCAGAGCAGGCCGAGCACCGGCAGGACCAGCGGGATGTAGCCGTACCCGCTGCCGAACTGCGACCAGACCGTCTCGTCGGGGAAGAGCTCCGGGTCGGCGAGGCTGAGGGCCCCGACGCCGAGCACCCCGACCAGCTCCACGGCACAGCACGCGAGGGCGACGCGCCGGCCGGCGGCACCGGCGCGGGCCAGCCCCACCGCCGCGACGATGTAGATGGCCGCGGCGAGGGCCGAGAGCAGGTACGCCACGGGCGCCTCGTCGAACTTCGTGGCGATCTGAAGGCCCGCGCGGCTCGTCGCGGCGATCGCGAAGAGCAGGTAGACCGCGATCAGCAGCCGCCCCGGGCCGGCGTTGGTCCGCTTCGCCTCCGGGGCGCGTACGTCAGCCACCCAGCACCTCCCAGGTCTGCTGGAGCCGTACGACGACCACCGGCGTGACCAGGCAGACCGCGCAGACGATCGCCGAGCCCCAGCGCGTCGGCTCCATCCGGGCCAGCACCCAGGCCAGCGGCGGCAGGCAGACCACCGTGGCGACGTACCCGAAGAAGGCCCCCGGCTCGCCCGGCCGCTCGCCCCCGCCGATGGCCACCAGCGCCACCGCCGCGAGCGCGAGCAGCGCCAGCTCCAGCACGGCCAGGCCGGCGAACTGCACCCGGTCCGGTGCGCGGTGCCGCAGCGTGGCGACCAGCGCCCACGCGGCGACGAGGAGCGACAGCACGATCGAGGCGGTCGCGAGGAGCCCGTCCACCGGCGAACCCGCCGACGCCGCGCTGGTCATCGGGGTCGTCCGGGGTGTGTCTCGGTCACCGGCACAGCCTACTAACCCGCGTAGTACACCCCGTCACCCGCCGCCGCCTGTCAGGGGTCCGCCCTCCGTCCGGCCCGGCTTCCGGTGGTCCGACGGCGTCGGGCCGGCGGGCGTGGGAGCGTGTTCCGTCGAGGCGGCGACGAATGTCGTCAGAGGACAGTGGGGTACCCCTATCGACCCCTACTCGCGGGTAAGCGGAACGTTGCGGACCGTTATTCTCGGGCCATCGTCGCCACGCTCGGACGGCACGTTCGTCTGACGGAGAGGATCGCCATGTCGTTGCCCACCATCCCCCCGGCGCTGAGCGTGGTGATGCCGACCTACCAGGATCCGCAGTGCCTCGCGCTGACCCTGCGGGCGCTGACCCGGCAGACGCTGCCGCCGGACCGCTTCGAAGTGATCGTGGTCCGGGACGGAGGATCGTCCGACGGGTACGCCGAGGCGCTCGCCGAAGGTGCCGGCCTCCGCCTGCGCGTGGTGGAACTTCCCCGGCGCAAGGGCCGCTCCACCGCCCGCAACGAGGGTGCGCGGTCTGCCACCGCGCCTCTGCTCGTCTTCCTCGACGCCGACTCGTGGGCCGTGCCCGACCTGTTGGAGAGGCACCTGGCGTGGCACAGCACGCCCGGCAACGCGGCGGTGCTGATCGGCCGGCGGGACGAGATCGGCCTCGCGGACCTCCCGGCCGTACTGGCCGGCGAGTCGGACACGATCGCGCGTGCCTTCCCGCACGGTGGCGACCTGCGGTTCGCGACGGGACTCCCGGACGACGGCGGCGACTGGCTCCGGGCCGGCTGGGTGATCGCCTACACGCACAACATCTCGCTCTCCACCTCGCTGTTCACGAAGGTCGGTGGCTACCGCGAGGCGTTCGGTCTCAGCTACGGCGTGGAGGACGTCGAGCTGTTCTACCGCGTGGACCGGAGCCTGCCGGACGGCGTCAACTTCGGCTACGACGACGAGGCCCGGGTCGTCCACCTGCCGCACCACAAGAACATCACCCGCAACTGGATGGAGATGAAGGCCAACTTCCAGCAGGCGGCCAGGTTGTACCCCTGCCTCGAATGGGAGTTCCTCACCGCGGTCATGGGGTACGAGGCGATCCGGCGGATCCTGTACTACCGGTCGCTCGTCGACGAGTGCGTCGAGCGCTCGGCCTGCGCCATCGGGCCCGCCGTCGCGCGCCTCGCCGGCACGTTGCGGGGACCCAAGGCGCTCTGGATCGGCACCGGCCGCGCCGAGGCGAGGCTGCCCGCCTCGGCGCTCACCTACGACTACTCCGCTCCCGTCGGGCCGGCCAACTTCCACCTGCTCGGCGTGGCCCCACCCATGCCGGCGGGCAGCATGGACGCGGTGGTCAGCGTCGACTTCTGGCGGTACCTGCTGTGGCCGGAACTCTGCCAGTTCATCTCCGCCTCGGTGCAGCTGGCCGGCGAGGTTCACCTGGTCGCCACCGCCGACGCGACGCCGGGGATGTGCGCCGCCGACCCGCAGACGCTGGACTACCTGCGCCAGGCGCAGGCCGCCGAGTACGTGGCCGAGTTGCGCGCGGTCGAGGGGCTCGGTGACGTGCTGACACTGCGGGCCCGCCAGCCCGTGACCGGCGCCGCGCGCCGGGTGCCCGGCCAGGTTCCCGCCAGGACACGACCCACGGCACTGGCGCCGGGTCGTCCCCCGGCGAGGTAGCAGATCGACGGTGCGGCCGGGCCCGACGTGCGGGTCCCGGCTCGCTGCACCGTGCCCGGATCCGTCGCTACAGCCGGAAAGGCGAGCATCATGCGCGTACTGTTGTCGACCCTCGGGTCACGCGGCGACGTCCAACCACTGGTGGCGCTGGCATCGCGGTTGAAAGCTCTCGGTCTGCAGGTTCGCCTCTGCGCCCCACCGGACTTCGCCCGGTGGGTGGCCACCTTCAAGATTCCGTTCGTGCCCGTCGGCCCGTCCTGGCGCAGGTCGGCGGCGCCCAGGCCGCAGGCCGCCGTACCCCGCCCGTCGCCGGCGCAGGTGCGTCAGCTGGCGGAGTCCTCCGTCGGCATCCAGTTCGAGGTGCTGTCGGCGGCGGCCCGGGACTGCGACGCCGTCGTCGCGTCGACCGGCCTCCAGATCGCCGCCCGCACCGTGGCGGAGAAGCGGGGCATACCGTACGTCTTCACGGCGTTCTGCCCGGCGGCCCTTCCCTCACCGCACCACCCTCCACTACCGCTGCCCGCCCTCGGGGAGGTGCCCGCGCCCGCGTCCGCGGACAACCGCGAGCTGTGGGCCGCCAACCAGCGGCACGTCAACGACACCTTCGGCGCGCCGCTCAACGCGCTCCGGGCGACGATCGGACTGGTTCCGGTCGACGACGTCAGCGCCCACATCCACACCGACCAGCCGTGGCTGGCGGTCGACCGGACGCTGGCGCCCTGGCCGGACGCCGCCGACCGGACGGTCTACCAACCAGGCGCCTGGCTCCTGCCGGACGAGCGGGCGCTGCCGCCCGAGTTGACGACCTTCCTGGACGCCAGCGACGAGCCGTGCGTCTACGTCGGATTCGGCAGCGTCGCCGCACCCCCGGGCCTGCTGGAGACGGCCGTCAAGGCGGTCCGCGCGGTCGGCTGCCGCCTGGTCGTCTCCCGGGGCTGGGCGCCCCTCTCGCTGGCCGTCCGGGCGCCCGACTGCCTGGTCGTCGGCGAGGTGAACCAGCAGGAGCTGTTCAAGCGGGTGGCCGCGGTGGTCCACCATGGCGGCTCGGGCACCACGACCACGGCCGCGCGGGCCGGGGCGCCGCAGGTCGTCATCCCGCAGGTCTACGACCAGCACTACTTCGCGCGACGCGTGTCCGCGCTCGGCATCGGCGGCGCGCACTCCGGCGCGGTGCCGACCGTCGAGTCGCTGACCGCGGCTCTCAGCGCCGCACTGCGGCCGGAGGTGGCCGACCGCGCCCGGGCGTTCGCCGCCGCCATCAGCACCGACGGAGCCCAGCTCGCCGCGGAGCGGTTGACCACCACCCTGCGGAGCTGAGCCCGGTCACCGGCGGGTCAGTCGCGACGACCCGCCGGCGGGGTGGGCACTGCCGTCCGGGCGGCATCGGGGAGTGGTCAGGGCGGCGGCCGAACCAGCCGCCACCCTGACCACCGACCCTCGAGCGCGGGCGCGCCGACGACACCCGGCACAGGGTCCGGCGGGGCGCACGGCCGCGGGTACCGTGGTGTGACGCGACGACGGTGGAGGTAGCTCGTGGTGCGGTTCGGGTTGTTCGGCACCGGTCACTGGGCGGCCGAGACGCACGCCGCGGCGCTGCACGCGCACCCTGGGGTCGCGTTCGCCGGCGTGTGGGGCCGGGACCCGCGCAAGGCCGCGGCCCTGGCAGAGCGCTACGGGGTACCGGCGTTCGACGACGCCGACGCGCTCATCGACGCCTGCGACGCGGTCGCCGTGGCCCTCCCGCCGGACGTCCAGGCCGGCATCGCGGTCCGCGCGGCCACCGCCGGCCGGCACCTGCTGCTGGACAAGCCGCTCGCGTTGACCGTCGCCGACGCCGACCGGGTGGTCGACGCCGCGCAGGCGGCGGGCGTCGCCTCGGTGGTCTTCTTCACCGGTCGCTACCGGCCCGACGTGGCCGCCTTCCTCGCCTCGACGGCCGCCGTCGGCGGGTGGCACACCGCCAGGGCGCTCTGGTTCGCGTCCATCTTCCATCCCGGCAGCCCCTACGGGGCCTCGTCCTGGCGCCGGGAGCACGGCGCGCTGTGGGACATCGGCCCACACGCGCTGTCGCTCGTCCTGCCGGTGCTCGGCCGGGTCACCCGCGTCGCCGCGATGGACGGGCCGAACGGGCTCGTCAACCTGCTCCTCACCCACGACGGGGGCGCCACCAGCACGGTGTCGCTGACCCTGGACGGCCCGCAGGAGGCGGTGGCCCGGGAGTTCGTCTTCTACGGCGAGAACGGCGTCGAGACCGCTCCGGCGGGCCAGGGCGACGCGGCGACCGCCCTCGGGGTGGCGATCGACCAGCTGCTGGAGGAGATCGGCTCGGGCACCCGGGACCACCGCTGCGACGTGCGCTTCGGCCGCGAGGTCGTGGCCGTGCTCGCCGCCGCCGAGACCGCCCGCGCCGAGGGCCGCACCGTCGACCTGGCGGGCTGAGGGCCGCACCGCGGAGGCGGAAAAGTGGTCGCCTCCCGGGGACGGGCGCGGCTAGGGTCGCCGCATGTCCGCACACGCTCTGATCGAGAGGGTCGGCACGCCGGCCGTCCTCGGGTCGCTTCTGGCGGCCCGTCTGCGAGTCCGGCGTCCGGCCCTGGCCGGCGCGACCCGCGACTGACCCCGCACCGCACCCGCGGCGCCACCGCCTGGGCATCCCCGGGCGATATGCCGCCCCCGCCACGCATCCGGGTGCCGTCCCGGGGCTGAGTGCCGCCCGTCGGCACCACTCCGGTCGTCCGCTCCGACGTGGCGCTTCGCCGTGCGCCGCCGATCCCGCGTTCCGCGTCACGCCCAGGGCCGTCCGAGTCCCCGAACCCTCGGACAGGCCCCGTTCGCGGCTGCCTGTCCGCTCCGTCGCCGCACGGCGACAGACAGGACGACGACCCGTGGCGCCCCGCCGTACCCGAGCAACCGAACGCGACCGGTCCCGTCGCGTACTCTCCCAGAACTTCCTCGCCGACCCGGCCGCGATCGCCCGGATGGTGCACGCCGCCCGCCCCCGGCCCGACCGGCTCCTGCTCGAGGTGGGCGCGGGCCGGGGCCAGCTCACCCGGCCGCTCGCGGCCCGCTGCCGGCACCTGACGGCGTACGAGGTGGACCCGGCCGCTGGCGCCGAGCTGGCGAGGGTCTGCGCGGCTCTGCCGAACGTGACGCACCGGCAGGTCGACTTCCTCACCGTCACCCCACCGCCGGAGGAGTTCGATGTGGTCGGCAACATTCCCTGGTCGCTGACCTCGGCCGTGGTGCGCTGGTGCCTGGCCGCGCCCAACCTGCGCGCGGCCACCCTGCTCACCCAGGTGGAGTACGCCCGCCGCCGCAGCGGCGACTACGGCCGGTGGTCCAGGCTGACCGTGCTGACCTGGCCGGAGTTCGGCTGGCGGCTCGCCGGGCGGGTGCCCCGCACCTCGTTCCGCCCGGTGCCGGGGGTGGACGCCGGCATCCTGCGCGTCGAGCGGCGGCCGGAGCCGCTGCTGGCCGCGTCGGCGCTGCCCGCGTACCGCCGGATGGTGGAGATCGGCTTCGACGGGGTCGGCGGCTCGCTCGCGGCCTCGCTGGCCCGGCACCACCCGCGGGCGCGGCTGGCGGCGGCGCTGCGGGCGATCCGGCTCGACCCGGCCACCCCGGTCGGGCACGTCTGGCCCGAGCAGTGGCTGGTGCTGTTCCGGCTGCTGCACGCCCGCTGAGGACTCAGGCCAGCGGGTTGAGGGCCTCGTTCAGCTCGGCGGGGGAGTCGAACTCCTCCGCCGGCAGGGCCCGGAGCGTCTGGAGCATCGCCGTGCTGACCCCGTTCTCCTGGCCCCAACGGATCAGGTCCTCCCGGGAGACCGGGTAGTCGAGCCCGGCCAGGTACTCCTGCAACTGCACGCCGGTGACGGTCATGCCGGCGGCCTACCCGCTCAGGCCGCCGGCACACGCCCGCCGATCGACGTCCGGCGGTTTGCCCCGGCGGCGCGCCGGGTAGCCGCCGGCATGCTGGTTCAGCGGCTCGGCGCGCCGAGCGACTTCGACCCGTTGCTGGAGCGCGTCCGGGACGCCCGGATCGTGTTGATCGGCGAGGCGACGCACGGCAACTACGACTACTACCGCCTGCGCGAACAGCTCACCCGCCGGCTGATCGCCGAGTGCGGGTTCTCCTTCGTGGCCGTGGAGGGGGACTGGCCCGACTGCGACCGGGTGCACCGCTCGGTGACCGCCGCCCCGGGCGGGGCCGCCGACCCGCGCGTCGCGCTGGAGCGCTTCGAGCGCTGGCCGACCTGGATGTGGGCGAACGCCGAGGTGGCCCGCTTCTGCTCCTGGTTGCGGGCGTGGAACGTGGAGCGGCCCCAGGACGCCCGGGCCGGCTTCCACGGCCTGGACGTCTACAGCCTGTGGGAGTCCATGCAGGCGATCTTCGACTATCTCGGCGAGGAGGACCCGGGTTCGCTGGAGGCGGCGCAGGACGCGTACCGCTGCTTCGAGCCGTACGGCAAGCGGGTCGAGGAGTACGGCATGGCGAGCCGGTTCGTCTCCGCCCGCTGCGAGGAGGAGGTCGTGCGCCTGCTGGCGCGTACCCGCGAACAGGCCGCCGCGGACGGCCCGGACAGCTTCTCGGCCTGGCAGAACGCGGAGGTGGTGGCCGGCGCGGAGCGCTACTACCGGTCGATGGTGGGCGGCGGGCCGGAGTCGTGGAACATCCGGGACACGCACATGACGGACACCCTGGACCGGCTGCTGGAGCGCTACGGCCCGGGCGCGCGGGGTGTCGTCTGGGCGCACAACACGCACGTCGGCGACGCCCGGGCCACCGACATGGCCGCCGACGGGATGGTCAACATCGGCCAGCTGGCCCGCGAGCGGCACGGCGCCGACGAGGTGGTCCTGGTCGGCTTCGGTGGCTACCGGGGCACGGTGATCGCCGCGCCCCGCTGGGGTTCGCCGGCCGAGGCGATGGTGGTGCCGCCGGCCCGTCCCGGCTCGGTCGAGCACCGGCTGCACGAGCTGATGCCCGAGCGGGCCGTGCTGGTCTTCGGCGGCGACGACCAGCCCGGCTGGGTCACCGGAACCGCCGACCACCGGGCGATCGGGGTGGTCTACGACCCGTCCTTCGAGTCGTGGGGCAACTACGTGCCGACCCGGCTGGGGGAGCGCTACGACGCCCTGATCTGGTGCGACGAGACCACGGCCCTGCACCCCCTCCCGGCCCTGACCACCCCGGGCGAGATGGAGACCTACCCGGCCGGCGTCTGACCGAGACCCACCCAGGTCCCGGCGATCATGCAGTCGTGGTGCCCGTTCCAACCGGGTTCGCCGGTTGTGCGGGGCACCACGACTGCATGATCGACCGAAGCGGTGGTGGGTCAGGGGTGGGCGGGGGACCTTTCGTCCAGGTGGGCGCGGAGGCCCTCGCCCTCGATGTCGACGTTGGGCAGGATCTTGTCCAGCCAACGGGGGAGCCACCAGGCCCGCTTACCGAGCAGCGACATCACGGCCGGCACGATGGTCATCCGGACCACGAACGCGTCGATGGCGACGCCGATGGCGAGCGCGAAGCCCATCGACTTGATGACCGGGTCGTCGAGGAAGACGAAGCCGCCGAACACCGAGATCATGATCAGCGCGGCGGCGGTCACCACCCGGGCGCCGTGCCCCATCCCGTTGATGGTCGCCTGCTGCGCGGTGTCGCCGTGCACGAAGTCCTCCCGCATCCGGGAGACCAGGAAGACCTCGTAGTCCATCGCCAGGCCGAACAGGATGCCGATCAGCAGGATCGGCAGGAAGCTGACCAGCGGACCGGGCGTGTCCAGGCCGACCAGGTCGGCGAGGTGGCCCTGCTGGAACACCGCCACGGTGATGCCGAAGGTGGCGGCGACGGTGAGCAGGAAGCCCAGCGCGGCCTTGACCGGCACCAGCAGCGAGCGGAAGACCAGCATCAGCAGCAGCACCGACAGGCCCACCACCAGCAGCAGGTACACCGGCAGGGCGTCGGAGAGCTTCTCGGAGACGTCGATGCCGATCGCGGTCGCCCCGGTCAGCAGCACGTCGACGTCGCGGAACCCGCCCACCTCCGCACGGACGTCGTTGACCAGGGTCTCGGTGGCCTCGTCGGTCGGGCCGGTCTTCGGCACCACCCCGAGCAGCGCGGTGCGGCCGTCCGGGCTGAGCTGCGGCGGGGCCACCGCGAGGACGTTCTCGGTGCGCTGGATCAGCGCGGTGACCTGCGGAATGGCGGCCGAGGTCGCCTGCGGGGTGTCACCGGCGACCACCACCGCGAGCCGGCCGGTGAAGCCGGGCCCGAAGCCCTCGGTGATCACGTCGTTCGACTCCCGCGCGGCCGAGCCGACCGGTGCGGTGCCCGCGTCGGGCAGCGCCAGCCGCATGTCGGGCGCGGGCAGGGCGAGCAGCCCCAACCCGATCAGCCCGACCAGGATGACCGGCACCCGGAACCGGGTGACGAGGCGCGCCCAGCGGAACCCGAAGCCCGACCGGTCCTCGGCCGGCGGAGTGACCGCGTCGGCGGCGTCGGCGGCCCGGTCCCCGGCCGCGGAGTCCCCGGCCGGCACCGTCGAGCGCAGCTTGCGGGGCAGCACCCGGCGGCCGGCGAAGCCGAGCAGGGCCGGCTGGAGAGTGATCGCGACCAGCACCGCGATGGTGACCGTGCCGGCGGCGGCCAGACCCATCACCGTCAGGAACGGGATGTTCACCACGGCCAGCCCGGCCAGCGCGATGACGACGGTGGCGCCGGCGAAGACCACGGCCGAGCCGGCGGTGCCGACCGCGCGGCCCACCGCCTCGTCCGGTGGCAGCCCCTCCATCAGGTTCTGCCGGTAGCGGGAGGTGATGAAGAGCGAGTAGTCGATGCCGACCGCGAGGCCGAGCATCAGGGCGAGGATCGGCGCGGTGCTGCTCAGGTCGACCACGCTGCTGATCGCGAACAGACCCGCCATGCCGACGCCCACGCCGATGAGCGCGTTGAGCATCGTCATCCCGGCCGCCACCAGCGAACCGAAGGTGACCACCAGGACGATCGCGGCGACCGCCACGCCGATGGCCTCGGTCGAGCCGACCTCCGGCACGCTGCTGAGCACCTCGCCGCCGGGCGCGACCTCCCAGCCCTGGGCCTCGGCCCGCTCGCCGACCTTCTCGTACGCGTCGCGCTGGGCGTCGGTCACCTCGTCGGCGCCGGTGGCGAACTGGACCTGGACCAGCGCGTACCGGCCGTCGGGGGAGACCGCCCCCACCTGGAACGGATCGACGGCGCCGACGACGCCGGGCAGCGTGGCGGCCTCCTGGGTGAGTTCCTTCACCACGGCCTGCCCCTGCGGGCTGGCGAGCGCGCCGTCGGCCGGCGCCCTGACCGCGATCGTGCCGGTCGCGCCGCTCGCCGCCGGGAACTGCTCGGCGAGCAGGTCCAGGGCGCGCTGCGACTCGGTGCCGGGCATGGTGAAGTTGTCGGCTATCGGGCCGCGCAGGGTCGCGGCGGCGAGGCCGAGACCGACGAGTACGACGAGCCAGATCGCCGCGACGAGTCGCCGCCGGCGCATCGAGCCCCGGCCGAGCCGGTAGAGCAGGGTGGCCATGAGTTCCTTGTCCTCGGTCGTGGATGGTTGGGTACGGATCAGTCGACGGGCTCCAGTGCCCGCCGGGCGAGTGCCAGCAGGGCGGCGCGCAGCTCCTCGTCGGGCACGTCGGCGAACTCCCCGCAGGTCTCGGAGATGCCGGCGAGCAGCACCAGCGCCACGATCCGGGCGGACGGGCGTTCCGGGTGCCCGGCGAGCGCGTCGACCAGTCGCTCGGACATCCGCTGGATGTGCGCGAAGGCGGGCTGCTTGAGCAGCTCCGGGAACTCGCCCCGCAGCAGGGCGATCTCGCGGCGGAAACGGACCGCGAGGTCGACGAAGCCCTCGGCGGCGACCCGTTGGGCGTCCGCGCCGCGATGCGCGCGGATCCGCTCGTCAAGCGCCTGGAGGACGTCGATCGCCGGGGCCATCAGCTCGGTGAGGATGGCCTCCTTGTTGGCGAAGTGGTAGAGCACCGCCGCCTTGGAGCAGCCCACCTCGCGGGCGATGTCCTGCAACGAGGTGCCCCGGTAGCCGGTCGTCGCGAAGCGTCGGGCCGCCGCCGCAAGGATCTCGTCGTGCGTCTCCGGAACCATCCGCGCCATGCCGGTCCACCTCCCCGACCAGCATGCCTGACCGATCGGTCAGACCCTGACCGATCGGTCAGATCGAGGGCGTGGCGTTTCCCACACGCGGCCGAGGTTTACCCCTGCGGGACGGGCGGAAGGTCCCCGCCGTGCGCCCGGTCGTACGCGGTCCGGGCGGCGGCGATCGCGCTGCGGTGCCGTTCCGCCCAGTGGGTCAGGGCTACCAGCGACTCGTGGAGTTCCAGCGCGATCGGGGTGGCGGTGTACTCCACCTTCGGCGGGACGGTCGGGTGGACCTTCCGGTTCAGCAGCCCGTCGCGCTCGAGGTTGCGCAGGGTCAGGGTGAGCATCCGGCGGCTGATCCCCTCCACGCGGCGTTCCAGCTCCGTGAAGCGCACCGGGCCCTGGGAGGCGGCCACGAGGATGCCGATGCTCCACTTGCCGCCCACCCGGTCGAGCACCTCGCGGACCGTGCAGGCCGTGGCCTGGCCGGGGGCGAAGGACCCGTCGACCGCCCCGCACGCCTCGGACGCCCGCCCGCCGGTACCGTCGCTGTTCCCCTGCGACATGCCCATGCCTCCTCGCTCCGCCCTCATGGTCACAGAGGGTGTTCCCCGCCGACAAACCGCGTCGCCCGTGCGCCGTCGGCGGCGGGAGCGGCGAGGTCCATCGACACGGAGTCGGGGCTGCGCCCCGGGCGCCGGTCCGCCGAGAATCGGCGTATGACCGACGACCTCGCCGTCCGGGCGGCGGCGCTGCGCACGCTGCACCGGCCCGGTGACCCGCTGATCCTGCCCAACGCCTGGGACGCCAGCTCCGCCCGCCAGGTCGCCGCCGCCGGCTTCCCGGCCGTGGCCACCAGCAGCAGCGCCGTCGCCGAGGCGCTCGGCCACGCCGACGGCGAGGCCACCCCGCCGGGGGAGATGTTCGCCGCCGTGGCCCGCCTCGCCCGCGCCGTCGCCGTCCCCGTCACCGCCGACCTGGAGCGGGGGTACGGGCTGCGCCCCGCCGAGCTGGTGGAGCGCCTGCTCGACGCCGGTGCGGTCGGGCTCAACCTGGAGGACTCCGACCCGCGTACCGGCCGGTCGGTCGACGCCGGGGAGCAGGCCGACCTGCTCGCCGAGGTCCGGGCGGCGGCCGACGCGGCCGGGGTGCCGGTGGTGCTCAACGCCCGCGTCGACGTCTTCCTCGCCGGCGCCGGCGACCCCGCCGCCCTGCTCCCGGAGGCGGTCCGCCGGGCCACCCGCTACCTCGCGGCCGGCGCGGACTGCGTCTACCCGATCCTGCTCGCCGACCCGGCGATCCTGTCCGAGCTGGTGGCCGCCGTGCCCGGGGCGGTGAACGCGCTCGCCCGCCCCGGCGCCCCCACGGTGCCGGAGCTGGCCGCGATCGGCGTGGCACGGGTCAGCTACGGCGGTGGCCTGTACGCCGCCGCCCGCGGGCACACGCAGCGGATGCTCGACGTCGTCCGGGCCGGCGGCGATCCGTTCGCGGCGGTTCGCCCCGCCGCGTCCGGTTGACCGCCGGCCCCCGGCCCGCGAAGGTGGTCGGATGAGTGGCGCTGACGAGACCCGGGACGGGGTGTCGCTGACCAACCTCGACCAGCCGTTGTTCGACGGCGCCGACGCGACCAAGCGGGACCTGGTCGACTACCTCGACGCGGTGCACGAGCGGATCCTGCCGCAGCTGCGCGGCCGGCCGCTGTCGGTGATCCGGGTCCGGCCGGGGCAGCCACCGTTCATGCAGAAGAACCTGCCGAAGTACACGCCGGACTGGGTGGCCCGCACGCCGGTCTGGGCCGAGGCGTCGCACCGCGAGATCTCGTACGCGCTCTGCGACGACCGGCGCACCCTGCTCTGGTTCGCCAACCAGCGCGCGGTGGAGTACCACCCCACCCTGGCCACGGTCGACGACCTGCACCGCCCCACCCACCTGGTGCTGGACCTCGATCCGCCGGAGGGGGACTCCTTCGCGCTGGCGGTCGCCGCGGCGCGGCTGGTCCGGCAGGCGCTCGCGGACGCGGGGCTCGCCGGCGCGGTCAAGACCAGCGGGGCCAAGGGCGTGCACGTCTTCGTACCGGTGGCGCAGGGCGCCACGGTGGAGGACATGGCCGCCGCGACCCGGGCGGTGGCGGCCCGCGCCGAACGGCTCGACCCGGCGCTGGCCACCACCGCCTTCATCCGCGAGGACCGGGGCGGCAAGGTGTTCGTCGACTCGACGCGGGCCGGCGGGGCGACAGTGGTGGCCGCCTACAGTCCCCGGCTGCGGCCGGGCGTGCCGGTCTCCTTCCCGGTCGACTGGGCCGACCTGGGCGATGTGACCCCGGCCGACTTCACCATCCGCACCGCCCCGGCGCTGACCGCCGGACGCGACCCCTGGGCCGAGCGTCTGCCCGCGCCGCAGCGGCTCCCGGCGGACCTGGTCGCGGAGGGGCACACCATCCCGGTCGCCCGGGTGCAGGCCATGCACGAGGGCAAGCGCCGGGCCCGCGCCCGCCGCGCCGCCGGCTGACGTACGCGCACCAGCCCCGCCCGTCACCGGCGGCCCTGCCGGTGCCCGCCGCTGTCGCTCGCCCCGTCGCCCGTTGCCCGCCGCCGTCGCTCGTCCGTCGCCCGCCGCCGTCGCCCGTCCCGTCGCCTGTCGCCCGTCGCCCGCCCGGGCTACGTCGGGAGGCGACGCCCGGCCGCGCGGACGGGCGACCGGGCCGCGCCGCCGTACGTCCACAGGCGACCACGCCTTCACGCCGTCAGGCGGCAGACGGGCCGCGGCGGCCGACCTAGCGTCGACGGCGACCCAGCGGACGGCGCCGGGACGACCCGGCCGACCGCGCCGGGACGGCGTCGACGGATCGGCAGGAGGACCCATGACCCGCGACAGGCTCACCTGGACGGTGCTCGTCGTTCTGGTGTGGACGGCGATGATGTCGTTCGGCGGCGTCGCCGCCGAGACCGTGATGCTCTACCCGAACATCTTCGGGGACCCACCGGCGTCGCTGGACCGGGCCCGCGAGTTCCTGGTGGCGGGCGGCCCGAGTGACTACTTCCCGCCGCTCGGCGCGACCGTCGTGCTCGCCTGCCTCGCCGCGGCGGTGCTGACCTGGCGCGACCGCCGGCTGCGCTGGTGGATCGCCGGCGCGGCCGTGGTCTTCGTCGCCTGCGAGTTCCTGTTCTCCGTGTTCTTCTTCTGGCCGCGCAACGAGATCATGTTCGTCGACCCGGTCGGCACGCACTCACCGGAGTACCTGCGTCAGGTCGCGGCCGAGTTCGTCGCCGGGCACCGGGTGCGCCTGGTGGGCGGGGCGGTGACCGCCGCGCTGGCGTTCGTCGCGCTGCTGCGCTGGGCGGGGCGGCCCGGCACGGACCCGGCCGACCGGGCGGGACGGCGCGCCACGGACCCGGCCGACCAGGCGGCGTGACCCCGGCCCTGCAAGGAAACCCGGGCGGTGCTGGACATCCCGATCGCCGGCCCGCGTACCGCCGCCGCGCAGCGACCCCAGGCGGTCTCGCTCGACCCGGCGGGCGCTGCGCTGGCGGTGTCCGTGCGGCTCGCCCCGCACGCCCGCACCGCCAACGTGAAGGCCCGGCTCTATCCGCAGCACACCTACGGGCTCAAGGGCGACGGCCAGTGGCGCAACCTGGCCCCCGACGGGGCCGGCCGCCGCTACACCGGCGGGCTGGACCTCACGTCGCCAGGTCGTCGACGCGCGCACGGGCGAACCGGTGTGGCGGGTGGCCGGGAAGGGCATGTTCGCCGGGCGTGCCGCCAGCGACGGCACCCGGGTCTACGCCGGCGACGGCAACGTCTACGCCCACGACGCCCGCACCGGCGCCGTGCTCTGGTCGTTCTCCACCACCACCTACAGCCGCCTCATCTACGGCCCCTGGGCGGACAACCTGGAGGTGCTGCCCAACGGGCTGGTCCTGGTGTCCACCGTGGCCAGCGCGTTCGCGCTGGACCCCGCGACGGGGGAAACCCGCTGGTCGGTGGCCGGCTCCTACGTCTACGCCTCGAAGCTCGTGCTGGACGGCGGCGACGTGCTGATGTTCGACGACGGCGGTCGCACCGCCTCCCGGGTGGACCCGGCCACCGGCCAGGCCCGCTGGACAGGCGGGCTGGGCGCCCGCCCGGTCAGCACCGGCGCGGCGATCCACGACGGCGTCGCCTGGACCCCGACGACCACGGGACTGCTGGTCGGGCTCGACGTGGCCACCGGGGCCGTCCGCTCCCGGTTGCAACTGACGACCAGCGCCTACTGCTACAGCCCGCCGGTCGTCATCGGCGACCTGTTGCTGGTCGGCGACCAGGACGGTTTCCTGCATGGCCTCGCCGCCGACTGACCCCCGTGGCGGTGCGGCACCGCCGCCTGCTCGACGCGGTGCCGCCCGCACTGCTTCCGGCCGGGTGTCCGCGCGGCCGGCGGCTGTGGGCGCGAGGGCGGCCCGGGTGACACCGCACCCGGGCCGCAGCAGTGCATGGCTGCGGGGACCGGCCTCGCCGCAGCCCTCGACACGGGGACGCCCGACGACACCTGTCGTCGGGCGTTTGCGTGGTGGTCGTCGTTCGAAGATCGACGGAGGGAACGGTCAACCTCGGACGAGCGAGGTGTTGACTGGTGTGGTGTGGTGCCCCCGGCAGGATTCGAACCTGCGCCCCCGCCTCCGGAGGGCGGTGCTCTATCCCCTGAGCTACGGGGGCTCAGCGACTGGAGAAGACTAGCAAACGTCTCCCCGGAACGCCGAATCGGTATCCGACGCGCGCCCTCGTGTCGCCCCGCCCTGCTGGTGTCGTTCGCCGGAGGACCGGCGACGGGTGCCGCCCTGTCCCACCTGCGCCGGACGCCGCTGCCGGAAAGCCTTCCGGCCGGCACGAGTGGAACCTCACGGGTGTATCCGGGCACCGGATACACCCCTGACGTTCCACTCGCCGATGCGCGCCGGCTGGCGCGGGGGTCAGGCGGCGACGGCGCGGCCGCAGCTCGGCAGCGGGTGCAGCACGATGCGGCGGGGCAGGCGGCGGGGCCACTCGCTGCGGGGCCAGGAACCGTCGACGATCAGGTGCACGGTCCGCTGTTCCTCGCCGCTGAGCCGCAGCACGAAGTCGCGCGGGAGCGGCGGGTCGACCGACGGGGTGGTGATCATGAAGCGCACCCGGCCGCGGGAGGAGACGGCGGAGATGACGTCCGCCGCCGGCATCGTGCCCCGCAGGCGTACGCGGCCGATCCAGTAGACCTCGGCGAGGTGTTCCTGCGCCGCCCGGGTGATGGCCGGGTACTCGCTGCGCACCCAGCGTTCCACCGCGCCGACGCAGAGGCCGCAGGCCCGTTCCCGGGGCTCCCGCGGGCCCAGCCCCCAGGCCCGCAGGTACGCACCCACCGCTCCGGCGTCCATGGACGGCTCGAAGCGGTGCTGGATGAGGGCGTGCAGGCTCTGCCGCGTCCACAGCTCCTCGTCCAGGCCCAGCTCGTCGGGATGGACGCCCCGCAGGACGTCGATGAGTTCGAGCTCCTGTTCGCGGCTGAGCGTTCCCGGCTCGCCCTGCCGCTGTCCGCGACGGACGGCTGCCACCGCCCCGTCACCGCCGATGGTGTGGCGCCGGCACCAGCTGGTGACCGAACGCCGCGCGTCTCTCAGTGCAACCCCCACGTCCTGCGCAACGAGCCCGAATCGCAACTGGTCACGATATGTGTGGAGAAAACTCTCTTAGTGTCGCAATGGGGTAGATCATCCACAACGTCGCTTACCACTCAAAGCGGACAGGGGTCGTGGGGTGGCCGGCTCCCTGAAGGGGGCCGGGATGGCGAGAGGTCCGCGTCGGCCGGCTGACGCGGCGGCGCCGCGGACCTCTCGACGGGGCGACGGTGCGGTGGCGGCGGGGTCAGCCGCCCACCCGCTTCAGCGCGTTCTGGAGATTGGTGAGGTCGTTGCGCTGGGTGTTCTTCATGGTCTGCGCGGTCCTGACGACGTCGGGCTCGTCGCTGACGTCGAGGATGCCGTCGATCATGTGGATGCCGCCCAGGTGATGCTTGATCATCAGTTGCAGGAAGAGGACGTCCAGCTCCCGGCCCTCGGCCGCGTGCAGCTTCGCCATCTCCTCGGGGGTGGCCATGCCCGGCATGAGGCCGTTCCTGACCAGGCCGGCGCCGTCGGACATCCACGACATCGGCGGCTCGCTGCCCGCCGGGTCGAGCCCCCACGAGCGCAGCCACGTGTGCATGGTGCCGATCTCGCCCTGCTGGGAGGTGGCGATGTCGCCGCCGATGCTGCGGACCTCCGGGTCGCTGCCCTCGTCGAAGGCGATCAGGCCCATCTCCACCGCCTGCGCGTGGTGGGTCAGCATGTCCCGGGCGAAGCCCGCCTCCGCCGAGGCGTCGCCCGGCCGGGTGAGCCGGGGGGTCAGCATGCCACCGGCGTACCCGAGGAGCAGCCCGACCACGACGGCCAGGGCCAGCGCGGCGGTGCCCCAACGGGCCGGCGACCGCCGCTCCTCCGGAGCCGGGCTGGCCGGCTCGCTGGTCGCGGTCATGGTCGGGATGCTCATCGCTCTCCTCAGCCCTGCGGCATCTGCTGGGCGTCGTCGCGCGGCGTGGTGCCGGTGGCGGTGATGCCCTGGCTGCACAGCGCGGTCGGCCCCTCGATCGAGGCGTTGACCCGCAGCGTCTTGATGAACTCGTCGATGCGGCCGTCGTCGGCGTTGTCGACCTTGAGCTGGTAGCCCCACGCCTGGAGCGAGATCGGCTTGTCCAGCCCCTCGAACGGGCTGAGCATCAGCTTCTCCTTGCCCCGCACCTTGTCGGCGAGCTTCGTCACCTGGTCGGCGGGCAGGTCCGGGCGGTAGGTGATCCAGACCGTGCCGTGCTCCAGGCTGTGCACCGCGTGCTCGTTGGCGATCTGGGCGGGGTAGACGTCGCCCATGCAGTTCTGCCAGGCCGCGTTGTGCGGGCCGGCCACCGGCGGGAGCACCGTGTAGGTGAGGGGTCCCGTCTTGTGGTTGCCGCCGGACACGAGGTCCTTGTCCTTCTCGCGGTAGTTGACGATGCCGTCGATCGCGTCCGCCCGGTCCTCCCAGGGCTTGGCGCCCTGGAACGTCGCCCAGGCGCCGTAGCCGATGATCGCCACGGCCAGCACACCCACGGCGACGAAGAGCGCGATCGGGCCCCACGAGCGGCCCTGGCTCACCTTCACCGGGGCGATGGGCTTGCGGCCCTTGCCCCCGGCGCCGGGGCGGGTGCCCGTCGGCTTGCCGGCCCCGGGCTTGGCGCCGGTGGAACCGGTCTTCGCGCCGGTGGAACCGGGCTTGGCGCCGCCGGACCCGGTCTTGGCGCCTGCTGCCGGCCGGCCCGCTGCCGGCTTCTTGCCGGTGCTGACCACGTTCGGGCGCCGCTCGGGGCCGCCACCCGGTGTGCTGATGCTCATCGTGCCTCGTCAGGTCGGTCGGTCAGGGGATCCGGCGGGCCGGTCTCACACACTGGGTCGCCGCCGCGGGTGCCGAGTCTACCCCCGATAACATGGATCAGTGACTCCCGCAGAACTCGCCGAGGTCGTCCTATCCGCAGCCCACGCCGTCTTCACCGAGCGTGGCCTGGACCGCTCCGCCCTGCCGGAGCGGACGACGGTCGAGCGACCCCGCAGCCCCGAGCACGGCGACTACGCCTCCACGCTGGCCCTCCAGCTCAGCAAGAAGGTGGGCGTCCCGCCGCGCGAGCTGGCCACGGCCCTCGCCGAGCAGCTCGGCCGGGCCCCGGGGGTCAAGTCGGTGGAGATCGCCGGCCCGGGCTTCCTCAACATCCGGCTCGACGCGGCCGCCGCCGGCCAGCTCGCCCGCACGATCGTCGAGGCGGGTGAGGCGTACGGGCGCAGCGACCGGCTCGCCGGGCAGCGGATGAACCTGGAGTTCGTCTCGGCGAACCCGACCGGCCCGGTGCACATCGGCGGCGTCCGCTGGGCGGCCGTCGGCGACGCGCTGAGCCGGCTCCTGCGCGTCACCGGCGCCGAGGTCGGGACGGAATACTACTTCAACGACGCGGGCTCCCAGATCGACCGGTTCGCCCGGTCGCTGCTCGCCGCCGCCAAGGGCGAGCCGGCCCCCGAGGACGGGTACGCCGGGGCGTACATCACCGAGATCGCCGACGCCGTCCGGGGCGTCCGCCCCGACGTGCTGGAGCTGGACGACGCCGCCGCCCAGGAGGTCTTCCGGGTCGAGGGCGTGCAGCTCATGTTCGCCGAGATCAAGTCCTCGCTGCGCGGCTTCGGGGTGGAGTTCGACACCTACTTCAACGAGAAGGACCTGCACGACCGGGGGGAGCTGGACCTGGCCCTCCAGCGGCTGCGCGACCAGGGCCACCTCTACGAGTCGGACGGCGCGACCTGGCTGCGCACCACCGACTTCGGCGACGACAAGGACCGGGTGCTGCGCAAGTCCAACGGCGAGTGGACCTACTTCGCCGCCGACTGCGCCTACTACCTCGACAAGCGGGAGCGCGGCTTCGACCGCGTCGTGATCATGCTGGGCGCCGACCACCACGGCTACGTCGGCCGGATGAAGGCGATGGCCGCCTGCTTCGGTGACGACCCGGAGCGCAGCCTGGAGATCCTGATCGGCCAGCTGGTCAACCTGGTCCGCGACGGGGCCCCGGTCCGGATGAGCAAGCGGGCCGGCACGGTGGTGACCCTGGAGGACCTGGTCGACGCGATCGGCGTGGACGCCTCCCGCTACGCGCTCGCCCGCTACTCCAGCGACTCCCCGATCGACATCGACGTGGAGCTGTGGACCCGGGCCACCCGCGACAACCCGGTCTACTACGTGCAGTACGTGGCGGCCCGGACTGCCAGCGTGGGCCGCAACGCCGCCGAGGTGGGGCTGACCCGGGGCGACGCCGAGGCGTTCCGCCCCGATCTGCTCGGCCACGAGAAGGAGAACGAGCTGCTCAAGGCGCTCGCCGAGTTCCCCGCCGTGGTCGCTGCGGCGGCCGAGCTGCGCGGCCCGCACCGGGTGGCCCGCTACCTGGAGGAGCTGGCCGGGGCATACCACCGGTTCTACGACGAGTGCCGGATCCTGCCGCGCGGCGACGAGGAGACCACCGACCTGCACCGGGCCCGGCTCTGGCTGAACGACGCCACCCGCACCGTGATCGCCAACGGCCTGCGCCTGCTGGGCGTCTCGGCCCCGGAAAGGATGTAGGAGCGGTAATGCGTGCTCACGAGGCCGGTGCGCTGCACGGTGACATCGGCAGCCGGGGGCCGTCCTGGCTGCGTACCCCGGTCGACGTCAACGCCCTGGTGCCGGCGCTGTGGCCGCGCAACGTCACCCGCGACGGCGACGGCGTGCTCACCGTGGCCGGCCTCAACGTCCGCGACGTCGCGGACGAGTTCGGCACCCCGGTCTACGTCCTCGACGAGGACGACCTGCGGTCCCGCGCCCGGGACTTCCGCACCGCCTTCGACGGCGTCGACGTCTACTACGCCGGCAAGGCGTTCCTCTGCCGGGCCGTGGTCCGGATGATCGCCGAGGAGGGCCTGCACCTCGACGTGTGCACCGGGGGCGAGCTGGCCACCGCGCTGTCGGCCGGGATGCCGCCCGAGCGGATCGGCTTCCACGGCAACAACAAGTCGGTGACCGAGCTGACCCGGGCGCTCGACGCCGGGGTGGGCCGGATCATCCTCGACTCGTTCGACGAGATCGGCCGCCTCACCGCGCTCGCCCGCGAGCGGGGCGTCCGCCCCCGGGTGCTGATCCGGGTCACGGTCGGCGTCGAGGCGCACACCCACGAGTTCATCGCCACCGCGCACGAGGACCAGAAGTTCGGCTTCTCCCTCGCGGGCGGGGCGGCGGCCGAGGCGGCCTTCCGGGTGCTCGACGAGGGCGTGCTGGAGCTGCGCGGCCTGCACTCGCACATCGGCTCGCAGATCTTCGACGCCAGCGGCTTCGAGGTCTCCGCCCGCCGGGTGCTCGGCCTCCAGGCGCAGATCCGCGACGCGCGCGGGGTGGAGCTGCCCGAGCTGGACCTCGGCGGTGGCTTCGGCATCGCGTACACGACGCAGGACGACCCGGCCGCCCCGCAGGACCTCGCGAAGCGGCTGCGCCGGATCGTCGAGGCCGAGTGCGCCGCCGAGCGGCTGGCGGTCCCGCACCTGTCGATCGAGCCGGGCCGGGCGATCGTCGGGCCGGCCGTGTTCACCCTCTACGAGGTCGGCACGGTCAAGTCCGTGCCGGTAGGCACTGGTAGTGACGCAGCGGACGGGCGTCGTGCCTACGTGAGCGTCGACGGCGGGATGAGCGACAACATCCGCACCGCGCTCTACGACGCGTCCTACTCCGCGACGCTGGCGTCCCGGGCGTCGGCGGCAGAGCCGATGCTCGCCCGCGTGGTGGGAAAGCATTGTGAGTCCGGGGACATCGTGGTGAAGGATGAATTCCTGCCCGCCGACGTGCAGCCCGGAGATCTTGTCGCGGTGCCGGGCACCGGCGCCTACTGCCGGAGCATGGCCAGCAACTACAACCACGTGCCCCGCCCCCCGGTGGTCGCGGTGCGCGACGGCCAGGCGCGCCTGATCGTCCGGCGGGAGACCGAAGAGGACCTGCTGGCATTGGACGTGGGATGACATCACCTGTGCGCCTGGCACTGCTCGGCTGCGGCACGGTCGGTAGCGAGGTGGTCCGGCTGCTGCACGAGCAGGCGACCGACCTCGCCGCCCGGATCGGCGCCCCGCTGGAGATCGCCGGCATCGCCGTACGCCGTCTCGGCCGCGACCGGGGTGACCTGCCCGTCGACCCGGCCCTGTTCACCACCGACGCGCTCGGCCTGATCAAACGCGACGACGTCGACGTGGTGATCGAGGTGGTCGGCGGCATCGAGCCGGCACGGGGCTGGCTGGTGGAGGCGCTGCGGGCCGGCAAGAGCGTGGTCACGGCCAACAAGGCGCTGCTCGCCGAGGACGGCGCCGCCCTGCACGACGCGGCGGCCGAGGGCGGCGGCGACCTCTACTACGAGGCGTCCGTGGCGGGGGCGATCCCGCTGCTGCGCCCGCTGCGCGAGTCGCTGCACGGCGACCGGATCAACCGGGTCACCGGCATCGTCAACGGCACCACCAACTTCATCCTCTCCGCCATGGACGCCACCGGCGCCGGCTTCGCGGAGGCGCTGGAGGAGGCCACCGAGCTGGGCTACGCCGAGGCCGACCCGACCGCCGACGTGGAGGGCTTCGACGCGGCGGCCAAGGCGGCCATCCTCGCCTCGCTGGCCTTCCACACCCGGGTCGGCGCGGCCGACGTGCACCGGGAGGGCATCACCGAGGTCACGGCGGCCGACGTGGCCAGCGCCAAGGCGATGGGGTGCACCATCAAGCTGCTCTGCATCGCCGCCCGGGGCGCCGACGCGGCCGGCCGGGAGACGGTCAGCGTGCGGGTGCACCCGGCGATGATCCCGCTGGGCCACCCGCTGGCCAGCGTCGGCGACGCGTTCAACGCGGTCTTCGTCGAGGCCGAGGCGGCCGGGCCGCTGATGTTCTACGGCCGGGGCGCGGGCGGCGCGCCGACGGCCAGCGCGGTGCTGGGCGACGTGGTGGCGGTCTCCCGCAACCGGCTCGCCGGGGTGCGGTCGGCCAGCGAGAGCGCGTACGCCGACCTGCCGGTGCGGCCCATGGGGGAGGCGCTGACCCGCTACCACATCAGCCTCGACGTGGCCGACCGGCCGGGTGTGCTGGAGGCGGTGGCCGGCGTGTTCGCCCGGCACGACGTGTCGATCGCCACCGTGCGGCAGGGCCCGGCGGGCGGCGGCGCGGCGGGCCGGGGCGAGGACGCCGACCTGGTGATCGTCACCCACGTGGCGCCGGACGCGGCGCTCGCCGCCACCGTGCGGGAGCTGCGCGGGCTGGACATCGTCCGCTCGGTGGCGAGCGTGCTGCGGGTCGAGGGCGGGCTCTGAGCGGGTCGGCCCGCGGGGCCCGGTGACGGGAGCGGGACGGGCCGCGACCGCCGGCGGTGCGGGCCGGGCGGGCCGGGTCCGTCCGCCGTCCCGGCCCGGCGGGGCGAGCGCTTCCGCGTCTCGCCTGATGGTTAACTGCGGGTGCGCCGGCCGGCACACGGCGAGACTGGTCCAGGCTGGAGGCGTACCCGACTCGGCGGGACGGTAGAGGCGAGGGAGAACGACATGTGGCGGGGTCTGATCGACGCGTACCGGGACCGGCTGCCGGTCACCGACGCCACCCCGGTCGTGACCCTGCACGAGGGGAACACCCCGCTGCTGCCCGCGCCGGTGCTCTCCGCCCGGCTCGGCTGCGACGTGCACCTGAAGGTGGAGGGCGCCAACCCGACCGGCTCGTTCAAGGACCGGGGCATGACCCTCGCGGTCTCCAAGGCGGTCGAGGCCGGCAACAAGGCGATCATCTGCGCCTCCACCGGCAACACCAGCGCCTCCGCGGCGGCGTACGCGGCCCGCGCCGGCCTGACCTGCGCGGTACTCGTGCCGCAGGGCAAGATCGCGCTGGGCAAGCTGGCCCAGGCGCTCGTGCACGGGGCGAAGCTGCTCCAGGTCACCGGCAACTTCGACGACTGCCTGTCGCTGGCCGCCAAGCTCGCGCAGGACTACCCGGTCGCCCTGGTCAACTCGGTCAACATCGACCGGCTGCACGGCCAGAAGACGGCCGCGTTCGAGATCGTCGAGGCGTTGGGCGACGCGCCCGACATCCACTGTCTGCCGGTCGGCAACGCCGGCAACATCTCGGCCTACTGGATGGGCTACTCGGAGGACCTGCGGGACGGCAACGCCACCCGGGCCCCGAAGATGTACGGCTTCCAGGCTGCCGGCGCCGCCCCGATCGTCACCGGGGAGGTGGTCCGCGAGCCGTCCACGATCGCCACCGCCATCCGGATCGGCAACCCGGCGAGCTGGACCAGGGCGCTCGACGCCCGGGACTCCTCGGGCGGGCTGATCGCCGCCGTCACCGACCGGGAGATCCTGGCCGCGTACCGGCTGCTGGCCCGCGAGGTCGGGGTCTTCGTCGAGCTGGGCAGCGCGGCCAGCGTGGCGGGCCTGCTCCAGCAGGCCGCCGCCGGTCGGGTCCCGGCCGGCTCGACGGTGGTCTGCACGGTCACCGGCCACGGCCTGAAGGACCCGGAGTGGGCCATCTCCACCGCGCCCGTGCCCACCACCATCGCCAACGACCCGCTGGCCGCCGCCCGCTGCCTCGACCTCGCCTGAGCCGCCGGCGGATCGGCCGCGCCTGGGCCGCCGGCGGATCGGCCTCGGTCGAGGTCGACGGAGGAAAACCGGGGCGGCGCATACGAGTCCTGTGCATCGGACTGGGGCAGGGCCGACCGGGGCCGGTCGGGCCGGGTGGGGGAGAATCCGTACCCCCGCCAATCGCCTTTTCCAGGAGTGAGTCACGCCGATGTCGCTGCTCGCCAGATTCAGCCTCGCCAACCGAGGGCTGATCGCCCTCATCGCGGTGGTGACCACGCTGTTCGGGGCGTTCGCCGTACCGTCACTGAAGCAGCAGCTCCTGCCGTCGCTGGAGTTCCCGGCGGCCTTCATCGTGGCGGTCTATCCCGGCGCCGGGCCCGAGGTCGTCGAGTCGCAGGTCACCGAGCCGATCGAGAACGCCCTCCAGGGCATCCCCGGGCTGGACCAGGTCACCTCGACCTCCCGCGAGGGCTCCACGACCGTCCAGGTCCAGTACGAGTTCGGCACCGACCTGGACGACGTGGTCAACAAGATGCAGACCGCGCTCAACCGGATCGACGCGCAGCTGCCCGAGGGAGTCGACCCGCAGGTCATCGCCGGCAGCACCGACGACCTGCCCGCGGTGGTGCTCGCCGCCTCCGGCGGTGACGACCAGCGCGTCCTCGCGGAGAAGCTGCGCGCCACGGTGGTGCCCGAGCTGGAGGCGATCGAGGGGGTGCGGACGGTCGACCTGACCGGCGCCCGCGACGACGTCGTGGTGGTCACCCCGGATCCGGCCAAGCTGGCGGCGAAGAAGCTCCAGCCGACGGCCCTCGGCGCGGCGTTGAAGACCAACGGCGTGACGGTGCCGGCCGGCGCGGTGACCGACGGCACCCGCGCGCTCCCGGTGCAGGTCGGCACCCGGCTCGCCACGCTGGACGATCTCCGGGGCATCGTGGTCGCGCCGGCGGCGGGCCGGGCGGCCCCGGTCCGCCTCGGCGACGTGGCCACCGTCGAGCAGCAGCTCGCCCCGGCCACCGCGATCACCCGCACCAACGGCAGGGACAGCCTGGGCATCGCGGTCACCGCCTCCCCGGACGGCAACGCGGTCGAGATCTCCCACGAGATCCGGGACCGCCTCGCCGACCTGCGGGAGGCCTCCGGCGCCGAGCTGACCGTCGTCTTCGACCAGGCGCCCTTCGTCGAGAAGTCGATCGAGAGCCTGACCACCGAGGGTCTGCTGGGCCTGGTCATGGCCGTCATCGTCATCCTGGTCTTCCTGCTGTCGGTCCGCTCCACCGTGGTGACCGCGGTCTCCATCCCGCTCTCGGTGGTGGTCGCCCTGATCGCCCTCTGGATCGGCGACTACTCGCTCAACCTGCTCACCCTCGGCGCGCTCACCATCGCGGTCGGCCGGGTGGTCGACGACTCGATCGTCGTGCTGGAGAACATCAAGAGACATCTGGAGTACGGCGAGCCGAAGCGGCAGGCGATCCTCGCCGCCGTCCGCGAGGTGGCCGGCGCGGTGACCGCGTCCACCCTCACCACGGTCGCCGTCTTCGCGCCGATCGCCCTGGTGGGCGGCTTCGTCGGGCAGCTCTTCGCGCCGTTCGCGATCACCGTCACGGTGGCCCTGCTCGCCTCGCTGCTGGTCTCGCTGACCGTCATCCCGGTGCTCGCGTACTGGTTCCTGAAGCCGCCGAGCGGCACGGCGGACGACGCCGCGGTGCGCCGGGCGGCCGAGGAGAAGGAGCTGCGCAACCCGTTGCAGCGGGCGTACCTGCCGGTGATCGGGTTCGCCACCCGCAAGCGGGCCACCCGGTGGATCACGCTGGGGCTCGGCGTGCTCGTGCTGTTCGGCACCTTCGGCCTGTCCCGCCAGCTGGAGACCAACTTCATCGACGACTCCGGCCAGGACACCCTGAGCATCACCCAGGAACTGCCGGCGGGCACCGGCCTGGTCGGCACCGACGCGGCGGCCAGGCAGATCGAGGCGGTGCTGGAGCGCACCGAGGACGTCGAGACGTACCAGGTCACGGCTGGCGGCGGGGACAACCCGTTCGGCGGCGGCGGCAACAACGTCGCCAACTGGTCGCTGGCCCTCGGTGACGGGACCGACGCCCAGGAGATGCGGGAGAAGCTGCGCCGGGAGTTCGACGCGCTGGGCCCGGCCATCGGTGAGGTCAGCTTCGGCGCGGGCCAGGGCGGGGCGGCGGCCAACCAGATCGAGGTGGTCGTCCAGGGCACCGACCCGGAGGCGCTGACCCGGGCCGCCGAGGAGGTCCGGTCGGCGATGGCCGGGCTGACGGGCGTCGAGGACGTCTCCACCAGCCTCGCCACGCGGGTGCCGCGCGTCGACGTCACCGTCGACCGGGTCGCCGCCGGCCGGGTCGGGCTCACCGAGGCCGCCGTCGGCCAGGTGGTGGCCCAGGCCTTCCGGGGTTCGCCCCTGGGGCAGGTCACGCTCGACGACGGGCAGCGGGACGTGGTGCTGCGGTTCGCGGGCAAGCCGCCGACCACGGTGGAGGAACTGCGCGCGATGCCGGTCGGGCCGGTGAAGCTCGACGACATCGCCGACGTCACCCAGACCGAGGGCCCGCAGCAGGTGAGCCGGATCGACGGCGAGCGCAGCGTCTCCGTCACCGGTACGGCCACCGGCTCGAACCTCGGCGCCATCACGCAGGAGTTGCAGAAGAAGCTGGACGGCATCGACGTGCCGGGGGCGACCTTCGCCATCGGCGGCGTCAGCGCCGACCAGGAGGAGGCCTTCGCCGACCTGGGCCTGGCCGTGCTCGCCGCCATCGCGATCGTCTTCCTGATCATGGTGGCGACGTTCCGGAGCCTGGTCCAGGCGCTGATCCTGCTGATCTCCATCCCGTTCGCGGCGACCGGCGCGATCGGCCTGCTGCTGGCCACCGGCACCCCGATGGGCGTGCCGGCGCTGATCGGCGTGCTCATGCTGGTCGGCATCGTGGTGACAAACGCGATCGTGCTGCTGGATCTCGTCAACCAGTACCGGGCCCAGGGCATGGGGGTCCAGGAGGCGGTGGTCGAGGGCGGCCGGCGCCGGCTGCGGCCGATCCTGATGACGGCGATCGCCACCATCTTCGCGCTGCTGCCGATGGCGCTCGGCCTCACCGGGGAGGGCGGCTTCATCTCCAAGCCGCTGGCGATCGTGGTGATCGGCGGGCTGCTCAGCTCGACGCTGCTCACCCTGATCCTGGTGCCGACGCTCTACGCCATGGCGGAGAACACCAAGGAGTCGTTCCGCGCCCGCCGGGCCCGCCGCTCCGGCGGGGTGGCCCCGGCCACCGGCACGGGCGACGGCGACCCGGCCGGCGACGACGCTGGGGCACCCGCCGCCGGGCCGGTCCCGGTGCCCGCCGCGGGCGCCCCGTCCACCGCCGGCGCGGAGGCCACCGACGCCCCGGCGTCCCGGCCGAAGCCGTCGGGCGCGCTGGTGGACGGCACCGACCAGTTCGAGGTGCTGCGGCTGCCGAAGAGCCGCACGTCCCCGCTGCCGCCGGCCGAGTAAGGACAGTGCGCGCACACCCCCGACGGGTCCCACCCGCCGGGGGTGTGCGCGTTCGGTCAGGTACCCGCCGTACGCCCGGCCCGCCGGTCACCGCCCGGTAGGGTCCCGAACGTGCCGTCCACCGTCTCGGTCCTCACCCACAACCGCAACTTCCGTAATCTGTTCCTCGCCGAGCTGGTGGTCTTCGGCGCCGACTGGTTCGTCATGGTGCCGCTGCTGGTGCTGCTGCCGGACCTGACCGGCAGCGGCGTGTGGGGCGCGCTGGTGCTCGCCGTCGACACCGGGATCGTGGCGCTGCTGCTGCCGTACACGGGCACGATCGCGGACCGGTTCGACCGGCGCAAGATCATGATCATTTCGAACGTCGCGGCCCTGCTCGGCGTGCTGCTGCTGCTCGGCGTCCGCAGCGCGGAAACCGCCTGGCTGGCGATGGCCGGGATCGGCGTGGTGGCGGTCGCCAAGGCGTTCTACTCCCCGGCGGCCCAGGCGGCCCTGCCCAACGTGCTCGACCCCGACGAGCTGGCCGCCGGCAACGCCGTCGCGGGGTCGACCTGGGGCACCATGACCGTCGTCGGCGCCTCGCTGGGCGGCGTGCTCAGCGCCGCCGTCGGCCCGTACGCCTGCTTCTGGGTGGCGGCGGTGGGCCTGGTGGTCGCCGCGGGCCTGGCCACGCTGATCCGCCGGCCGTTGCAGGCGCCCCGCGACGCGGAGCTGCCCGTGCAGCGGACCTGGCCGGCGATCCGGGAGGCGCTGGGCTACATCGGGCACCGGCCGAGGGTGCTGGCGCTGGTCACCGTGAAGTCGGCGGTGGGCCTCGGCAACGGCGTGCTGACGGTGTTCCCGCTGCTCGCGGCCGTGTACGGCGTGGGCCCCGTCGGCACCGGGCTGCTCTTCGCGGTCCGCGGGGCGGGGGCGCTCGTCGGGCCGATCCTGATGCGCCGGGTGCTGACCAACCGCGCCTGGCTGCTGCCCGGGCTGGCGCTGTCGATGTCCCTCTACGGCCTGGCCTACCTCGGCACCTCGGTCGCCAACTGGTTCCCGCTGGTGCTGGCCCTGGTCTTCGTCGCCCACTTCGCGGGCGGCAGCAACTGGGTGATGTCGAACTTCGCCCTGCAAGGGGAGGTGCCGGACCGGCTGCGGGGCCGCGTCTTCGCCACCGACATGATGCTGGCGACCCTCGCCGTCTCGGTCAGCCAGCTCGCCGTGGCCGCCGTGGTGGACACCGTGGACGAGCGGGTGGTGCTGGCCAGCTGCGGCCTGGTCACGGTGGTCTACGCGGTCGGCTGGCGGATCGCCACCCGCCGGCTCTCGCTCACGGACCCGGCCGCGCAACCGGCCCCGAGCGCCACCCGCTGACCCGGCGGCGGCCGGCCCCGGGGGCGCGCGCTCGCACTCGCTGCCCGCCGACCCGCCCGGCGGTCAGGGTTGGTCCGTCCCGGCGCCCGCCGGCGCGTCCGGCCGGGACCGACCGCCCCACTGCGCCGGCGCGTCGGCCCCGCCCTCCCCGGTCCACCCCGGGTCGGTCGGCGGCACCGGCTGGGCGGCGGGCACCGGCGCGGTGGTCGGCACCGGCCCGCCGCCGGCGAGCGGTCGTCCGCCGAACGGGCCGGCCTCCGCGCCGCCCGCCCGCCGCCCGACCAGCACCGCCGCGATCAGCAGACCCGTCCCGATCGGGTACGCCAGGGCCTGCACCCCGCCGTAGGCCAGGTTCATGAGCTGGAAGTTCGAGTAGCCCCAGTCGAAACTGAACGCGCGGGGCAGCAGCAGGATCCAGGCCACGTTGAGCAGTGCGCTGACCAGCAGCACGCCGAGCCCGGACATCGCCAGCAGCCGGGGCTTGCGGGGCAGCCGCCCCCCGGCCGTCGCGGCCAGTACGAGCCCGACCAGCAGCACCAGCACGGTGGGCGCCTCGAAGACGACCGCCCTCGCCAGGTACTCGAATTCGCGCATTCCCGCCTCCAGCCGCCGTCGGTCGGGCCAGGCTAACGGACCGGCGGAGCCACCACCGTCCGGTGACGAGGCCGTCCGGCCCGGTCCCATCCGGCGGGCGGCGATCCGCCCCGTCGGTCCGCAGCCCTACCATGAGCCCGTGCCGACGAACTTCATCTCCGGCCCGGTCCGGGTCCGGGTCCCCGCCACCAGCGCCAACCTGGGGCCGGGGTTCGACGCCCTGGGGCTCGCCCTGGCGCTGCACGACGACGTGGCCGCCGAGGTGACGGCGGGGGGCGTCACGGTGAGTGTGGCCGGGCAGGGCGCCGGGGAGTTGCCGGCCGACGACCGGCACCTGGTCGTCCGCGCCATGCGGGCGGCCTTCGACGGGCTCGGCGGGCAGCCGCCCGGGCTGGCGGTGGAGTGCGTCAACCGCATCCCGCAGGCCCGTGGGCTGGGTTCCTCGTCCGCGGCGATCGTCGCCGGCGTGCTGCTGGCCCGTGCGCTGGTCACCGACGGCGAGACCCGGCTCGACGACGCCGCCGCGCTGCGCCTCGCCGCCGAGATCGAGGGCCATCCGGACAACGTGGCGCCGTGCCTGCTCGGCGGCTTCACCCTGGCCTGGACGGAGCCCTCCGGCGCCCGGGCGGTGTCGCTGCCGGTCGCCGACGGCGTACGGCCGACGGTCTTCGTGCCGGCGGAGCGCGGCCTGACGGCCACCGCGCGGGCCGCGCTGCCGGCCACCGTGCCCCACGGCGACGCGGCGCTCAACGCGGGCCGCGCCGCGCTGCTGGTGCACGCGCTGACCGCCGACCCGGTTCTGCTGCTGCCGGCCACGGTCGACCGGCTGCACCAGGACTACCGCGCCGACGGCATGCCGGGCAGCGCCGCCCTGGTGAAAGCGCTGCGTGAGGCCGGTGTGGCCGCCGTGATCAGTGGTGCGGGCCCCACCGTCCTGGCCCTGACCGGCCCGCCCGAGGGCTTCGACCCGGGAACAGGCTGGGAGGTCTGGCGGTTGGATCCAGACGGGCGCGGAGCACAGGTTGCCCGGGGTAGACTGGGACACGCAGAGCGGGACCCTGTTGCCGCAGGTCGGAAGAGTTGATTACGCTCTAGACTTAGCACAGCCGCGAAGCATGCGATCTCCCTGCGGGTCGGCGCACCCCCGAAGCTTTCGGCGGTCAGCCCGTCACCCCTGCCTAGGCCCACGCCGCACCGCAGTCTTCACAGGTCGCCGCAGACGGCGAGACCTGCTCACCGACCTTTGGTGAGTCGGGAAACCGACCGGCTGCTGTGTCACAGACTCCCGCGACGCGTCCATGCGAGGCGGGTGCACCGAGGCCGCCCGGCCACCTTGTTTTTCGACTCCGGGCAGTCCCGGCCTATCGAGGGAAGGAATCCATTGAGCGACACCACCGACGTGACGTCGGATGTTTCCAACGTCGCTGGCGATGCCACCACCGCCGCCGCCCCCGCCCGTCGTCGGCGCAGCGGCACCGGCCTGTCGGCGATGCTGCTGCCGGAGCTGCAGAGCCTGGCCGCGTCGCTCGGCATCTCGGGCACGGCCCGCATGCGTAAGGGCGAGCTGATCAGCGCGATCTCCGAGCGGCAGGGCGGCGCCACCGCCGGGACCCCTCGACCGCGGGCCGAGGCCGCTGCCGCTCCCGCCCGTGAAGAGGCCCACGCCGAGGTCCGCGAGAGCACCGAGCGGCCAGCGGCCGGGCGGCGTACCGCGGAGCAGGCTCCGGCGGAGCCGGCGGCGGCCGAGACCGAGCCCCGTGGCCGGACCCGGCGCAGCCGGGCCGCCACCGCCGAGGCACGGGCCGCGGAGGCCCGTCCGGCGGAGGTTCGTGAGGCGGAGGCCGTCCGTCCGGCGGAGGCCGTCCGTCCGGCGGAGACGCGCGCGGACGAGGCCGAGGCCGGAGAGCGTGCCGACCGTGGCCGTGAGCGCGGTGACCGTGCCGAGCGCGGCGAGCGTGCCGAGCGGGGCGACCGTGCCGAGCGGGGCGACCGTGCCGAGCGGGGCGACCGTGCCGAGCGGGGCGAGCGTGCGGAGCGCGGTGACCGCAACGAGCGCGGTGACCGTGCCGACCGTGCCGACCGTGCGGAGCGGGGTGACCGCGGCGACCGCGCGGAGCGGAGTGACCGTGCCGAGCGCGGTGACCGTGCCGAGCGGGGCGAGCGCAACGAGCGGGGTGACCGCGGCGAGCGTGCGGAGCGCGGGGACCGCAACGAGCGGGGCGAGCGTGCCGATCGGGGCGACCGTGACCGCAACGAGCGCGGCGACCGGGGCCAGCGCGTCGAGCGTGACAACGACGGCGACGACGACGAGAGCGGTGGCCGGCGTGGCCGGCGCAGCCGGTTCCGGGACCGCCGCCGTGGCCGTGGTGAGCGCGCCGAGGGCGGCGACGGTGGCCGCGATGGCGGACGCGACGGCGGGCGCGAGCCGCAGGTCGGCGAGGACGACGTGCTCGTCCCGGTGGCCGGCATCATCGACGTGCTCGACAACTACGCGTTCGTACGGACCACCGGCTACCTGGCCGGCCCGAACGACGTCTACGTCTCCATGTCGCAGATCAAGAAGTACGGCCTGCGGCGCGGCGACGCCATCACCGGTGCGGTGCGCGCCTCGCGCGACGGCGAGCAGCGGCGGGACAAGTACAACCCGCTGGTGCGGCTGGACACCATCAACGGGATGGAGCCGGACGAGGCGAAGCGCCGGCCGGAGTTCTACAAGCTCACTCCGCTCTACCCGCAGGAGCGCCTGCGGCTGGAGACCGAGCCGCACATCCTCACCACCCGGGTCATCGACCTGGTCATGCCGCTCGGCAAGGGCCAGCGCGCGCTGATCGTGTCGCCGCCGAAGGCGGGTAAGACGATGGTGCTCCAGGCCATCGCGAACGCGATCACGCACAACAACCCGGAGTGCCACCTGATGGTGGTGCTGGTGGACGAGCGGCCCGAAGAGGTCACCGACATGCAGCGGTCGGTGAAGGGCGAGGTCATCGCGGCGACGTTCGACCGTCCGCCGCAGGACCACACCACGGTGGCCGAGCTGGCGATCGAGCGGGCGAAGCGCCTGGTCGAGCTGGGCCACGACGTGGTCGTGCTGCTCGACTCGGTGACCCGCCTGGGTCGCTCGTACAACCTGGCGGCGCCGGCCAGCGGCCGGATCATGTCGGGTGGTATCGACTCCACCGCGCTCTACCCGCCGAAGCGCTTCCTGGGCGCGGCCCGCAACATCGAGAACGGCGGCTCGCTGACCATCCTCGCCACCGCGCTGGTGGAGACCGGGTCCATGGCGGACACGGTCATCTTCGAGGAGTTCAAGGGCACCGGCAACGCGGAGCTGAAGCTGGACCGGAAGATCGCCGACAAGCGCATCTTCCCGGCCATCGACATCCACCCGTCCGGCACGCGCAAGGAGGAGATCCTGCTCGCGCCGGAGGAGCTGGCCATCATCCACAAGCTCCGGAAGGTCCTGCACTCGCTGGACTCGCAGGCGGCGCTGGACCTGCTGCTCGACAAGCTCAAGCAGACCCGCACCAACATCGAGTTCCTGATGCAGATCGCCAAGTCGACGCCGGGGGAGTGACCCTCCCCGGGTGAGACAGCGAGAAGGGCACGGCCACGAGGCCGTGCCCTTCTCGCGTCCCCGCCCGTCGGTGTCGTGAGTGAGCTTCGGTGCCGCATGCCGGGCCTCGGGTGCCGCATGCCGCAGCCGCATGCCGTAGCCGCGTGCCGCATGCGGGGGTGCCGGGCGTCCGGTGCTGCGTATTGCAGACGGGCAGCCGGGCGGTCCACCTTGCCGGCTCGCGTCCGTGACGATCGGTAACCTCCGCCTCGGAGAGCCTTCGTTGTGACTCTACGTGACCAATTTGGGGCGCGTGAAGGGCTTGCCGCCCTGGCCGTCGCTGCTGAGAGCCTGTGACCAGGAAATTCATCGTGAGGCGTGATCCGGCCGCACCATCCTCCAGTTCCCCTTTGCTCTGCATCCACATAGGCACCGCTTACAAAACGTGTCCGGTGCGGATATGGATGCAGAGCAAAGGGGCCGGATCGAGGGGTGGAGCGGCGCAGGGTCATCCACTCTCCGTGACCGAATGTGGATGGTCGTGCGTGCCCGGGCGCACGGCGCAGAGCGGCCGCTGAGCGCACGCCGCAGGGCGACCCCCGGGCGCCCGCGCGGTGTGGGTGGCCGTGCGGCCCCGAGCACACGCTGCGGTGTGGCCCTGAGCGCGCGCTGCGGGGGAGGCGCGGTGCGGGGAGGCGCGGTGCGGGGGTCCGCGCTCCGGAGGGCGGTACCGGCAATGGCGGGGACGACCGCCGGAAGGGTGGAGTTTTCCTTCGCTTTGGCCGGCAGCTATTGAAACTTCTATTCACCGTCCGGTTGACTGTCGCCCATGCGTACCCGCAGACGATCCGCCCGGCTCGCAGGCGTCCTGCTGCTGACGCCGCTGCTCACCCTGGCCGGCACTGTGCCGGCGAACGCCGGTGCGCCGGCTCCTGCCACCGACCCGTCCCTCACCGCCGCCGAGGACGCACCGCGCGCCTCCTCGTACTCCGCGGGCTCCGTGACGCTCGCCGGCGACCCGGCCTCGAGCATGTCGGCCACCGCGGCCCCGACCGGCGTCGAGCCGGCCGGCGGACTGGAAACGGCTAAGACCACCCGCCCGGTCGCCCCGGGCCTCAAGCTGACCTCCTTCGACCGGTACGACGCCGACGGCTGGCTGCGCGCGGACGCGCTCACCGCCGACCTGACCGGCGGCCTCACCGTGGACTACGTCAACTCCGGCGCGGTCAGCCGGGCCGAGCCGCTGCGCGGCGCCGTCGACGCGGCCCGTGCGGTCGCCGCCGTCAACGGCGACTTCTTCGACATCAACAACTCAGGTGCCGCCCAGGGCGTCGGCGTCCGCGACGGCCAGCTGGTCCAGTCCGCGGTCAGCGGGCACCGCAACGCCGTCGCGATCACCACCGAGGGGCTCGGCCGGGTCATCGAGGTGAACTTCGACGGCACCGCGACCCTGCCCACCGGTCCGGTGACGCTGACCCAGTTCAACAACATGATCCAGGCGAACGGGATCGGCGTGTTCACCGCGCTCTGGGGGTCGTACACCCGGCAACGTGCGGTCGAGGGCGCGGCCCGCGTCACGGAGGTCACGGTGGTCGACGGCCGCGTCGCCACCGTCGCCGGCACGGCCGGAAGCGGGGCGGTGCCGGCCGGCACCACCGTGCTGCTCGGCCGCGACGCCGGCGCGGACGCCCTCGCCGGGCTGCGTCCCGGCGACGCGGTGACGGTCGCCTACCGGCCCAAGCCGGCCGACGGCAGCAACCTGCACGCGGCCGTCGGCGGCGGCAACGTGCTGGTCCGCGACGGGGTGGTGCAGAGCATCGCCGACGCGTCGCTGGCCCCGCGCACGTCCGTCGGCTTCTCCGCCGACGGCCGGCGCATGATCATGCTGACGGTGGACGGCCGGCAGGTCGACAGCCGGGGCGTCACCCAGACCGAGATGGGCCGCATGATGGCCGAACTCGGCGCCCACCACGCGCTCAACCTCGACGGCGGCGGCTCCTCGACGCTGCTCGCCCGGGAGCCGGGCGCGGCGGCCGTGCAGGTGGAGAACAGCCCGTCCGACGGCAGCGAGCGGGCCGTGCCCAACGGTCTGGCCATCTACGCGCCCAAGGGCAGCGGCCGGCTCACCGGGTACTGGCTGGAGACCGCCAGCGACCCGACCACCGCCCCCGGCGTCGCGCCGGTGCGCGGCGGCCGGCCCGACCGCGTCTTCCCCGGCCTGACCCGCCAGCTCACCGCCGCCGGCCACGACGAGACGTACGGCCCGGCGGCCGGCGCGCCGACGTGGCGGGCCAACCCGGCGGCGCACGGCGTCGTCGACGGCAAGGGCCGCTTCCGGGCCCTCCTGCCCGGAAGCACCACGGTCACCGCCTCGCGGGGCGCGGCCCGTGGCACCCTCGACCTGACCGTGCTCGGGCCGCTGGCCCGGATCGACTCCACGGTGGAGCGGGTCGGCCTGACCGGCGCGCAGGGCAGCGCGCTGTTCGGCGTCGTCGGCTACGACGCCGAGGGCAACACCGCCCCCATCGAGCCGGCCGACCTGAAGCTCGACTACGACAAGGACCTGCTGAAGATCGCCCCGACCGCCGACGGCAACCTCGCCGTCACCGCCCTGCGGGACACCGGCTCGGCGCTGGTCACCGTCCACGTCGGCCGGAGCAGCACCGTCCTGCCGGTCACCGTCGGGCTGACCGACGTGCCGGTGGCCGGTTTCGACGACGCGGCGGCCTGGAAGTTCAGCCAGGCGCGGGCCAGCGGCGCGGTCGCGCCCGCGCCGGGCCGCACCGGCACGGGCCTGAAGATGACGTACGACTTCAGCCAGTCCACCGGCACCCGGGCCGCGTACGCGGACCCGCCCGCCTGGATCGCGGTGCCCGGCCAGCCGCAGGCGTTCGGCATGTGGATCCACGGCAACGGCACGGGGGAGTGGCCCAGCCTGCACCTGCACGACGCGCAGGACACCCAGCACGTGCTGCGCGGCCCGCTGATCACCTGGACGGGCTGGAAGTACGTCGAGTTCGCCGTGCCCGCCGGGGTGCAGTACCCGGTGCGGGTCCGCCGGTTCTACGTGGCGGAGACCAACGCCGCCGCGCAGTACCGCAGCGAGGTCATCATCGACGACCTGGTGGCGAAGGTGCCGCCGACGGTCGACGTGCCGGCCGAGAAGCCGCGCACCGACCGGGTGGTGCTGCGCGACGGCACGGTGGACGGGGCGCCCTGGCGCTTCGCCGTCCTGTCCGACGCGCAGTTCGTCGCGGCGAACCCGGACAGCGACCTGGTCGCCCAGGCCCGCCGTACGCTCCGCGAGGTCAAGGCCGCGAAGCCGGACTTCCTGGTGATCAACGGCGACTTCGTGGACACCGCCTACCCGGCGGACTTCGCGCTGGCCAAGCGGCTGCTGGACGAGGAACTCGGCGGCGAGGTGCCGTACTACTACGTGCCCGGTAACCACGAGATCATGGGCGCCCCGATCGCCAACTTCCGGGCCGCCTTCGGCGACACCGAGCGGACCTTCGACCACAAGGGCACCCGGTTCGTCACGCTGAACTCGTCGACGGGCTCGCTGCGCGGCGGCGGCTTCGACCAGGTGCGGATGCTGCGCGAGGCGCTCGACTCGGCGGCCGGTGACCCGGCCGTCGGCTCGGTGGTCGTGCTGCACCACCACCCGCCGCGCGACCCCAGCCCGGCCAAGGCCAGCCAGCTCGGCGACCGGAAGGAGGCGGCGCTGCTGGAGCAGTGGCTGGCCGACTTCCAGCACCGCACCGGCAAGGGCGCCGCGTTCGTCGGCGGGCACGTCGGCACCTTCCACGCCGACCGGGTCGACGGGGTGCCGTACCTGATCAACGGCAACTCGGGGAAGAACCCCTCCACCCCGGCCGACCAGGGCGGCTTCACCGGGTGGACCGAGTTCGGGGTGGACCCGGTGAGCCCGGCCGAGGCTGACCGGGCCCGGCGCAACCCCCTCGTCGAGGGCCCGCGCTGGGTCGCTGCCGAGATGCACGCGCACGTCGACGCGCTCACGCTGACCGCCCCGGCCAGCGTGGCGGTCGGTGCCCCGGCGACGGTCACCGCCGCGGTGACCCAGCCCGGCGGGCGTACGGTGCCGGTGGCGGCGCCGGTGAGCGCGGACTGGTCCGCCTCGCCGAACGTGCACGTCGGCTCGATCCTCGGGCTGAAGCCCTGGCACGTGGCCCGCTTCGACCCGGCCACCGGCAAGCTCACCGCCCTGCGCCCCGGCGCGCAGGTCAAGCTCGCCGTCGCGGTCAACGGGGCGCGGGCGGAGGCCACCGTCACCCTGACGGCCGCCGCCGCGGCTCCCGCCGCCTGAGGTGTAAGGAAGGGCACCTTCCTATCGCCCAGGCGATAGGAAGGTGCCCTTCCTTACACCCGCGACGACCTCAGAAGTCGCCCTCGGCGACCTGGAAGACGGTGAGGCCGAGGGCGCGCCACATCCGCACCACCTGCTGGCGGTCGTCGAAGACGCCGACCACCCGGTAGCGGTCGGCGATCTCGCGCTCGTAGATCTCCCGCTTGACCACGGAGTCCTTCCGGTTGTCGCCGACGGCGCGCAGGTGCAGCCCGAGGTAGGGGACCCGGACGTGCCGGGCCAGCCACGCCTCGGTGGCGGCGCGGGCGGTGGCGTCCCGGCCCGAGCAGAACACCACGCCGTACCCGGCGGCGTGCATCGCCCGGACCGCCGCGACCACCGCCGGGTTGGGCTCGTCCTCGGCGACCCGGGTCATGTCGTACGGGCTGCGCGAGACGTTCAGCGCGACCGTGCCGTCGATGTCGACAAGCACGATCTCCGGCGGCTCGGTCGACGGGGCGTGCACCGTGGCGGGCCGCCCCGTCCGGGCCTGCGGCACGGGCAGCGGCAGCGTACGGCCTTCCAGGTAGCGCTCGTGCAGCCGGCGGATCCACGCCTCGCCGACCCGGTCGGCCTCGGGGCGGGCGGCGTCGCGGCGCAGGCACTCGGCGAGCGGTACGTCGGTGAAGTCGTGCACCTCGAAGCCGGCGCCGTGCCGGGCGGCCAGGTCGGCCCAGTCGCGCAGGGTCCGTGAGCGCAGGTTGGTGTCGTCGACGCAGACGTCGGCGCGGGCCCGCAGCAGCGCCTCGACCTGCGCCCGCTGCACGACGGTGACCTGCCACTCCGCCCACTGGGTGAACAGCCGCTCGCCGTGCAACATGCGGCGCAGGTCGTCGCGGTTGACGCGGACCACGGAGGGCTGGAGGGTCCGGGCGAACGTGGTCTTGCCGGAGGCGGGCAGTCCCCGGGTGGCGATCAGGCGGGCCATCGGCTCCTCCGTGTCGTACGTCGTCGGCGGTCCCGCCGTCCGCGCCGCGTGCCCCGGCCGGGGCACGACGCCGACGGCGGCCGTGCCGGGACGAATGCCCGGCCAGGCGTCGGGAATGCGGGACGTGGGGCGTGCGTTGTCGATGCCGGACCAGCCGTGCGGCCCGACTGCCGGGTCGGCGTACGCCCATGGCACACTGGTCAATCGGCCACCGGTTCCGGTTCACGCCCGAGCCCGTCGCGCGCCGCGACGGACACCGACGGCGACCCGGCGACCATCCACGAGAGGACCGAGGCGAGATGAAGTCCAACATCCACCCGGAGTACGTGACCACCGAGGTCAGCTGCTCCTGCGGTAACACGTTCACCACCCGCAGCACCGCCAAGGGCGGCTCGATCCACGTCGAGACCTGCAGCGCCTGCCACCCGTTCTACACCGGCAAGCAGCGCGTCCTGGACACCGCAGGCCGGGTGGCGAAGTTCCAGCAGAAGTACGCCAAGGTTCAGGCCAAGAAGGCCAAGTAGCTCCTCGTTCGGCGCCCGCGTCCGGTTTCGTGCCGGACGCGGGCGCCGTCCGTATCTCCCCGGATCCCGCCCTCGTCGCCGAAGGAGCCTCCCCCGCATGAGCAGCGAGCGCCTGGCCGCCCTCCTCGACGAGTACGCCGAGCTGGAGAAGCGGCTGGCGGATCCGGCCATCCACGCCGACCAGGGCACCGCCCGCCGGGTCGGCCGCCGGTACGCCGAGCTGGTCCCGCTGCACAAGGCGGCAGGGGAGCTGGAGCAGGCCCGCGCCGACCTGGCCGCCGCCCGGGAGCTGGTCGCCGAGGACGCGTCCTTCGCCGCCGAGGCCGAGTCGATCGCGGAGAGTCTGCCGGCGCTGGAGCAGCGGCTGGCGGAGTTGCTGATCCCGCGCGACCCGCACGACGCCAAGGACGTGATCGTCGAGATCAAGGCGGGCGAGGGCGGCGAGGAGTCCGCGCTGTTCGCCGGCGACCTGCTGCGGATGTACACCCGGTACGCCGAGCGGCGCGGCTGGCTCACCGAGGTGCTCGACGCCCAGGACTCGGACCTGGGCGGGGTGAAGGACGTCTCGCTGGCGATCAAGACCAAGGGCGTGCCCGAGGGCGGCAACGGCGTCTGGTCCCGGCTCAAGTGGGAGGGCGGCGTGCACCGGGTGCAGCGCGTACCGGTCACCGAGTCGCAGGGCCGCATCCACACGAGCGCCGCCGGGGTGCTGGTGCTGCCGGAGGCCGAGGACGTCGACGTCACCATCGACCCGAACGAGCTGCGCATCGACGTGTTCCGCTCGTCGGGGCCCGGCGGCCAGTCGGTGAACACCACCGACTCGGCGGTACGGATCACGCACGTGCCGACGGGCATCGTGGTCTCCTGCCAGAACGAGAAGTCCCAGTTGCAGAACCGGGAGCAGGCGATGCGGATCCTGCGCGCCCGGCTGCTGGCGGCGGCCCAGGAGCAGGCCGACGCGGCCGCCTCGGACGCCCGCAAGGCGCAGGTGCGCACCGTGGACCGTTCCGAGCGGATCCGCACGTACAACTTCCCGCAGAACCGGATCACCGACCACCGGATCGGCTACACCGCGTACAACCTGGACCTGGCGCTCGCCGGTGAGCTGGACGGGGTCCTCGACGCCCTCGTCGAGGCCGACCGCGCCGCCCGCCTGGCCGGCGACACCGAGCTGACCCGCCGCTGACCCCCGGGGCCCGACGGGGCGGCCGGGGTCAGGAGGCGCGGGGGCGGGTCTTCGCCGCCAGCATCGCGCGGTCGGCGGCCTCGAACGCAGTGCCGAGGGCGTCGCGCAGGCCGGGACCGGTGGCGCCCACCTCGGCGAAGCCGACGCTGACCCCGACCGGCGTGCCGGGGACCAGCGACTCCCAGTCCTCGGTGCGCACCGCGGCGTCGATGCGGCGGCCCACCTCGGCCGCCTCGGTCATCCCGGCGCCGGGCAGCACCACCACGAACTCGTCCCCGCCGTAGCGGGCCACGAAGTCGCCCCGGCGCATCACCCGGTTGATCACCCCGGCGATGCGCTGGAGCACCAGGTCGCCGGAGTGGTGCCCGTGCCGGGTGTTGACGGCCTTGAAGCCGTCCAGGTCGCAGACGCCGATGACGACCCGGTCGCCGTGGGCGACCAGGGTGGCGATGTAGCGCTCCAGCCGCCGCCGGTTGGGCAGCCCGGTCAGCGGGTCGGTCAACGCCTCGCCCTCGAAGCGGGCCGCCTCGCGGCGCATCTCCTCGTGGTCGATGCGGGCGGCGATGCCGTCGATGTAGACGTCGCGGAGCCGGTCGTTGCGCTGGGCGGCCAGCCGGAACGCCAGCCGGTCGGCCCGGTGCGCGCCGGCGTGGTCGCCGGCGCGGGCCAGGGCGATGCTGCGCAGCCGGGCCGGTTCGGCCGCGCCCAGCGTCTCCGTGGAGACCTGGACGGTGTCCAGCCGGGTGACGGCCTCGATCGGCCGTCCCTCGGCGACGGCCAGGCAGACCTGGCCGAGCTGGCGCATGTCGCGGGCGCGGGCGCTGTCGCCGCCGTGGCCGAGCAGCCGGGCCGGGCCGGCCTGCGGGTCGACGTCCCACCGGTCGCCGAGGGCCGCCCGCCGGGCGGCGGCGTAGCCGTACGCGGCCAGGCTGCTGGGGCGCAGCTTCCCGGCCCGCCCGCTGCCCAGGAACCGGTCCAGGTCGGCGGCGACGTCGCGCAGCACCCGCAGGCAGCCGTCGCTGTCGCCGTTGTGGTCCAAGGCGACGGCGTTGCGCAGCCGGATCCCGGGGGCGGCGAAGGTCTCCTCCGGGATCTCGGCGGCGCTGCCGAGCTGCCGCGCCCGTTCGATGGCGCCGAGGGCGTAGCCGTGGAAGCTGAGGTACGAGTAGGCCATCGCCAGGTCGTGCCAGCCCCACGCGGTGTCCCGGTCGGGGTCCGCCACGGCGCCCAACGCCCGGGCGGCCTTCACCAGGTGGGTGACGCAGCGGTCCAGCGCGCCCTGGTGGTGCGCGGCGAGGGCGGCCAGCGCGTTGAGGTGCCCGAGCAGGTAGGGCTCGGCGAGGTCGCGGACGGCGGTGGAGGCCTCCTCGACGGCCCGGGTGTACTCCGCCGTCCGCCCGAGGTTGATCACCGCGGAGAGGCGCTGCACCAGGGCGTCGGCCCGTGCGTACGGGTCGGTGGTGGTGGCGACGACCCGGTCGAGGATCGCGTACGCCTCGGCGGAGCGGCTGGACTCCTGGAGGGCCCGCGCCCGCGTCAGGGCGTCAACCTGGTCGGTGACCCGGTCGAGCCAACCCACCGCGACCTCCTGTCGGTGTGCGTCCGGACGCATCCGCTCGTGATGTCCAGCGCGACGCCCCATGATTATCTCGTGACCACCGTGCCGCAACACCCGTCCGAAGGGACGAGACGGCAGCGCCCTTCCGTGGCGTTGGCCCGGGCGTCCCGGGCCCTCGCCGACGCCGGTATCGCCTCGCCCCGCGCCGAGGCGGAGCAGTTGGCCGCGTACGTGCTGGCGGTGCCCCGGGGGCGGCTGGCGCTGGCCGACGACCTCACGGCCGAGCAGCTCGACCGGTTCGACGAGCTGGTCGCGCGGCGGGCCGGGCGGGAACCGTTGCAGCATCTCACCGGCAGCGCCGGCTTCCGGCACCTGGAACTGGCCGTCGGACCGGGCGTCTTCGTGCCCCGGCCCGAGACGGAACTGCTCGCCGGCTGGGGGATCGCGCAGGGCCGGCGCCTGGGCGCCGCGCTGGTGGTGGACCTGTGCAGCGGCTCGGGGGCGATCGCCCTCTCGGTGGCCCAGGAGCTGCCGGCGGCCCGGGTGGTGGCGGTGGAACGGTCAGCGGCGGCGCTGCCCTGGCTGCACCGCAACGCGGCGGCGCGGGCCGCCGCGGGGGACCGGCCGATCGAGGTGGTGGCGGCGGACGTCACCGCCGCCGACCTGCTCGCCGACCTGGTGGGCCGGGTCGACGTGCTGCTCTGCAACCCGCCGTACGTGCCGTCGGGGGTGGCCGTACCCCCGGAGGTGGGCCGACACGACCCGGCGAACGCGGTCTTCGGCGGTGGGGACGGCCTGGCAGTGATCCGCCCGGTGATCGCGCGGGCGGCGGCGCTGCTGCGCCCGGGCGGGGTGTTCGGCGTGGAGCACGACGACACGCACGGCACGGCGGTGCCCGACCTGCTCGCCGCGGACGGCCGGTTCGAGGCGGTCGCCGACCACCCGGACCTGACCGGACGGCCCCGGTTCGCGACCGCGTCCCGCCGGGCGGACGGCCAGCACGCCGCCGTCGCCGCGACGTGGCAGACTGACTCCTCGTGATGCTCTACGACTGCCGGTCGCCCGCCGACCGGGACCGCGGCATCGCCGCTGCCATCGAGGCGGTCAAGAACGGCGAGCTGGTCGTCCTGCCGACGGACACGGTCTACGGGATCGGCGCGGACGCGTTCACCCCGTACGCGGTCAAGGCCCTGCTGGACGCCAAGGGCGGCCGTCAGGTGCCGCCGCCCGTGCTGATCGGCTCCCGGCACACCCTCGACGGCCTGGTCTACTCGCTGCCCCAGGCGGCCCGGGACCTCGTCGAGGCGTTCTGGCCCGGGGCGCTGACCATCATCGTGACCCACTCGCCCAGCCTGCGCTGGGACCTCGGCGACTCCTCGGGGACGGTGGCGGTGCGGATGCCGCTGCACCCGGTGGCGCTGGAGGTGCTGCGCGAGACCGGCCCGATGGCGGTCGCCTCGGCCAACAAGACCGGCCAGCCGGCCGCCCTCACCGCCGAGGAGGCCCGCGACCAGCTCTCCTACTCGGTGCGGGCCTACCTGGAGGCCGGGCCCTGCCCGGATCCGGTGCCGAGCACGATCGTGGACCTCACCGGCGAGGTGCCGCAGGTCCTCCGCCAGGGCGCCGTCGGGTTGGAGAAGCTGCGCGACGTGGTGCCCGACATCCTCGTCGGCCAGGGGGTCTGAGTGCCTCCGTTCACCGTGCTGCACGTGTGCATGGGCAACATCTGCCGCTCCCCGATGGCCGAGCGGCTGCTGGCCCTCGCCGTCCGGGAACGGCTGGCCCGCCGCGAGGTCGACCCGGCGCGCGCCGATGAGCTGCTGCACAGCCACAGCGCCGGCACCGGTGGCTGGCACGCCGGCGAGGAGATGAACCCGCCGGCGTCGCGCCAGGTGACCTCCCGGGGCGGCAGCGTCGCCGGCTTCGCCGCGCGCAAGCTTCGCTCGGACCACATCGACGCCGCCGACCTCGTCCTGACCGCCACCGCCGACCAGCAGGAGTACGTGGTGGCGTTGCGCCCCGACGCCGAGTCGCGCACGTTCGTGCTGGGCGAGTTCGGCCGGCTGCTCGCCGGCGTGGACGCCGCCGCGCTGCCGGCGGCCGAGGCGACCCCCGACGCGGTGTACGCGCGCGGCGTGGCCCTGGTGGAGGCCGCCCACGCCGCCCGGCTGGGCACCACCTCGCTGCCCACCGACGATCTCGACGATCCGTGGGGGCGCGGCGACCAGTGCTTCAGCCGGGTCGCCGACGAGATCGAGGAGAGCGTCCACCCCCTCGCCGCAGTGCTCCTGCCGTAACCCGCCCGAGGTACCCGCCCGCGTGAGTTTCCTGCGGGTTTGGGGGAAAGGGGCGGTACAGAGGGGCTTTCGGGTCATTCTGAGTGGGTCCTGACCGGCTCCTGCGGGGAGAGCTGATGACCCGGGCACGCCTCGACAAAGTGTTCACGATCCTGCTCGCCGGCGTGCTGGCCGGGCTGGCGCTCGCGGTGGCGGCCCTCCCGGCCGCGCTGGTCTTCGGGATCGGGTTCTCGGCGCTCGCCGCGCCGTACTCGGAGTTGCCGAACACGCTGCGCACGCCGCCCACGCCCCAGCGCTCGAACCTCTACGCCAACGACGGCAAGACGCTGATCACCTCCTTCTACCAGGAGGACCGGGTGGACGTGCCGCTGGCCGAGGTGGCGCCGGTGATGCGGCAGGCGGTCATCGCCGCCGAGGACACCCGGTTCCACGAGCACAGCGGGGTCGACCTGCGTGGCGTGGCGCGGGCCTTCACCGTCAACCGGGGGGCCGGGGAGACCCGGCAGGGCGCGTCCACGCTGACCATGCAGTACGTCCGCAACGTGCTCAGCAACGACCCCCGGCTGAGCGAGCGGCAGCGGGCCGCCGCCACCGAGCTCAGCACCGCGCGCAAGATCCAGGAGATGCGGTACGCGCTGGCCCTGGAGCGGGAGCTGACCAAGGACGAGATCCTCGCCCGCTACCTCAACATCGCCTACTTCGGCGCGGGCGCGTACGGGGTGGGCGCCGCGAGCCGCCGCTACTTCTCGAAGCCGCCGGCGGACCTCACCCTTGCCGAGGCGGCGCTGCTGGCCGGCCTGGTCCGCTCCCCGCACACCGACGACCCGATCAACGGCGACGCGGACGCGGCGGTCGCCCGCCGGGCGTACGTGCTGGACCGGCTGGTGGAGTCCGGGCAGGTCCCCGCCGAGGCGGCGGACCGGGCCAGGGCGGAGCAGTTGAAGCTGCGCCCCAGCCAGACGCCGAACGACTGCACGGCGGTGCCGGCGGAGCACAACGACTGGGGCTTCTTCTGCGACTGGTTCACCCGCTGGTGGAACGCCCAGCCGGCGTTCGGCGCGACGGTCGACGAGCGGCAGCTCACGCTGCGCCGGGGCGGGTTCTCCATCGTCTCCTCGCTCGACCCGGCGGTGCAGCGCGCCACCACCGAGCAGGTGCGCCGGATCTACTCGGTGGACGACCGCCGGGCGGCGCCGACGGCGGTGGTCCAGCCCGGCACGGGCCGGGTCCTCGCGATGGCGGTGAACCGCAACTACGGCGTGGCCGCCAACCCGGCCGGGCAGAAGAACCACCCGAACACGGTCAACCAGTTGGTCGCCGGGGGCGGGGCGATCGAGGGCTACCAGGCCGGCTCCACGTTCAAGGTCTTCACGATGCTGGCCGCGCTGGAGTCCGGGCTGCCGCTGAGCACGGAGTTCGACGCGCCGGAGCGGATCGTGACCGACTACTCGGCGAGCGGGGCGGCGAGCTGCGACGGGTACTGGTGCCCGCGCAACGCCAGCGACCTGATGGACGGCCGGCACACCATGTGGACCGCCTTCGGCGAGTCGGTCAACACGTACTTCGCCTGGCTGACCGAGCGGGTCGGCGCGGACCGGGTGGTGGAGATGGCCGAGCGGCTCGGCATCGTCTTCCGTGCCGAGGAGGACGCGCGGCTGGCCCGCCACGGCGCGCGCGAGTGGGGGCCGTTCACCCTCGGGGTCTCCGCCACGACCCCGCTCGACCTGGCCGGCGCGTACGCCGCCGTGGCGGCCGAGGGCTCGTGGTGTGCGCCGCTGCCGGTCGTCTCGATCGCCGACGCCGCCGGCCGCCCGGTGGCCGCCGCGCGGACGCACTGCCGGCAGGCGGTGGATCCGGACGTGGCCCGGGCGGCGGCCGACGCGGCCCGTTGCGTGGTCGGCGACCAGTCGATGTACCGGGAGTGCGACGGCGGCACCGCGGAGGGGCTGCGTCGGCAGCTCGGCCGGCCGGTGGCGGGCAAGACGGGCAGCTCGGACGGGTACGCGACGGAGACCGTGGTCGCCTTCACCCCGCAGCTGGCGGTCGCCTCGATCGCCGCGAACCCCGACGACCCGCGCGACGCGGTGGGCCAGCGGGTGCAGGGGCAGCTGGTCGAGGCGGTGGGGGAGGTGCTCGCCTTCGCGCTGCGCGACGAGCCCGTCCGCGACTTCGTGCCGCCCAGCGAGGCGACCGCCTTCCAGCTCACCGGCGCCCGCGCCGGCAACTGAGACCGGCGGGCCGCAGGGGCACGGGCGTCTCAGCGGCGCGGGGACGCGGCCACGGGCCGGCGGGCCGCCTGCTCGGCCTGGCGGGCGATGTTGCGGGCCATCCCGCCGAAGACCACCGCGTGGAAGGGCGCCACCGCGCCCCAGTACGCGTGCCCGGGCAGCCCGCGCGGCAGGAACACCGCCCGCTGCTGGTAGCGGCTGCCCTCGCCGTCCACCCGGAGCACCCGCATCTCCAGCCAGGCCCGGCCCGGCAGCCGCATCTCGGCGCGCAGCCGCAGCAGCTCGCCGGGCACGATCTCCTCCACCCGCCAGAAGTCCAGCGCCTCGCCGACCTGGAGGCGGTGCGGGTCGCGCCGGCCCCGGCGCAGCCCCACGCCGCCGATCAGCCGGTCCAGCCAGCCCCGGACCGACCAGGCCAGCGGGAACGAGTACCAGCCGTGCTCCCCGCCGACGCCCTCGACGACCCGCCACAGCTCCTCCGGCGGTGCGTGCACCGCCCGCTCGCGGACGTCGGTGTAGGCGGTCCCGCCGGACCACTCCGGGTCGCTGGGCAGCGGCTCGGCCGGCGCGTCGGGGCCGCTCGCGGTCGACCAGCGGGTCGCCACCTCGCCGTCGCGGACCTTCGCCAGGGCCGCCGCGACCGCCTGGTCGAAGCCGGTCAGCCCCTCCGGCGGGTCGGGCACGTACGCGGCGATGTCGTGCTCGTGGGCGACGGCCTCGTGGACCAGGCTCTCCACCAGCGGTCGGGCGATCGCGTTCGGCACCGGCGTGACGAGCCCGACCCAGTGCGAGGAGAGCGACGGCGTCAGCGGTCGCACCGGCACGATGGTCCGCCGGCGCAGCCCGGCCACCCGCGCGTACCGCTGCATCATGTCCTGGAAGGTGAGGATGTCCGGCCCGCCGATGTCGAAGGCGCGGTTGACCTCCGGCGGCAGGTGCGCGCAGCCGGCCAGGTAGCGCAGCACGTCCCGGACGGCGATCGGCTGGATCCGGTTGCGGACCCAGCGGGGGGTGACCATGGCCGGCAGCCGCTCGGTCAGGTAGCGCAGCATCTCGAACGAGGCCGACCCGGACCCGATGATCACCGCGGCCCGCAGCACCGCCGTCGGCACCCCGCTGTCGAGCAGGATCCGCCCCACCTCGGCCCGGGAGCGCAGGTGCGCCGACGGGACCTCCCGGTCCGCCGCCGGCTCCGGCCCGCCCAGGTAGACGATCCGGCGTACGCCGGCGGCGCGCGCGGCCTCGGCGAACCGGGTGGCGGCCTCCCGGTCGGCGGCCTCGAAGCCGGCCTGGCCGAGCGAGTGCACCAGGTAGTAGGCGACGTCCACGCCCTCGAACGCGGCCGGCAGCGTCTCCGGCGCGCGCAGGTCGCCCTCGACGATCTCCGTCCGCGCCGCCCACGGCACGTCCCGCAGCCGTCCCGCCTTGCGGGCGAGGCAGCGCACCGTGTGCCCCTCGACCAGCAGCCGGGGCGCCAGCCGCCCGCCGATGTAACCCGTCGCTCCCGTGACCAGGCATCTCACGGTCTCCAGTGTGCGGCCCAATAGACTCTGGCGCTGTGGCTACTGAGACGAGCACCTTCTGGGGGCCGGATTTCGACCAGCTCCGCGCGACCGATCCGGAGATCGCCGGGGTGGTGCTCGGCGAGCTGGACCGGCTCCGGGGCGGCCTGCAACTGATCGCCAGCGAGAACCTCACCTCGCCGGCGGTGCTGGCCGCGCTCGGCTCGACCCTGACCAACAAGTACGCCGAGGGCTACCCGGGGCGGCGCTACTACGGCGGCTGCGCCGAGGTCGACCGGGCCGAGGAGATCGGCATCGCGCGGGCGAAGGAGCTCTTCGGCGCCGAGCACGCCAACCTCCAGCCGCACTCGGGGGCGAGCGCCAACCTGGCCGCGTACGCGGCGCTGGTCCAGCCGGGGGACACGGTGCTCGCCATGGACCTGCCGCACGGCGGCCACCTCACCCACGGCAGCCGGGTCAACTTTTCCGGCAAGTGGTTCCACACGGTCGGCTACACCGTCCGGCGCGACACCGAGCTGATCGACTACGACGAGGTACGCGACCTGGCCCTCGCGCACCGGCCCAAGATGATCATCTGTGGGGCGACGGCCTACCCGCGGTTGATCGACTTCGCGCGGTTCCGCGAGATCGCCGACGAGGTCGGGGCGTATCTGATGGTCGACGCCGCGCACTTCATCGGGCTGGTCGCCGGGAAGGCCGTCCCGTCGCCGGTGCCGCACGCCGACGTCGTCTGCCTCACCACGCACAAGGTGCTGCGCGGGCCGCGCGGCGGCATGATCCTGTGCCGGGAGTCGCTGGCCCAGCGCATCGACAAGGCGGTCTTCCCGTTCACCCAGGGCGGCCCGCTGATGCACGTCGTCGCCGCCAAGGCGGTCGCGCTGCGCGAGGCCGCCCAGCCCGAGTTCCGGGCCTACGCGGAGCGCGTGGTGGCGAACGCGCGGGCGCTCGCCGCCGGGCTGGACGACGAGGGGATGCGCCCGGTCTCCGGGGGCACCGACACCCACCTCGCCCTGGTCGACCTGCGCGAGGTCGGGGTCACCGGCGCGGACGCCGAGGCGCGCTGCGACGCCGCCGGCATCACCCTGAACAAGAACGCGATCCCGTACGACCCGCAGAAGCCGATGGTCGCCTCGGGCATCCGGGTGGGCACCCCGAGCGTCACCACCCAGGGCATGCGCGAGCCGGAGATGCGGCAGGTCGCCTCGCTGATCGCCCGCGCCGTGCGCACCGATCCGGCCGCCCCCGGGGGCGCCGACACCCTCGCCGGGCTCGCCGGCGAGGTCGCCGAGCTGGTCGCCGCCTTCCCGGCGTACCCCCGATGAGCGAGCCGCGCGCGGGCGAGCCGGGTGCCATCCGGTCCCGGCTGCCGCACCTGCGCCTGCCGCTGCTGGCCTGCGTGGTGCTCGCGCTGGTCGCGGTGCCGACCGCCGCCGTGCTGCGAGGCGGCACCGGCGCGGCCGGCGTGGCCGCCGGGATCGCGCTGGTCGTCGTCAGCTACCTGGTCTCCGGCGTCTCGGTGGCCTGGGCCGACGCCGTCAACCCCCGGATGATCATGTCGGTGGGGCTGGTCACCTACGCCACGAAGATCGTGGTGCTCGGGGTGGCGATGGCCGCCGTGGCGGCCACCGGCTGGCCCGGCCTGCCGGACATGGGGGTGGCGATCATCGCGGCCGTGGTGGTCTGGACGGGCGCCCACCTGGGCTGGGCCCTGCGTACGCCGCTGCCCACATTCGAGCGACGCGGTGAGTGAGCGTTCTGTCGGATCTGCGTCCGGCATTTCGGGCTGCCGCGGCGGGCCGCACGGGAGTAACCTGACCAACGACTTTCGCGCCCGCACCATGGCCCGCACGCTGTCCGCAGTGTGGGGGGTGCCGCACACTCCCGCGCGTCCCTGCTGATATTGTTCGCCACGTCATGGCCGAAGACCCACACCCCCGCAGGTCCGACGACCCTTCGTCGGAAGGCGCGGCAGGGGCCGTCCTGGGCTACCTACTCGCCGGCATCGTGGTGTGGGGCTTCCTCGGGTGGTTGGCGGAGCGACTTCTCGATCTGCGAACCGGCGTCGGGGTCGCCCTCGGCATGATCTTCGGCGCGGCCGGAGCGATTTACCTGATCATGAAGAGGCTCAGTGCTTGAGTGCCAGCACGCGCGGGTCTGTCGAGTGCGGAGGATGACACGGTGAGTGGACAGCTCGTCGCCGCCGAGGGGCTTCCCTGGCCCCCCAGCGTCGGAGATTTCTACCCGCCGGACGTGGCTGGCCCCTGGGTCACCAAGTTCGGGATCATGGTCTGGCTCGCGGTCGCGCTGCTGACCATCTTCTTCATGCTCGCCTACCGGAAGCCCAAGCTGGTCCCCGGTAAGGCCCAGTGGTACGCGGAGTCGATCTACGGCCTGGTCCGGGACAACATCGCCCGCGAGCAGATGGGCAACGCGGGCATCCGCTTCGCGCCCTACTTCACGGTGCTGTTCAGCTTCATCGTGCTGACCAACCTCTTCGCCATCGTGCCCGGGTTGCAGATCTCGCCGAACTCGCACATCGCGTTCCCCATCGTGCTCGCCGCGATCTCCTACGTGATGTACCTCTACATCGGCGCCCGCAAGCACGGCCTCGGCAAGTACCTCAAGATGAGCCTGATCATCCCGAACGTGCCGTGGCCCATGCACATCCTGCTGATCCCGATCGAGTTCATGCAGACGTTCATCGTCCGGCCCGTCACGCTGGCCCTGCGGCTCTTCGCGAACCTGTTCGCCGGCCACCTGCTGCTGCTGGTCTTCACCATCGGCGGCTTCGTGATGCTCAACTCGAGCAGCCTGTTCATCCAGGTGACCTCGGTCTTCTCCTTCCTGATGGCGATCGTGATGGCCTTCTTCGAGGTGCTGGTCGCCGTCCTGCAGGCCTACGTCTTCGTCACGCTGAGCGCGAACTACATCGGAAGTTCGCTCGCCGACGAGCACTGATCGGGCTCGGCGGGCCACCCGGCCCGACCAAGCTTCTGGTACCGACCCGCGTACGCGTGAGACCTCACGCGTCGAACAGGAGGAATACCCGCAATGACTGTTCTTGCCGAGATCGGCGGTAGCGTCAACACCATCGGCTACGGCCTCGCCGCCATCGGCCCCGGTATCGGTGTCGCCCTGGTCTTCGCGGCCTACATCCAGTCGAGCGCGCGTCAGCCGGAGTCCGCCGGCTACAACCGCACCTGGCTGATCCTGGGCTTCGCCCTCGTCGAGGCGCTCGCGCTGTTCGGCCTGGTGCTCGCCTTCGCCGTCGGCGGCTGACGAGAGTTCTCTCCCGACCCGGAGGTCTGACATGTTCATCGCCGCAGAAGGTGTGGAGCACAACCCGATCCTGCCCATCTGGCAGGAGATGGTCGTCGGGACCATCGCCTTCGCCCTGCTCTGCTTCGTCCTGCTGAAGTTCGTCATGCCCCGCATGGAGGCGATGTACCAGGCGCGGGTCGACGCGATCGAGGGTGGGCTCAAGCGGGCCGAGGCCGCCCAGGCCGAGGCGAACCAGGTGCTCGAGCAGTACCGGGCCCAGCTCGCCGAGGTGCGTACCGAGGCGGCCCGGATCCGGGACGACGCCCGGGCCGACGCCGAGGGCATCCGCCAGGACATCCTCGCCAAGGCGCGGGAGGAGTCCGACCGGATCATCGCCGCGGGCAAGGAGCAGCTCGCCGCCGAGCGCGCCACCATCGTGCGCGAGCTGCGCACCGAGGTCGGCACGATCGCGGTCGACCTGGCCAGCAAGATCGTCGGGGAGTCCCTCGCCGACGAGGCGCGCCGCAAGGGCACCGTCGACCGGTTCCTGAGCAACCTCGAGAGCGCGGGGGCCCGCTGATGCAGGCCGCCAGCCGGGAGTCGTACAAGGTCGCGGCCGAGCGCCTCGACGCGTACGTCCGCGGTGCGGAGCCGTCGGCGGTGGCCACCACCGCCGACGCCATCCTCTCCGTCGCCAACCTGCTGCGGCGCGAGCCGCGGCTGCGCCGGGCGCTGTCCGACCCGGCCCGCACCGGTGCCGACCGTGCCGGGCTGCTCGGCGAGCTGCTGCGCGGCAAGGTCGACGCCGAGGCGCTGGACCTGATCGCCTCGCTGGTCGCCGGCCGCTGGTCGGCGCCCTCGGAGCTGCTCGACGCCGCCGAGCGGCTGGGCGTCGACGCTCTCCTGGCGGGCGCCGACTCCGCGGGCGAGCTGGGCGAGGTCGAGGACGAGCTGTTCCGCTTCGGGCAGGTCGTCGCCGGTTCGCCGGGGCTGTCCAGCGCGCTCTCCGACCCGACCGTCCCGGCCGAGCGGCGGGCCACGCTGGTCGACCAGCTGCTCGCCGGCAAGGCCCGGCCGGTCACCGGCTACCTCGTCGGGGTCGCGCTCGCCGGGTTCGGTGGACGCAACTTCGCCGGGGCGCTCACCCGGCTGGTCGAGCTGGCCGCCGACCGGCGGGACCGGCAGGTGGCGTACGTGACCGCCGCGGCCCCGTTGAGTGAAGAGGACGAGCGCCGGCTGGGCGCGAGTCTCTCCGCGATATACGGTCGGGAGGTCTCCGTCAAGCAGACGGTGGACCCCTCGGTTCTCGGTGGCGTGAGCGTGCGGGTCGGTTCCGACCTGTACGACGGCACCGTCCTGCGCCGCCTCAACGAGAGCCGCAACGCGCTCGCGAAGCGCTGAGGCGGCACCCCCGCTCAGCGCCTGTGAATAGACGCCATTCGGACCGGTCGGTACTAGGTATCCCGGGCCCCTGATACTTAAGGAAGCAGAGGATGGCCGAGCTGACCATCTCGACGGAGGAGATCCGCGGCGCCCTGGAGCGCTACGTCTCCTCCTACTCGTCCGAACTCTCCCGCGAGGAGGTCGGCACCGTCGCCGACACCGGCGACGGCATCGCCCACGTCGAGGGCCTCCCCTCGACCATGACCAACGAGCTCCTGGAGTTCGAGGACGGCACGCTGGGTGTGGCGCTGAACCTCGACGTCCGGGAGATCGGTGTCGTCGTTCTCGGTGACTCCGCCAAGCTCGAAGAGGGGCAGCGCGTCAAGCGCACCGGCCGGGTGCTCTCCGTGCCGGTCGGCGACGCCTTCCTCGGCCGCGTGGTCAACGCGCTCGGCCAGCCGATCGACGGGCTCGGCGACATCGCCAACGAGGGCTTCCGCGAGCTGGAGCTCCAGGCCCCGAACGTGATGGCCCGGCAGTCGGTCGACGAGCCGCTGCAGACCGGCCTCAAGGCCGTCGACGCCATGACCCCGATCGGCCGTGGCCAGCGTCAGCTGATCATCGGCGACCGGAAGACCGGCAAGACCACCGTCGCGCTGGACACCATCCTCAACCAGCGGGACAACTGGCGCTCCGGCGACCCGAAGAAGCAGGTCCGCTGCATCTACGTCGCCATCGGCCAGAAGGCCTCCACGATCGCCTCGATCAAGGGCGTCCTGGAGGAGGCGGGCGCGATGGAGTACACCACCATCGTCGCCTCCCCGGCCTCCGACCCGGCCGGCTTCAAGTACCTCGCCCCCTACACCGGCTCGTCCATCGGGCAGCACTGGATGTACGGCGGCAAGCACGTCCTGATCGTCTTCGACGACCTGAGCAAGCAGGCCGAGGCGTACCGCGCCGTGTCCCTGCTGCTGCGTCGCCCGCCGGGCCGCGAGGCGTACCCGGGTGACGTCTTCTACCTGCACTCCCGCCTGCTGGAGCGCTGCGCGAAGCTCTCCGACGAGCTGGGCGGCGGCTCGATGACCGGCCTGCCGATCATCGAGACGAAGGCCAACGACATCTCGGCCTTCATCCCGACCAACGTCATCTCCATCACCGACGGCCAGATCTTCCTCGAGACCGACCTGTTCAACCAGGGCGTCCGGCCGGCCATCAACGTCGGCACCTCGGTCTCCCGGGTCGGTGGCGCCGCGCAGGTGAAGCCGATGAAGAAGGTCGCCGGCTCGCTGCGGCTCAACCTGGCCCAGTTCCGCGAGCTGGAGGCGTTCGCCGCCTTCGCCTCCGACCTGGACAAGACCTCCCGCGCCCAGCTGGACCGCGGTTCCCGCCTGGTCGAGCTGCTCAAGCAGGCGAACTACTCGCCGTACCCGGTGCAGGAGCAGGTCGTCTCGGTCTGGGCCGGCACCGAGGGCAAGCTGGACGACGTCCCGGTCGGCGAGATCCGGCGCTTCGAGTCGGAGTTCCTGCAGTACCTCCGGCACAAGCACGAGGGTGTCCTGGCGAGCATCGCCGACCACCAGTGGAACGACGACATCATCAACTCCCTGGACTCCGCCATCGCCGAGTTCAAGCAGGTCTTCCTCGGCAAGGAGGACGAGCGGCGGATCAACGACGCGCCGGCCGCGCCGCTCGAGGGCGAGCAGGACCGCGAGACGGTGAGCCGCTTCCGCGACGGCACGGGTGACCGCCCGGCCGAGAACCGGTAAGGGCTGATTCATGGCGGCCCAGGTTCGCGTTCTTCGTCAGCGGATCCGCTCGGCGAAGGGGATGAAGAAGATCACCAAGGCGATGGAGCTCGTGGCGACGAGCCGCATCGCCAAGGCCCAGGCCCGGGTGGCGGCGTCCCTGCCGTACGCCCAGGCGGTCACCGGCGTGCTCACGGCGCTGGCGTCCAACGCGCGGATCGACCACCCGCTGCTCACCCCGCGCGAGCGGGTGCGGCGGGCGGGCGTCCTGCTGGTCACCTCCGACCGCGGCCTCGCTGGCGGCTACAGCTCCAACGCCATCAAGATGGCCGAGTCGCTGATCGCCCGGCTGCGCGCCGACGGCAAGGAGCCGGTGCTCTACGTCATCGGGCGCAAGGGTGTCGGGTTCTTCCGGTTCCGTGACCGGCCGATCGAGGCCAACTGGACCGGGTTCTCGGAGCAGCCGACCTTCGCCGACGCCCGCGCCGTGGGCGAGACGCTGATCAAGGCGTTCACCGCCGGTGCGGACGACGTCGACGGCGGCGCCGGTGCGGACGGGGTGCTCGGCGTGGACGAGCTGCACATCGTCTACACCGAGTTCCACTCCCTGATGACCCAGACCCCGGTCGCCCGGATCATGGGCCCCATGCAGGTGGAGGACCGGCCCCGGTCCGAGGGCGCGCTGCCGGCCTACGAGTTCGAGCCGGACGCGGAGGCGCTGCTCGACGCGCTGCTGCCGAAATACATCAACACGCGGATCTACGCGGCGTTGCTGGAGTCGGCGGCGAGCGAGTCGGCGGCCCGTCGGCGGGCGATGAAGAGCGCCACCGACAACGCCGAAGAGATGATCGAGAAGTACACGCGTGAGATGAACTCGGCCCGCCAGGCCGGGATCACCCAGGAGATCAGCGAGATCGTCGGCGGCGCTAACGCGCTGGCCGCGTCGGGAAGTGAAGTGTGATGACTGCCCCAGTAGAGACCAAGACGGCCACGGGTCGCGTGGTCCGGGTCATCGGCCCGGTCGTCGACGCCGAGTTCCCGCGCGACGCCATGCCGGCCCTGTTCAACGCCCTGCACGTGGACGTGACGCTCTCCGGCGGCGAGAAGACGCTGACCCTGGAGGTCGCCCAGCACCTGGGTGACAACATGGTCCGCGCCATCTCGATGCAGCCGACCGACGGCCTGGTCCGTGGCACCGAGGTGCGCGACTCCGGCTCGCCGATCACCGTTCCGGTGGGCGACACGGTCAAGGGCCACGTGTTCAACGCGATCGGCGAGTGCCTCAACCTCACCGAGGGCGAGACGCTCCAGCCCGACGACCACTGGGGTATCCACCGCAAGGCCCCGGCCTTCGCGGACCTGGAGCCGAAGACCGAGATGCTGGAGACCGGCATCAAGGTCATCGACCTGCTCGCCCCGTACGTCAAGGGCGGCAAGATCGGCCTGTTCGGCGGTGCCGGCGTCGGCAAGACGGTGCTCATCCAGGAGATGATCACCCGTGTGGCCCGGAACTTCGGTGGTACCTCGGTCTTCGCCGGCGTGGGTGAGCGCACCCGCGAGGGCAACGACCTCATCGCCGAGATGACCGAGTCCGGCGTCATCGACAAGACCGCGCTGGTCTACGGCCAGATGGACGAGCCGCCGGGCACCCGGCTGCGGGTCGCCCTGTCGGCGCTGACGATGGCGGAGTACTTCCGCGACGTGAAGAAGCAGGAGGTGCTGCTCTTCATCGACAACATCTTCCGCTTCACCCAGGCCGGCTCCGAGGTCTCCACCCTGCTCGGCCGCATGCCGAGCGCGGTGGGCTACCAGCCGACCCTGGCCGACGAGATGGGCGAGCTCCAGGAGCGGATCACCTCCGTCCGGGGCCAGGCCATCACCTCGATGCAGGCGATCTACGTGCCGGCGGACGACTACACCGACCCCGCTCCGGCCACCACGTTCGCCCACCTCGACGCCACCACCAACCTGGAGCGGTCGATCTCCGACAAGGGCATCTACCCGGCGGTGGACCCGCTGGCGTCCTCGTCCCGGATCCTCGCCCCGGAGTTCGTCGGCGCCGAGCACTTCGCGGTCGCCACCGAGGTGAAGCGGATCCTGCAGAAGTACAAGGACCTGCAGGACATCATCGCCATCCTGGGTATCGAGGAGCTCTCCGAGGAAGACAAGATCACCGTGCAGCGCGCGCGGCGCATCGAGCGCTTCCTGTCGCAGAACACCTACGCGGCGGAGCAGTTCACCGGCGTGCCGGGCTCGACGGTCCCGATCCAGGAGACCATCGAGGCCTTCCGGAAGATCAGCGAGGGCGAGTACGACCACTTCCCCGAGCAGGCCTTCTTCATGTGCGGCGGTCTCGAGGACCTGGAGCGCAAGGCAGCCGAGCTCATGAAGAGCTGACCTGTCGGTCCTGACGAAAGGCCGCCCCGGTAACGCCGGGGCGGCCTTTCGTCCGTTTTCGTATCCGCTGGACGCCGCTGGCCGGCTCCGCGCGGTCGGCGATCATGTCATACGCGAGGTACCGTCGATCCGCCCACTCACCACGTGGGCGTCGATCCGCAACGAATCGGCCGCATGCGCCCGTCTCCTGATCGTGGGCGTGACGAACGGAGATGATCGTGGGGAAGGCCGACAAGGGCGGCGGCAAGCCGTCCAGGTGGTCGGGGGTGCCGCGCTGGGCCCGGGCCTGCACCGTGTTCGGTGCCGTCCTGATGCTGCTCAGCGGGGCCGTGCTGGTCGGTGCCGAGGCGCTGATGGCCCGTTACGAGGGCGCCGTCGGCAAGGCCGACCTCTTCGGCGACCAGGCCGCCGGGGCGAAGGAGCGCAAGAGCGACATCAAGGGGCCGCTCAACATCCTGCTGGTGGGCATCGACCCGCGCAACCCGGAGATGCCGCCGCTGGCCGACTCGGTCATGGTGCTGCACGTGCCGGCGGAGATGGACCGGGCCTACCTCTTCTCGATGCCGCGTGACCTCATCGTGGAGATCCCCGAGTTCAGCCGGGCGGAGTTCAACGGCGGCACCGACCGGCTCAACGCGGCGATGTCGTACGGCAGCCGGGTGCCCGGCGGCAACCCGGACGCGGCCCGCGGCTTCGAGCTGCTGGCGACGACGGTGCAGAACGTCACCGGCATCACGCGCTTCGACGCCGGCGCGATCATCAACTTCAACGGCTTCAAGAACATCGTCGACGCGATGGGCGGCGTCGACATGTACATCGAGCGCGAGGTGCGCTCCGAGCACCGCGAGCCGGACGGCAAGCACCGCAAGGGCAACCCCAACGGTGAGGGCTACGTCGGCCCGCAGGCGGTCTACAAGAAGGGCAACCAGCACCTCAGCGGCTGGCAGGCGCTCGACTACGTTCGCCAGCGCTACCCGAAGAACGGCGTCCCGGACGGCGACTACGGGCGGCAGCGGCACCAGCAGCAGTTCGTCAAGGCCATGGCCGGTCAGGCGCTCAGCGCCGACGTGGTCACCAACCCGGTCAAGCTGGACCGGGTGCTGCGCGCGGCCGGGCAGTCGCTGATCTTCAGTGGCCGGGGCCACGGCGTGGTCGACTTCGGCCTGGCGCTCAAGGACATCCGCCCGGAGACGATCCAGATGATCAAGTTGCCGGGTGGCTCGGTCATCCAGAACGGCGAATACCGGGGCGAGAAGTTCCAGCCCGCCGTGGACGACTTCTTCGCCGCCCTGCAGAAGGGGCAGCTCGACGCGTTCCTGGTGGAGCATCCCGACTTCCAGAACAAGGCGAAGTAGTCGTGGCGCAGGTCTCGCCACCCGCGTTGGGGGCGGGCCGGCGGCACGACTAGACTTTCGACAATCCGCCGCCGCAGCAAGGAGACAGCGTGGCAAAGCAGCTTCACGTCGAGCTCGTAGCCGTCGAGGAGAAGGTCTGGTCCGGCGAGGCCGAGATGGTCGTCGCCCGCACGACCGAGGGCGAGCTGGGTGTGCTGGCGGGGCACGCGCCCCTGCTCGGCCAGCTTGCCGAGCCCGGCGAGGTGCGCATCAAGCTTCCCGGCGGCGAGCAGGTCTCCTACGAGGTGGCCGGCGGCTTCCTGTCGGTGACCGCCGAGGGCGTCACCGTCCTGGCCGAGAGCGCCACCCCGGTCTCCGCCGCGCAGAGCCGCTGAGCCGAAACGTCGATGGAGATCGTCGAGGGGATCGGAATCGGCGTCGCCGTCATCCTCGGCGCACTCCTGATCCTCTTCGCCCGGCGGGCCGTCGTCACCCGTAGCGGTGGCATCATCCGGCTCGGCGTCCGGACCTCCACGATGCTCGACGGCCGAGGCTGGTCTCCCGGCTTCGGCCGCTTCGTCGGCGACGAACTCCGCTGGTACCGGTTGTTCAGCTTCGCCATCCGGCCCGCCCGGGTGCTCTTCCGCGAGGGGCTTGCGGTCGAGCGACGGCGGCTGCCCGAGGGGCAGGAGCGCCTGTCGATGCCCGCCGACTGGGTCATCCTCCGCTGTACGAGTGACCACGCCCCGGTGGAGATCGCCATGGCCCGGTCCACGGTCACCGGATTCCTCTCCTGGCTCGAGGCCGCCCCTCCGGGGGCGGTCTCGCCGCGTCTGGCCTCCCAGGACTGGCCCGCCGCCTGACGTCCCCTCGTCCTTGGGGGTTTCCGGGGAGCCCACCCGCTCCGGGCGGTCAGGCTTGATCCCTCCGCGGGCGGGCTCCCCGGAAACCCCGCCGTCGCACTGCCCGCGATCCGGCGCCCTCTTGCGCCACCTGCGCCGTTACCGGTCTCGTCAGGTGGACCGCTGAACTATCCGGGTGGTGAGCGACGAGTTCGACAGCTCGCCGAGCAGCCAGTCCCAGCTGCGTACGGCGGCGGCCAGATCGGGTACCCAGACCTCGACGTGGTGCAGCGTGCCCACCGGAACATCCGGTGGGCACTGACGACGGGTGGTCAGCGGTTGCCGCCCGGCACCCATAGCACATCTCCGTCCGGATTTGCCGTTCTTGACAGGATAAAGAGCAGATCCGATAGCCGGTTGAGATACTTTGCCGGGAGCGAGCTGGTCCGCTCGGGGTCGTGCGCGACCAGGGCCCACGCCGCCCGCTCGGCGCGTCGGGCGACCGTCCGCGCCACGTGCAGCAGCGCCGCACCCGCGGTGCCGCCGGGGAGGATGAAGGAGTCGAGCTTGCTCAGGCGTGCGTTGTACTCGTCGCACCAACCTTCCAGGCGCTCGACGTACGCCTCGGTGACCCGCAGCGGCGGGTACTTCGGGTCGGGTTCGACCGGGGTGGCCAAATCGGCGCCCACGTCGAACATGTCGTTCTGGATCGACGCCAGGACGGCCCGCAGCTCCTCGTCGAGCTGTCCCAGGGCGAGCGCCACGCCGATCGCGGCGTTGCACTCGTCGACGTCCGCGTACGCGGAGATGCGCGGATCGGTCTTCGGCACCTGCTCGTTGTTGCTCAGCCTGGTCATGCCGGCATCGCCGGCCTTGGTGTAGATGCGCGTGAGGTGGACGGCCATGACGCACAGCCTACGGATACCGGACCTGACGATCCCGGAGCGGCCGGGCGGCACCGCCGTCCGAGCGGCCGGGGGCCCCGGCGACGCCGGTGACCCGGCGGTCCACGACCTCGACGTCATCCGGGTACGCGGCGACGCGCGCCTGGCCGGCTCGGTGCACGTCGTGGGAGCCAAGAACTCGGCGCTGAAGCTGATGGCCGCCGCGCTGCTCGCGCCGGGCCGCAGCGTCATCACCAACGTGCCGCGCATCACCGACATCGCGATCATGGGCGAGGTGCTCCGCCGGCTCGGCTGCGGCGTCCGGTTCGACGCCGACGACCCGGTCGACCCGATGGTCGCGTACGGCGGGGTGGCCCGGTCCCGGTCGGTCGTCATCGACGTGCCCGAGCAGCCCGGCGCCGAGGCGGACTACGACCTCGTACGCCGGCTGCGCGCCTCGATCTGTGTGCTGGGCCCGCTGCTGGCCCGTCGGGGGCACGTCCGGGTGGCCCACCCGGGCGGCGACGCCATCGGCTCGCGGGGCCTGGACATGCACGTCTCCGGGCTGACCCGGATGGGCGCCGAGATCTCCGGGGAGCACGGCTTCGTGATCGCGTCGGCGCCGCACGGGCTGCACGGCGCGGAGATCGTGCTCGACTTCCCCAGCGTCGGGGCGACCGAGAACCTGGTCATGGCGGCGGTGCTGGCCCGGGGGCCGAGCGTCATCGACAACGCCGCCCGGGAGCCGGAGATCGTCGACATCTGCACGATGCTGAACCAGATGGGCGCCCGGATCTCCGGTGCCGGCACCTCCACCCTGCACATCGAGGGGGTGCCGGGGCTGCGGCCGGTGCGGCACGCGACGGTGGGGGACCGGATCGTCGCCGGTACCTGGGCGTTCGGCGCGGCGATGACCCGGGGGGACGTCACCGTGACCGGGGTGGAGCCGGCGTTCCTGGAGGTGGCGCTCGACAAGTTGGTCTCCGCCGGGGGCCTGGTGGAGACCCGGGGCGACGCGTTCCGGATCCGGATGGACGACCGGCCGAAGGCGGTGGACGTCGTGACGCTGCCGTACCCGGGCTTCGCCACCGATCTGCTGCCGATGGCGATCGGGCTGGCGGCGGTCAGCGACGGGGCCTCCCTGATCACCGAGAACATCTTCGACGGCCGGTTCATGTTCGCCAACGAGATGATGCGGCTGGGCGCGGACATCAAGACCGACGGCCACCACGCGGTGGTCCGGGGCCGGGACCGGCTCTCCGGCGCGCCGGTGCGCGCCACCGACATCCGGGCCGGCGCCGGGTTGATCATCGCCGGGCTCTGCGCCGAGGGGGTCACCGAGGTCTCCCACGTGCACCACGTGGACCGGGGCTACCCGGACTTCGCGGCCGACCTGCGCGCGCTCGGGGTCGAGGTGGAGCGGGGCACCGCACCGGAGGAACCGGACCTGAGTATCTGAGCCTGCCCGAGCGGCACCTCGCCCTGCGGGGCCGACGGCCCACGCCGGGGCCGCGCACGTGGGAGGGCGTGGGCCGGCACCTGGAGGGGCCACCCCGCCCGGCCGCCTTAGCATCCGTTCAGGCTCGCCGACTAGGGTGCTGGCAGACACTCAATCAGGCGAGGGAGAAGCAGATGGCGGGTCGACTCGCGGTCGTCGGGGCCGGGCTGATGGGCTCGGGCATCGCCCAGGTGGCGGCGCAGGCGGGCTGGCAGGTGACGCTGCGGGACCTGGACGACGCGGCCACCGGGCGGGGCATGGACGGCATCCGGAAGTCGCTGACCAAGTTCGCCGAGAAAGGCAGGATCGAGGCGTCCGAGGTCGAGGCGGCGCTGGGCCGGATCACCCCCACCACCGACCTGGAGGCGGCGGCCGACGCGGACATCGTGGTCGAGGCGGTCTTCGAACGGCTGGAGATCAAGCACGAGGTGTTCCGCGCGCTGGACAAGATCTGCAAGGCCGACGCGGTGCTCGCGACCAACACCTCGGCCATCCCGGTGACGCAGATCGCCGCGGTGACCGAGCGCCCGGAGGCGGTCGTCGGCACCCACTTCTTCTCGCCGGTGCCGATGATGAAGCTCTGTGAGCTGGTGCGCGGCTACAAGACCAGCGACGAGACCCTGGCCACGGCCAAGTCGTTCGCCGAGGAGATCGGCAAGACGGTCGTGGTGGTCAACCGGGACATCGCGGGCTTCGTCACCACCCGGCTGATCGCGGCCCTGGTCGTCGAGGCGGTCAAGCTCGTCGAGTCGGGCGTGGTGTCGGCCGAGGACCTGGACACCGCCTGCCGCCTCGGCTTCGGTCACGCCATGGGCCCGCTGGCCACCACGGACCTGACCGGCGTGGACGTGCTGCTGCACGCCTCGAAGAACATCTACACCGACACCGCGGACGAGAAGTTCTTCCCGCCGGAGCTGCTCCAGCGCATGGTCACCGCCGGCGACCTCGGGCGCAAGAGCGGCAAGGGCTTCTACACGTACTGACGGGCGGGTCGGCGGCGACGCGGTTGGCGTCGTCGACAGCCGGGGCGCGACGTTCCACGGCCGCTCAGCGGACCGCCTCCGCCGGCGCGGGGGCGGTCCGTCGCAGCCCGGCGGTGAGCACGAGCGTGGCCGCCAGCGCCGCCGTGGCGAGCAGCGCGACGGCCCAGCCCGCCGGGACCAGGTCCGCGACCGTGCCGGCGAGCACGGCACACAGCGCCTGCGCGGCCATCATCCCGTTGTGGTGCAGGCCCAGCACCTGGCCCCGGCTCTCCGCAGGCGAGTGGGCGACCAGCCGCTCCTGCAACGGCAGCCCGGCGGCGAAGCCCACCGAGGCGACGACCGCGACCAGCATGGCCAGCGGTAGCGCCGGCGACAGCGCGAAGACCAGGTAGGGCAGGGCGAGCAGCAGCCGCAGGGCGGGGACCAGCCGGTTGCGCCGGGACGGGGGCAGGAACCGTCCCACCACGATGTCGCCCGCCAGCATGCCGAGGGCCGCGGCGGCGTAGAGGAAGCCGGCCCGGTCCCCGGCGTACGGCACGAACAGCGCCTCGCAGCCGACGACCAGGCCGGGCGGCAGCCACAGGTTGAGCAGGAGCGAGCGGCGGCCGGGATCCGTCCACAGTTCCCGGTTCACCCGGAGCGTGCGCCCGACCGTCGTCCGGGCGGTGGTCCGGGCCGGGCGCTCCGAGATCCCGAACCACCCGATTGCCGCCGCCACCGCCCGCAGCACCGCCGCGAGCAGGAACACCTCGTACGGGTCCAGCCAGAACAACAGGACGCCGCCCAGCCCGAAGCCGGCGATCTGCATCGCCCCGACGCTCGTGTTCATGGTGGACCTGCCCAGCACGTAGGCGTCGGTCGGCAGGATGTCGGTGAGCAGCGCCCACCGGGCCCCGCCCGTGATCGACCCGACGTACGCACCGGTGAAGATGATCGCGAACCGGGCCCACAGCGGCAGGCCGGGCACCGCCTGGAGTGCCGCTCCGGCGGCGACCAGCACGGCGGCGAAGGTCAGCGCCCGGCGGGGCGGCAGGCTGTCCGCCGCCGACAGCAACGTCAGGCTGCCGAGCACGCCGGCGAGCGGCGCGCCGAACATGCTCAGCGCGGTGAGCAGCGCCGAGCCGGTCGACGCGTAGGTCAGCGAGCCCAGCGCCAGCGCCGACGTCGTGTGCGCCGCGATTCCCGCGCAGTTCGCCAGGAACAGGTTGCGGAACTCCCGGACCGCGAACAGATCTGCGTACGTTCTCACGGGCACGATCGTGTGGGGTGCCGGGTGGATCTCCTAGAGTTACGTCTGGAGGCGAAACATGGCCGTCTGGCAGGTGCCGTCGGATCTCCTCGCGCGCAGCCGCTTCACGGTCTCGCCGATGGTCGACACGGTCGCCGCGCTGCGCGCGCTGCACGACCCGCGTAACCCGTGGCAGCGGACCTGGCGGGAGCCGCACGTCACGGCGTTCCGGCGGATGCTGGCCGGTCGGCCGGTGGTCCGGGCACTGCTGCCCGCGTCGTTCCACCCCCGGTGGACCGCCGACTTCCTCACCGTCGCGCCCGCCTCGCCGGAACCGACGTTCGCGGCGGAGCTGGCGGCCGTCGGGCGGTTGTCCGACGAGCGGATCCGGGCCGACCTGCGCGCCACCCGCCCGGAACCGCTCGCCGCCGAACTGCTGGCGGAGGGTCTCACCGGGCAGGTGGTGGAGCTGCTCGACTGGGTCTGGACGCACACCGTCGAGCCGGAGTGGCCGGAGCGGGAACGCCGGCTCCGGGCGGACATCGTGGCCCGCACCGCCGCGTTGAGCGCGGGCGGCTGGGCCGGGGTGTTCGCCGACCTCAACCGCAACGTGTGCTGGCTGGGCGACGGTCGGCTCCAGGTCAACGACTACCCGGAGCCGCCGCTGTCGCTGGACGAGGCCGAGCAGTTGGTCTTCCTCCCGGCGCACTGCCGTCGCGGCTGGGTGGTCTGGGACAGGCCGACCCGGTTCGGGATGGTGTACCCGGTGCACGGGATCCTGGTCGATCCCACCTCACCGGCACCCGACGGGCTCGCCCGGCTGATCGGCGCCAACCGGGCCCACATCCTGGCCCGGCTGGACACGCCGCTGAGCACCTCGCAGCTCGTGGCGGTGACCGGGCTCTCCCTCGGGACGGTCAGCGACCACCTGCGGGTCCTGCTGGACGCGGGCGCCGTCGGCAAGCGGCGGTCCGGGCGCGAGGTGCTCTACTGGCGTACGCCGCTCGGCGTCGCGCTCACGACGTCCACGCGTTAGCAGGGGGCCCTTCCTCTACCGGAGACGTTAACGGGGGGCCCTTCCTTACACCTCAGCCGTCGCGCTTGGTCGTCCAGCGGAAGGTGGTCAGGCAGAGCACCAGGCCGATCACGCACCACGCGACGAGGACCAGGGCGACCCGGTCCAGCTCGAACGAGCCGCCGGGCTCGCGGGCGCCGAAGCCGTCCGGCAGGAAGACCGAGCGCAGGCCCTGGCACATCCACTTCAGCGGGAAGAGCGCCGCCACCTGCTGCATCCAGGTCGGCAGCTCGGTGAAGACGAAGAACACCCCGGAGATGAACTGGAGCACCAGCGCGACCGGGGTGACCACCGCCGAGCCGCTGCGGGCGGTGCGGGCCAGCGACGAGATGGCGATGCCGCACAACGTGCAGGCGGTGACGCCGAGCACCGACACCCAGCCGAAGGTCAACCACTTCGCGGCGGTCCCGGGCAGCTCCAGGTCGAACAGCGCCACCGAGACCGCGAGCAGCAGCACGGTCTCGGCGATGCCGATCGCCACGACCATGATCACCTTGCCGGCGAACCAGACCCACTTCGGCATCGGCGTGCCCCGGTAGCGCTTGAGCACCCCCCGGTCCCGCTCGATCGGGATCCAGATGCCCAGGTTCTGGAAGCTCACCGTCATCAGGCCGGTGGCGATCATGCCGGTGATGAAGTACTGGGTGTAGCTGACACCTGGGGCGATGTCGTCGTCGAAGATCGCTGCGAAGATCAGGATCATGATGACCGGGAAGCCCATCGTGAAGACGACGGACTCCCGGCTGCGCAGGAACTGGGTGATCTCCAGCCGGCTCTGCCGCAGGCTGAGGGCGACCGGACCGGGTCGCCGGGCCGGTGCCGTGGTGGCCGGCGCGGCCGGCTTCGTCGTGGTGGTCATCGGTGTCCGATCATGCGCAGGTAGATGTCCTCCAGGGTCGGCCGGGTCACCGTCAGGCCCGGGACCTCGCCGCCGAAGCGCGCCGCCAGTTCCGCCACCAGCGCCGTCGGCGTCGCGCTCTCCGCCGTCTCCCGCGCCCCCTCCGGCGTACGCCAGGAGACTGTCGCCAGGGCCTCGCGCCGGTTGCCGAGCTGGTCGGGCGTGGCCACCTCGACCACCCGGCCGCCCGCGATGACGCCGACCCGGTCGGCGAGGGACTCCGCCTCGTCGAGGTAGTGGGTGGTGAGCACGATGGTGGTGCCGGCGGCGGCCAGGTCGCGGATCAGCTCCCAGAACTCGCGGCGCGCCTCCGGGTCGAAGCCCGTGGTCGGCTCGTCCAGGAAGAGCAGCTCGGGGCGGCCCACGATGCCGAGCGCCACGTCGAGCCGGCGTTTCTGCCCGCCGGAGAGGGTGTGCGTACGCGCCTTCGCCTTGCCGGCCAGCCCCACCCGCTCGACGACCTTGTCGGGGTCGTCCGCGTCGGCGTAGAAGCCGGCGAAGTGGCGCACCACCTCGGCGACCGTCAACTCGTCGAACTCGCCGGTGCCCTGGAGCACGATGCCCACCCGGGAGCGCCAGTCGGCGGCCGGGCGGGCCGGGTCACTGCCGAGGACGTCGACGTCGCCGGCGTCGCGCCGCCGGTAGCCCTCCAGGATCTCCACGGTGGTCGTCTTGCCGGCGCCGTTGGGGCCGAGGAGGGCGAAGACCTCGCCGCGGTGGACGTCGAGATCCACGCCCGCCACGGCGACGTTGTCCCCGTACGCCTTGCGCAGCCCCCGCACGGAGATCGCCAGCTCGTCATGCATGTGTCAAGTGTGCGACCTGGCCGCGGCGGCGGGCCGGCCGGGGTGTGGTGGTCGCGCCCATGTCGGGCGCTTCGCACCCGGGTTTCCGCTCCATGGAGCTGTGTGGTTTTCCACAGCTCTGGTGACTGAACGGTAACTTAGACTCCCGCCATGGACGAGAAGGCTCTCCCCGGCCGGCTGCCCGAGCGCGACCGCCCCTGGGTGATGCGCACCTACGCCGGGCACAGCTCGGCCGCGGCGACGAACGCGCTCTTCCGCCGCAACCTCGCGAAGGGGCAGACCGGCCTGTCGGTCGCCTTCGACCTGCCGACCCAGACCGGCTACGACCCCGACCACGAGCTCGCGGCCGGCGAGGTGGGCCGGGTGGGCGTCCCGGTGGCGCACCTCGGCGACATGCGGGCCCTCTTCGACGGCATTCCGCTGGCCGAGATGAACACGTCCATGACCATCAACGCGCCGGCGATGTGGCTGCTCGCCCTCTACGGCACGGTCGGCGAGGAGCAGGGCGCGGAGCTGGCCCGCTGCGCCGGCACCACGCAGAACGACATCATCAAGGAGTACCTCTCCCGGGGCACCCACATCTTCCCGCCGGCGGCGTCGCTGCGGCTGACCGCCGACGTCGTCGCGTACACGCTGCGCGGGATGCCGCGCTGGAACCCGGTGAACATCTGCTCGTACCACCTCCAGGAGGCCGGCGCGACGCCGGTGCAGGAGGTCGGCTTCGCGCTCTCCACCGCCGTCGCGGTGCTCGACGCGGTCCGTGACTCGGGGCAGGTGCCCGCCGAGCGGATGGGCGACGTCGTGCAGCGGATCTCCTTCTTCGTCAACGCCGGGGTGCGCTTCGTCGAGGAGATCGCCAAGATGCGGGCCTTCGGCGCGCTCTGGGACGAGATCACCCGCGAGCGCTACGGGGTGGAGAACCCGAAGCAGCGGCGGTTCCGCTACGGCGTGCAGGTCAACTCGCTGGGCCTGACCGAGGCGCAGCCGGAGAACAACATCCAGCGCATCGTGCTGGAGATGCTCGGCGTGACGCTCTCCCGGGACGCCCGCGCCCGCGCCGTGCAGCTGCCCGCCTGGAACGAGGCGCTCGGCCTGCCCCGGCCGTGGGACCAGCAGTGGTCGCTGCGCATGCAGCAGGTGCTCGCGTACGAGTCGGACCTGCTGGAGTACCCGGACCTGTTCGAGGGCTCGCACGTGATGACGGCGCTGGTCGAGGAGATCGTCACCGGGGCCCGGGTCGAGCTGGAGAAGGTGCTGGAGATGGGCGGCGTCGTGGCGGCCGTCGAGACCGGCTACCTCAAGAGCGCGCTGGTCGCCTCGCTGGCCGAGCGGCGCCGCCGGATGGAGTCCGGCGCCGACGTGGTGGTCGGCGTCAACCGGTTCACCGAGACCGAGCCGTCGCCGCTGACCGCCGCCGGCGCCGAGTCCGTCGAGCAGGTCGACCCGGCCGTCGAGGCGGCGGCCACTGAGGCCGTACGCCGGTGGCGATCCGGGCGGGACGACGCGGCGGTCGACGCGGCACTGGCCCGGCTGCGCGCGGACGCCGCGACCACGACGAACCTGATGCCGGCGACGCTGGAGTGCGTGCGGGCCGGGGTGACCACCGGCGAGTGGGCCGGCGCGCTGCGCCAGGTCTTCGGCGAGTACCGGGCGCCCACCGGCCTGACCGGCGCCGCCGGGGCCGGCGGGGACGCCACCCTGGCCGCCGTCCGGCAGCGCGTCGCCGCCACCGCCCGCGAGCTGGGCAGCGGCCGGCTGCGGCTGCTCGTCGGCAAGCCCGGCCTCGACGGGCACTCCAACGGCGCGGAGCAGATCGCGGTACGCGCCCGCGACGCCGGCTTCGAGGTGGTCTACCAGGGCATCCGGCTGACCGCCGGGCAGATCGTCGCCGCCGCCGTCGAGGAGGACGTGGACCTGGTCGGCCTCTCGGTCCTCTCCGGCTCGCACCTGGCGGCGGTACCGGCGGTGCTGGACGGCCTGCGCGCCGCCGGCCGGCCGGACCTGCCGGTGGTGGTCGGCGGGATCATCCCCGCCGGCGACGCGGAGCAGCTCCGCGCCGCCGGGGTGGCCCGGGTCTTCACGCCGAAGGACTTCGCACTGACCGGGATCATCGACGAGCTGGTCACCGTGGTCCGGGAGGCCAACGGCCTGCGCTGAGGGAAGGCCCCCGGCGAGGGCACGCGTCGCCAGGGGCCTGTCCGTCGAGCGGTGCGCCTCGCCGGGGGTACGCGCCGACCCGGCGCGCCCCGGGCGCGGTCAGCGGCTGACGTAGGTCATGCAGTCGGCCATGTCGTTGTCGGGGCCGACCTTGATCGACGGCGCGTGGCACTCCAGCTGCTCGTTGTGCTGGCAGTCCGCGCGCTGGCAGGCGCCCACCTGGGCGGTCATGCCGCCGTCGACCCCGCCACGGACCGCCGGCATCTCGACGAAGGTGTGGCAGTGCGCGTGGTCCGGGCTGCCGATGGTGATGGCGAAGGCGTGGCAGTCGTTGGTGTGGTTGTACGAGCACGCCGCCACGACACATTCCTGGACGCGGGGCATCTCCACTGCTGCGGTCATGGTGACCTCCTATAGAGTCGTGCCCCAATTTTAGGCTTTTGTGGGTTTTGTCGAGCCTGGTTCAGCCCACTCCGAGCACCTCCGACAGCGGGGCCGGCACGAGACCGCGCTCGGCCAGCCCGGCCAGGATGTGCGGCAGCGCCTCGTCCGTCATCGGCGCGTTCGCCTCCGTCACGTGCAGGACGATCACCGATCCCGGACGCACCCCGTCCAGCGAGGCGCGGACCACCGGCCGCCAGGACTTCGCGAACGGGTCGCCGCTGACCACGTCGCCGTCCACCACCGTCACCCCCAGCGGCGCCAGCGCGGCCAGCGCCTTCCGGTCGTGGCACAGCCCGGGGAAGCGGAAGTACCGGGTCTGCCGCCCCCCGTACGCGGCCACCACGTCGAACGTACGGGCCACGTCGGCGGTCATCTCCCGCTCCGCGATGCGGGGCAGGCCGTAGCAGTCCGGGGTGAAGGCCAGGTGCCCGTACGTGTGGTTGGCCAGCTCGAAGCGCGGGTTCGCGGCGAGTCGGCGGGTCACGTCCGGGTACTGCTCCACCCACTTGCCGGTGAGGAAGAAGGTGGCCGGCACCCGCTCCCGTTCCAGCAGGTCGATGATTTTCAGGTTCGCGTACGACCGCACCGCGCCGCTGCGCAGTTGGTACCGCATCGCGTCCGTCATGTCGGCGTCGAAGGTGAGCGCCACCTTGTTCCCCGTACGCGGCCCGTGGTCGACGACGGGCGGCCTGGTTCCGACCGGCGTCGCGCCGGGGACCGTCGCCGCGGGCGCGGCGGGGGCCGTGGCCTCCGGGGCAGCCGGGGCCACCGTCCTTGCGGGCGCGGTGGGGGTCGTGGTCTCCGGGGCGGCCGGGGCGCGATCCGTTGCCGTGATGCGGACGATGGCGGCGTCGGCCGGCACGCGCAGCGGGCTGGGGAGGACGAGGAGAGCCGCGGCGGCGACGACGGCGGTGAGGGTCGCGACGAGCGGAACGCGGGGGATCTTCACGTGCACCGGGAGATGATGACAGCGCCTGACATTTCCTGCGTGCCCGCTGCCGGGCGTACTGCGTGAACTGAAGGGTCTGAAGCAGGTCGACGGGTGGCAGGACATGCCGCTGACGAAGGCCGCGCAGACGGTGCAGGTGTCGGCCTACCCCGACCACTACGCCCAGTGGGAGCAGATGGCCGCCGACCTGGTCGCCGAGCACTGGAACAGCTGACGACAGCAACTGAACGCCGCTCTGGCCGGCACCCCGAGGTGGGGTGCCGGCCAGACGCATGTCCTGGGGCGGGGCGGCGGTCGGGGCGTACGACGATCAGACGCGGAAGCCGGCGGCCCGCGCCGCCTGACGCTCCCGGCGGCGGTCGGACCGGCGGCGCACGAACCAGAAGACGAAGACGACCAGCCCGAGCAGGAACGCCAGCACCAGCACCGGCAGGATGATCGCCACCACCGACATGGCCGCGCTGGTGGCGTCCTCGGCGGTGCTGGCCACGGGTGCGCCGACGCCGGCCGTGGTCGCGTTGATGACCGGTCGGGCGGCGGACTTCAACAGGTGTACGCCGAGGGCGATCACCACCCCGGCCACCACGGGGACCCACTGGCTGGACGAGAAGAAGGTGTCAGGGTCGCTGACCGTCACCGTCTCCGAGGACGAGCCCGCGCCGAACGCCAGGCCGCCGGCGGTCGGTCGGACCACGGTCTGCACGACGTCGTTGACGTGGTCGACCACCGGGACCTTGTCGGCGACGACCTCGACGACCAGGAGCACCGCCAGGATCGCGATCACCCAGCCGTTGCCCAACCACTGCCACCCGCCGGGCAGGTCGATCAGGCTGGTGTAGCGGGCCAGGAGACCCATGGTGAGCAGGGGGATGTACGCGTTCAGCCCCGCCGAGGCGGCGAGACCGGTACCGGTGAGAACTTCGAGCACCGTCTCAGCATCGCACCGGCGCGCCAGTGCCGCTCGGTGGCGCGGGCCGGGGTCTCGGCTACCCTCGTCGGGTGCGGTTGGTCATTGCGAAGTGCTCGGTGGACTACGTCGGACGGCTCTCGGCCCACCTGCCGCTGGCGACCCGGTTGCTCATGGTGAAGGCGGACGGGTCGGTGTCGATCCACGCCGACGACCGGGCGTACAAGCCGTTGAACTGGATGAGCCCGCCCTGCCGGTTGGAGGAGGCCCCCGGCGTCTGGCGGGTGGTCAACAAGGCGGGGGAGGAGCTGCGGATCACCCTGGAGGAGATCTTCCAGGACACCTCGTACGAGCTGGGCGTCGATCCGGGCCTGCGCAAGGACGGCGTGGAGGCGCACCTCCAGGAGCTGCTGGCGGCCAACCCGGAGGCCCTCGGCGAGGGGTTCACGCTGGTCCGCCGGGAGTACATGACGGCGATCGGCCCGGTCGACCTGCTCTGCCGGGACGCCAACCAGGGCGCCGTGGCCGTGGAGGTGAAGCGCCGGGGCGAGATCGACGGCGTGGAGCAGCTGACCCGGTACCTGGAGCTGATGAACCGCGACCCGCTGCTCGCCCCGGTCGCCGGGGTCTTCGCGGCACAGGAGATCAAGCCGCAGGCCCGGGTGCTCGCCACGGACCGGGGCATCCGCTGCGTCGTCGTGAACTACGACAAGCTGCGCGGCATCGAGCGCGACGAGCTCACCCTGTTCTGACGGACGCCCCCGCGACATCGCGGGGACGCCCGGAGGCCGGGCCCGCCGCAACGTCAACGGGGCGGCTCCGGCGGGCCGTCCGCGCGGACGGCGATCAGCGACTTGGGCAGGCCGGCGACCCGCTCGACGAGGATCCGCGAGCCGGGGAAGTAGTGCCGCATCTGCGAGCGGTCCAGCAGCTCCGTCCAGAGCACCTGGTGGATGGCGGCCTCGTGGCTCCGGGTCGGCTTGTGCCCGAGCGGCCAGCGGCGGGCGAACGCGGTCCGCAGCCGCACGGGGAGGAACTGCATCCCCGGCGCGATCCAGTGCGGCTCGATGGGGAAGTAGCGGTAGGGCGTCTGCACCCAGTGCCGGTCGCCGAGGTTGCGCACGGCGTCCGCGAAGCGCAGTCGCCGCTCGTGCCCGCCGACGTGCTCCAGCACGGAGTTGGAGAAGACCAGGTCGTAGCGGCGCGCGGTGATCCGGGCCGGCAGGTCGCAGGCGTCGGCCCGGTCGACCTCCGCCCACTCCGGGACGTCCGTGGGCGGTCGCTCCAGGTTGACCACGTGTACGCGCGCCGGCCGCACGTCGGCCCGGGTCCAGGTGCCGAGCCGGCCACCCAGGTCGATGACGTGCATCTTCTCCAGGTCAGGGAACGTCTGGACCAGCCAGTCGGCGCGGCGACGCCGCTGCCGGGCACTCCACGACCGGTCACTGTCGACGAGGTGGAAGCGCAATCGATGGGGGCGCATTTAACGCAATGTACCGCTCCCACCACGTTGGACACATGTGAGGGTGTTCATGATCGGTTATCTGACAGTCACCTGCCGTACATGACCTTGATGGCCTTCACGAGCCGGGCGACGTCGGCCGGCGTCCGTTCGAAGGTCGTCGAGGGTAGCAGCGACCGGGCCCGCCGCCGGGTGATGGCCTTGGCGCGGCTGAACTCGCGCAGCCCGTCCTCGCCGTGGATGCGCCCGAAGCCGGAGTCGCCGACGCCGCCGAACGGCAGGGTGGACATCCCGGCGAAGGTCAGCGCCGAGTTCACCGACGCCATGCCCGAGCGCAGCCGCCGGGCGATCGCCACCGCGCGCCGCCGGCCGAAGACCGAACCCCCCAGGCCGTACGACAGGGCGTTGGCGCGGGCGACGGCCTCGTCGGCGTCGCGGACCCGGTTGATGGTCAGCGTCGGCCCGAACGTCTCCTCGCGTACGGCGGCGGAGTCCTCCGGGACGTCCACCAGCACGGTCGGCCGCACGTACGGCGGCTGCACCGCGTCCGCGCCGCCGAGCACGGCCCGGCCGCCCCGGGCCAGCGCGTCGTCGATGTGCCGGCGGATCACGTCGACCTGGCTCGGCATGGTGATCGGGCCGATGTCCGCGTCGTCCGGGCCGACGGTCAACCGGCCGGCCCGCTCGACGACCTTGCCGACGAAGGCGTCGAAGACCGGCTCGACCGCGTAGACCCGTTCGATGCCGATGCAGGTCTGGCCGGCGTTGGTCAGCGCGCCCCAGACGCACGCCTCGGCGGCGGCGTCCAGGTCGGCGTCGGCGTCGACGATCATCGCGTCCTTGCCGCCCGCCTCCAGCAGCACCGGCGTCAGCGACTCGGCGCAGGCCGCCATCACCTTCCGCGCGGTGGCCGACGAGCCGGTGAAGGCCACCTTGTCCACCCCGGAGCGGCAGAGCGCCGCACCGACGTCGCCGAGCCCGTGCACGGCGGTGAACACCGGCTGCTCCGGCACCACCTCGGCGAACGTGTCGACCAGCCACTGCCCGACGACGGGGGTGTACTCGCTGGGCTTCAGCACCACCGCGTTCCCCGCCGCCAGCGCGTACGCGGCGGAGCCGATCGGGGTGAAGACGGGGTAGTTCCACGGGCCGATCACGCCGACGACGCCGTACGGCTGGTATTCGAGGTGGGCGGAGAACTCGGCCAGGACGAGCCGCGAGCGGACCCGGCGGGGGCCCAGCACGCGGCCGGCGTTGCGGGCCGCCCAGTCGATGTGCTCGACGGCGCTGACGAGTTCGACGACGGCGTCGGCGACCGGCTTGCCGCCCTCGACGTGCACCAGCTCGGCGATCTCCTCGATCCGCCGGGCGAGGAGGCTGCGCCAGCGCAGCAGCCGCTCCCGGCGCCCGCCGAAGCCGAGCCCGGCCCACCACTCGCCGGCCGCCCGGGCCCGCTCGACCGCCCGCCCGACGTCCTCGGCGGTGGCGACCGGCAGGCGTCCGGCCTCCGCGCCGGTCGCCGGGCTCGTCGACACCAGCCGACCGTCCTCGATGACCGGGGTACCCGGGACACGCACAGCCGTCATGGCGGAAGTCTAGACCCGAGGATTACTCGCCGGTAGGGCCGCGACGGCCCGGTCCCGCCCGTCGGACCGGCCGGGGACGGCGGAACGGGGTGGACGGCGGTCGGCCGGACTTGTGATGATTCTTCCGCCGGAGGGCGCCGAATCGTCGAACGCGAGGTGTCCGGCCGGGGACGCGGAGGTGACCATGCGGGGGTGGAGGCGACTACCGTGTGGTGGCAGGCTGACGCGCGGGGTGACCACGCGGGGTGGAGGCTGACTTTCCATGGAGGACCATCCGGAACTGAGACCGTTGTTGACGGTGGCCGGTGGGTCGATGCGGGGGCTGAGCGTCCGGGTGGGCCCTGAGCGGCAGGTCATCGGCAGGGGGTCGACCGCCGACATCGTGGTGCACGACGCCCACCTGAGCCGCCGGCACGCCGAGGTCTGGCTGACGGGCGAGGGGGCGGCGCTGGCGGATCTGGGTTCCACCAACGGCACCTGGCTGAACGACCGGCGGATCACCGGCGTGGAGCGGCTGGCCGACGGGGACGTGATCCGGCTCGGCCGCACCGAGCTGCGCGTCTTCGACCCGGGCGTGGCGCGGACCGACCCGGTGGGCTTCAGCTTCGGCGAGCCGCGCCGGGACCGCCGCCCGACCCTGCCGCTGCCGATCGCGGCGCAGGCCACACCGGCCGTCGACGCGGTGACGCCGGTGGCGCTTCCGGCGGTGTCGTCCGCGCCGTCCTGACCGGCACCGACGGCGGATGCCGGCGCACACCTCCGGGCCGGGGAAGGTGGCGGGCCGGCCCATGGACGCGTCCGGCACCCTCGTGGCAGCATCCGGCGGATGGAGACCGGACAGCGGCAGGTGTCGGCGAACGGCATCACCCAGGCGATGCGGGTGGCCGGGCCGCCGGACGGCGTTCCCGTACTGCTGATCCACGGCAACTGCTCGTCGGCGGCCTTCTGGGAGCCGCTCGTGCGGGGACTGCCGGCCACCCTCCGGGTGGTCGCGCCCGACCTGCGCGGCTACGGGCTGACCGACACCGCCCCGGTGGACGCGACGCGGGGCCTGCGCGACTTCGCCGACGACGTCGCCGCGCTGCTCGACGACCCGTCCCTCTTCGCGCCCGGCGCGCGGCCGGTGGTGGTCGGCCACTCCCTCGGCGGCGGGGTGGCGATGCGACTGCTGGTCGACCATCCCGACCGGGTGGGCGCGCTGCTGCTCGCCGCTCCGGTCTCGCCGTACGGCTACGGCGGCACCCGGGACCTGGCGGGGACGCCGACCACCCCCGACTTCGCCGGCACCGGCGGCGGCACCGCCAACGGGGACTTCGTCAGGCGGCTGGCCGCCGGTGACCGGGGCGCGGACAGCCCGGCCAGCCCGCGCGCCGTGCTGCGGGCCACCTACGTGGCGGACCCGGCCTCGCTCGGCGACGACGAGGACCTGCTGCTGGACAGCCTCCTCTCCACCGCGACCGGTGACGACAACTACCCCGGTACGGCGGCGGCCTCGGCGAACTGGCCCGGCACCGCCCCGGGACGGCGCGGCGTGCTGAACGCCCTCTCCCCGGCGCACTTCCGGATCGCCGACGAACTGGTCGCCGTGGCCGGGAAGCCGCCGATCACCTGGATCCACGGGGACGCCGACGTGATCGTCTCGGACACCGCGATGATGGACCTGGCCCACCTGGGCTCGCTGGGCGTGGTGCCCGGCTGGCCGGGGGAGGCGGCCTGCCCGGCGCAGCCGATGGTGGCGCAGACCCGGGCGGTGCTGGAGCGTTACGCGGCGGCCGGCGGGGCGTACCGCGAGGTGCTGCTGCCCGGCTGCGGGCACAGCCCGCACCTGGAGCGGCCGGCCGAGTTCGTCGCCGAGCTGCTGGGGCTGGCCGACACGGTGGCCTGATCGACGGGCGAGCCCGACCGGCGCGGCGAGCCGACCGACCGCGACCCGACCCGCCCGGCCGGACGGCGCGCGCAGCCCCGCTGGGCTCGTGAAATTTCCCACGGCGCCTCGACAACGCAACGTCACGTGGCAGACTCGCGCGCATAACCTTAATGGTCGTTAACGCGGCTGTGCGGAGCATCGAGGAGGCTGGTCGTGGCGCGTGATTTCACCAGCGTGGGCGTTGTGGGTCTGGGCACCATGGGTGCCGGCATCGTCGAGGTATTCGCGCGCAACGGGGTCGACGTCGTCGCGGTGGAGGTCTCCGAGGACGCGCTGGAACGCGGCCGGGCCATCCTCACCGGGTCGACGGACCGGGCCGTGGCCAAGGGCAAGCTCGCCGAGGCCGACCGGGACGCGCTGCTGAGCCGCGTACGGTTCGCCGTCGGGCTGGACGCGCTGCACGCGGTGGACCTGGTCATCGAGGCGGTGCCCGAGCACCTGGACCTCAAGCAGCGGATCTTCGCCGAGCTGGACCGGGTCTGCAAGCCCGAGGCGATCCTGGCCACCAACACCTCGTCGCTGAGCGTCACCGAGATCTCCGTCGCCACCAGCCGTCCCAACCAGGTGATCGGCATCCACTTCTTCAACCCCGCCCCGGTGATGAAGCTGGTCGAGGTGGTCCGGACGGTGGTCACCTCCGCCGACGTGGTCGCCGACGTGGAGGCGCTCTGCAAGCGGCTCGGCAAGGTCGACGTCACCATCAGCGACCGGGCCGGCTTCATCGCCAACGCGCTGCTCTTCGGCTACCTCAACCACGCCGTCGGGATGTTCGAGGCGCACTACGCCACCCGCGAGGACATCGACGCGGCCATGAAGCTCGGCTGCGGCCTGCCCATGGGCCCGCTGGCGCTGATGGACCTGATCGGCCTGGACACCGCGTACGAGATCCTCGACACCATGTACCGGCGCGGCGGGCGGGACCGACGGCACGCCCCGGTGCCGCTGATCAAGCAGATGGTCACCGCCGGGCTGCTCGGCCGCAAGTCCGGCCGGGGCTTCTACACCTACGAGCGGCCGGGCTCCCCGGTCGTCGTACCCGACGAGCAGACGCCGGTGGCGGCGGAGGCCGCGCTCGCCGGCACCGCCGCGATCGCGAAGGTCGGCGTCGTCGGGTCCGGGACGATGGCCACCGGCATCATCGAGGTCTTCGCGAAGGCCGGCTACGAGGTCGTCTCGGTGACCCGGGGCGCGGAGAAGTCCGCAAAGGTCTTCGAGGCGGTCAAGACCTCGCTCAACAAGGGCGTGGTGCGCGGCAAGCTCAGCGAGGCGGACCGGGACGCCGCGCTCGGCCGGATCAACTGGTCGGCCACCCTGGACCACCTCGCCGACGTCGACCTCGTCGTCGAGGCCGTGGTCGAGGAGTTGAGCGTCAAGAAGGCCCTCTTCGCCAGCCTCGACGAGATCTGCAAGCCGGGCGTCGTGCTCGCCACCACCACCTCCTCGCTGCCGGTGATCGACGTCGCGATGGCCACCCAGCGGCCCGCCGACGTGATCGGGCTGCACTTCTTCAACCCGGCGCCGCTCATGCCGCTGGTCGAGGTCGTGGAGACCATCCGCACCTCGGCCGAGACCACCGCCACCGCCCGCGCGGTCTGTGCCGCGCTGGGCAAGACGGGCGTGGTCTGTGGCGACCGGTCCGGCTTCATCGTCAACGCGTTGCTCTTCCCGTACCTCAACGACGCGGTGAAGATGCTGGAGGCGAGCTACTCCACCGCCGACGACATCGACCACGCCATGAAGCTGGGCTGCGGCTACCCGATGGGCCCGTTCGAGCTGCTCGACGTGGTCGGCCTGGACGTCTCGCTGGCCATCCAGCGGGAGCTCTACCTGGAGCTGCGCGAGCCGGGCTTCGCCCCCGCGCCGCTGCTGGAGCACCTCGTCACGGCCGGCTACCTGGGGCGCAAGAGCGGCCGGGGCTTCCGCGACCACACCCGTCGCTGACCCGGTCAACACCGCCCGCCGGTGACGGCTGTCTGCATGGTGTGACCTTCGAGGAGTACGTCGGCAGCCGAGGCCCCGCCCTGATGCGGCTGGCCCGGCTGCTGACGGGTGACGAGCACCGGGCCGAGGACCTCACCCAGGACGTCCTGGCCCGTACGGCGGGCAACCGGACGATCGGCGACCGGTCCGCCTACCGCTACCCGCAGGGCGACCGGTTGGAGCTGCTCGGCATCCCCAAGGCCCACCTGATCGTCGAGTTCGGCTGGCCGTACGAGGGCTTCACCGAGGCGGACGCCGCCGTCCTGCTGGGCGGGGCGCGGGTGGCCGCCGATCCCGGTGACCCGGAGACCTGGGACTGACCAGCGGCGGGGCCGGCCCGCCCACCCCCGGGCCGGTCCCGCCGCCGGCCCGTACGCTTGGCAAGCGTGAGCCCCCGTCGCAACCGACCCCGCCGCGATGACGCCGCGCACCTCGACTCCGACCGGGCCCGGCAGGGCGTCGCCTCGGTGCAGCAGTGGCGCGACGGCGACTGGCAGGTACGCGGCATCAGCGGCGGCGCCTCCACCAAGACGTACCGCTGTCCGGGCTGTGACCAGGAGATCCGGCCCGGGGTGGCGCACCTGGTGGCGTGGCCGGCGGACGGGCGGGGCGACCTGACCGACCGGCGGCACTGGCACAGCGGGTGCTGGCGGGCCCGGGACCGGCGCGGGCCGGTCGTCCAGCGCGGTCGCGGTGCTCCCCGCTACGGCTGAGCGATCTGGATCACGCTGTTTCCGCCCCGCCCGGCGGTTCCCGGCCGCACCGGCGAGACTGGTGGGGTGAGCACACCGATCCGCGCGTCCTCCATCCTGCCCGGGCACCGCGAGGACATCGAGCTGCACACCGCGGACGGTCTGCGGCTGGTCGGCGAGTTGGCCCGCCCGCTGGACCGTGACCCGGTGGGCACCCTCGTCTGCCTGCACCCGCTGCCGACGCACGGCGGGATGATGGACAGCCACGTGTTCCGCAAGGCGGCGTGGCGGCTGCCGGCCCTGGCCGACCTGGCGGTGCTCCGCTTCAACACCCGGGGGACCACCAGCCTGCGCGGCACCAGCGAGGGGGCCTTCGACAACGCGGTCGGCGAGCGCTTCGACGTCGCCGCCGCCATCGAGTACGCCGAGTTCCACGAGCTGCCGAACGTCTGGCTGCTCGGCTGGTCGTTCGGCACGGACCTGACCCTGAAGTACGGCTGCGACCCGGCCGTCGTCGGGGCGATCCTGCTCTCCCCGCCGCTGCGCTTCTCCGACCCGGCGGACCTGGGGCACTGGACGGAGTCCGGCAAGCCGCTGACCGCGCTGGTGCCCGAGTTCGACGACTACCTGCGCCCCGACGAGGCCCGGGAGCGCTTCGCTGCGGTGCCGCAGGCCGAGGTGGTCGGCGTGCCCGGGGCGAAGCACCTCTGGGTCGGCGACGCCGAGACCGTGCTGGACGAGGTGGTCCGCCGGGTCAACCCGGCCGCCGCCGTGCCGCTGCCGACCACCTGGGACGGCCCGATGGAGACCGGCGACGTCAGCGCGTACGCCGACCGCACGGTGGCCTCCTTCGCGGACCGTCCGGTGCCCGGCCCGCCCGCCGGCCAGGCCGGCTGACCCGCCCTCCGCCGCGCCGCCTCGCGCCGCGGACCCGCCCTCCGCCGCGCGCTCGCGTCGTGGACCCGGCCGACCCGGTCCACCGTGGCCGCCCGGTCCGGCCGTCGCGGACCGGTCCACCCGTGGTCGACCGGTCCACCCGTGGCCGACCGGGCCGGGCCGGGCGGGGTCAGCGGGACTCCTGCCGGGGCAGGACCACCTCCCGCAGGATGAGCTGGAGCGCGGCCACCGCCGGGATCGCGATCAGTGCGCCGACCACGCCCAGCAGGGAGACCCCGAGCAGGGCGGCCACCAGGGCGGCCACCTCGTTGACCGACACCGACCGGCGCATGATCTTGGGATAGATCAGGTAGTTCTCCACCTGCTGGTAGATCAGGAAGAACACCGCACAGGCGATGCCGACCGGCAGGTCCGTGGCGAAACCGACCAGGCTGACGATCACCGCGCCCAGGGTCGCGCCGATCTGCGGGATCAGGTCCGTCACCGCGACCACCACGGCCAGCGCGAACGGGTACGGCAGACCGACGATCAACGCGAAGACGAAGGTGGACACCCCGGCCAGCACCGCGATGCTGAGCGCGCCGACCATGTACGCGCCCACCTTGGTCAGGATCTCGTCCCCGATCAGCCGTACCCGCTCCCGGCGCGAGCGGGGCACCAGCGAGTAGCCCAGGTCGCGGAGCCGGTCGAAGTAGGCCAGGAAGTAGATGGTCAGCACCAGCACGGTCAGCCCCCGGAAGACCGTGCCGAAGATCAGTTGGGCGCCGCCGAGCACCCCGCCGAGGGCCTGACCGACCGTGTCCGCGTTCGCCGCGCTCTGCACCCGCTCCATCAGGTCGTACCGCTCCACCAGGTCGTTGACCGTCTCGTTGCGGCGCAACGCCTCCAGGTAGCTCGGTAGCTGCTCGATGAACTGCCCGGTCTGCGTCACGATCGGTGGCACCAGGGCGAACAGGCCGCCGCAGAGGAGCAGCACGACCGTCAGCGCGACCACCGCCACGGCGAGCCCGTGCGGCAGCCCCCAGGACCGCAACCGGACCACCGCGGGGTGCAGGCCGACGGCCAGGAAGAGCGCGATGACCACCAGGACCAGGATGCCGGCCGCGTTGCGCAGGCCCAGATAGAGGGCGTACGCGAGCAGTACCCCGGCCGCGCCGGTGAAGCCGACCAGGAAGCTGCTGCGCTTCAGCGGCCGCCCCGGCGTACCGAACCGGCTCGACCCGTTCCCCGCCGGCTCGCCGTCGTCTGTCGTGCCCGTGGTGCCTGTCGGCCTGTCGGCGTGTTCGGGCGCGGTGGCGTGCTCCGGCTTCCGGTTCCTGTCGCCCGGTGCCGGGGCGCGGCCGGGCTCCCGGTCGCCGCTCGACGCCATCGGTCCGTCGTCCGCCATCGGACCTCCCTGGATCGATTCCCGCAGGACGGCCCGACCACGGCTCACGTCGGCGATCCCACCCGGGAGCGTACGCCGCAGGCCCGACCGTGCCACCCGCCCGAGCCGTGCCACCCGACCGAGCCGTGCCACCCGACCGAGCCGTGCCGTGCCGTGCCATCCGACCTGGCGGTGCGACCGGCCCGGGCGGTGCGACCGGCCCGGGCGGTGCGACCGGCCCGGGCGGTGTGACCCGCCGGGCGGTGCCACCGAGGCCAGCCAACACCACCTCTCCGCGCACCCTCCGGGTGCGGGCAGGACCGAAGTCCTGAGATCTTGGTACGGCACGGCCCCTATAGGGGCCGTGCCGTACCAAGATCCGCCCGACGCGCCCGAATCGTCGGGCGGTGGAGCGGTCAGGGGTTCCTCGCTGACCGCCCGCAGGGCGGGGGCGACCCTCGCGACGTCAGTCCTTCTCGACGACGACCTTGCTCGGCTTGGCGCTGCGCTCGTCGGTGGTCGGCTTCGCCGGGCGCTTGCCGTTCTCGCCCGTGCTGGTGATCTTCGTCGGGGTGGCCTCCCGACCTCCCTCGCCGGGCACCGCCGCCACGGTCGGCTCCCCGTCCACGCCGGCGCTGGCCGTGCCCCCGTCGACGGTGGTCACGGTGGCCTTGCCGTTGGCCGGCTGCCCGGCGTCGGCCGGCTCGATCCGGCCCTTGGCCGGCTGCCCGGCGTCCTCCGGCTCCACCTTGCCGGCGGCGGGCTTCCCGTCCGAGGAGGACGAGGCCGCTGCGGGGCCCGACGCCGCGCCCGCGACCGGAGCCTTGTCCGCGGAGCCCGCGCCCGCCGGGATCTTGTCGGCCGGCGTCTTGTCCGTGTCGGGGCGGGGCCTGCCGCCGTTCGCCGTGGCCGGCTTGCCGTCCGCCACCACCGGGGCGGCGGCGCCGTCCGTCCCGCCCGGCCGGTCGGCCGCGGCGAGCCGACCCAACCGCAGCTCCGCCACCTGTCGCTGGAGCTCGTCGGACTCCTGCCGGGACTTCCAGGTCTCCTGGCGCAGGTCGGCGAGCTCCTGCTGGGCCTGGGCGATCTCCAGCATCACCTGGGCGAGCTGCTGACGGCTGGCGGCGGCCTCCTGCTGCGTGGCGGCGAGGTGCTGCTGGGTCGTGGCCAGGTGCTGCTGCGTCGTGGCCGCGTACTCCTCGAACTGCCGCCGCGACGTCGCCACGTGCTCGTCGGCCTTGCGGCGCTTGTCGGCCGCCTCCGACTCGGCCCGGCCGAGCAGCGCCGCGGCCTCCTCCTCGGCCTGCCGGCGCATCGTCAGCGCGTCCTGCTCGGCGGCCTGGCGGACGGCGGCGGCACCCTGCTCGATCTCGTTCTTCCGGGCGGTGTACTCCGCCTCCAGCGTGGCGCGGCGCGACTCGAACCCGGACTCCAGCTCGTCGTGCCGGCTCGTGTGCTGCTTCTCCAGCTCGGCGAGCCGGGTCTTGTACTGCTTCTCCAGCTCGTCGCGGCGCTTGGTGAACTCCTGCTCGGCCGCCGCGCGGCGCTGGGTCAGCTCGCGGTCCGCGGCCTCGCGCCGGCTGTTGACCTCCTGCTCGACCCCGGCCCGCCAGGCGCCCAGCTCCTGCTGCGTCTGGGCCCGGGCGTGCTGCACGTACGCCTCGGTCTCGGTGCGCATCCGCTGCACGTACGCCTCGGTCTCGGCGCGGTTGCGCTTGGCCGTCTCGGCCGCCTGGGTGGTGAGCCGCTCGGCCTCCTGGCGGGCCTTCTCGCGGGTGGCCCGGCCGGCGCTCGCGGCGTCGTCGATGATCTGCTTGGCGTCCCGCTGCGCCTTGGCGTGGGTGGCCCGGCCCGCCTCGGTGGCCTGGTCGACCAGGCGCTTGGACTCCTGCTGTGCCTTGGCGTGCACCTCCTTGGCGGCCTCCCGCAGCTGGGTGGCCTCCTGCTGTGCCTTGGCGTGCACCTCCTTGGCGGCCTCGCGCAGCTTGGTCGCCTCCTGCTGGGCCCGCTGGTGGATCTCCTTGGCCGCGTCCCGCAGCTGGGTGGCCTCCTGCTGGGCCTTCGCGAGCGCCTCCTGGGCGGCCTTGCGCAGCCGGGCGGCCTCGTCCTTGGCGGTCCGGACGGCGGCGTCCGCCTCGGCCTTGCGGGCCGCGGTGTGCCGCTCCTCCTCCGTCCGGCGGGCGGCCAGCGCGATCTCGAAATCCTTGAGGGCGGTGGCGGCCTGCTCGCGGGCCTCGTCGACGATGTGCTCCGCGGCGGCCCGGCGAGCCTCGATCTCCTCGTTGGCGGAGGCCAGGATCGCGTCGGCCTGCTCCTCGGCGATGGTGAGGATCTGCTCCACGCGCGGGCCCAGGTGGCGGTAGGAGACGTTCTCCAGAGCCCCGGACGACTTGCGTGCCTGGGCGAGGTCACGCTGGAGCACCTCGACCTGGCCGGCCAGCTTGTGGATCTGTGTGTAGGCCTGTTCCCGCTCGGCCGCCAGGGCCGCGATCTCGTGCTCCGCGCGAGCGACGTACCGGTCGACCTGTCGTTTCTCGTACCCCCGCAGAGCGGACTCGAAGCTGGGCTCCGTGGTCACATCCCCGCCGAGAGCGAACAGTTCCTCGCCGTGCGACATGCCCCCATCCTCACACGCCTCCAGTCCGGCTGGGGCGATACGGACGCCCCGGATAGGACCTACTTCACTGCCGACACGCCCGGGCAATTCGGTTGGCGGGAAAAAGCGCACGGCGCGGGGCGCACCGGTCACCCGGTGTCACCCCGCGCCGTGGAATCATGCCCCGGTCGGGTGGGTCGGTCGGGTCAGTTGGCGGTCTCCGCGGCCACCCGTTCGTCGGCGTTGTCGGCCTTCTTCGCCTCCGGCTTGGCCGGCGCGGCCGGCGGCGTGGCGGGCACGCCCGGCACGATGCCGGCGAGGCCGGAGAGCATCTGGCCGAGCTGCGAGGTGACGGCGTCCTTCTGCCGGGTGAGGTCCTCGACCTCGCGGCGGGCCGCCTGGGTGGTCAGCTCGGCCTCGGTGCGCGCCTCGGTGAGCAGGCGCTTCGACTCGGCCTTCGCCTCGGTGAGCGTCTTGTCGGCCAGCGCCTTGGCCTTGTCGACCGTCTCGTTGGCGGTGCGCTCCGACTCGACCCGGCGGGCCTCGGCGCGCTGCTCGATCTCCTTGGCCCGCTCCTGCGCGGCGTGGGCCCGCTGCTCGGCCTCGCTGACCAGCTTCTGGGTCTGGGCCACCTGGGCGGCGTGCCGCTCGGACTCCTCGCGCTCGGCCTTCTCCCGGCGCTCGGCCAGCTGGAGCTCCAGGGCCTGGAGGTCCTTGTCGCGCTTGTCGCGGGCGTCGGTGAGCAGCTTGGTCGCCTCGGCGCGCTTCTCCTCGGCCTCGCGGGCCGCCTTCGCCCGCTGCTGGGTGATCTCCCGCTCGGCGGTGGCCCGCAGGGTGGCGACCTCGCGCTCGACGGTGGACTTCAGCTCGGCGACCTCGTGGGCGGTGACCGTGCGCAGCTGCTTGGTCTCCCGGTCGGCGTCGGCGCGCAGCGTGTCGGCCTCGCGCCGGGCCTGGACGCGGACCTCGGCGGCCTCGCGCTCGGCGGCGGTGCGGACGCTGCCCGCCTCCCGCTCGGCGTTGGCCTTCATGGCCGCCGCCTCGGCGCGCGCCTTGTCGGTGATCTCGCGCGCCTCGAGGCGGGCGGCGGAGAGGATGCCCTCCGACTCGCGCTTGGCCTCGTTGCGGTGGTCGTTGGCCTGCTCCTCGGCCAGCCGCAGGATCTGCTCGACGCGGGTGCCGAGGCCGGAGAGGGTGGGCCGGCTGTTCTCCTCGAGCTGCTTGTTGGTGTCGGCGAGCTTCTGCTCCAGCGCGCTCATCCGCTGCTCGGCCTGGCGGAGCCGTCGCTGGGCGTCGTTCATCCGCTGCTCGGCCTCGGCGCGGGCCTGCTCGGACTGGGTCAGCGCGGCCGTCATCCGGCCGATGAAGTCATCGACCTGGTGGGTGTTGTAGCCGCGCAGGCCAACGGTGAAATCGGGCTGCGAGTTCGCGTTATCGAAGAACGCAAGAGGGGAGGACTGCTGGGGCATTGGGACATACTCGCAGACCCCCCAGGGTGCTTCGCAAGAGCGGTGCCGAGCTTTCGTGTCCTCTTTACATGGTCAACTGAGGGTCCGCCGAGGACCGGGCAGATCGCCGATCTTGGCAGGTCCCGGGCGGGTCGGGCGGCACGGAGCGTGACAGGGGAGAGGGCACGGAGCGTGACATGGAAAAGGGCCGCGGGAGTACCCCGCGGCCCTTTGTCGCGCCATCGTCGGCATCGCTCGAATGAGCGTCCGACACTCGGCGGAAAGGCAATCGCCGTTCACCGCAATGGTCGACGGCGCCTCGTCCCTCGGGTCAGTGGCCGCGGAACCGGTTGATCGCGTCCTCGTGCCGGGAGCGCAGCTCGCGGTCGCGTACGCCGAGGCCGTCCGACGGGGCCAGGCAGCGGACGCCGACCTTGCCCTGGTGCGCGTTGCGGTGCACCTCGTACGCGGCCTGGCCGGTCTGCTCCAGCGCGTAGGTCCTGGACACGGTGGGGTGGACCTTGCCCAGTGCCACGAGCCGGTTGGCCTCCCACGCCTCACGGTAGTTGGCGAAGTGGCTGCCGATGATCCGCTTCAGGTGCATCCAGAGGTAGCGGTTGTCGTACTGGTGCAGGTAGCCGCTGGTGGAGGCGCAGGTGACGATGGTGCCGCCCTTCTTGGCCACGTAGACGCTGGCGCCGAAGGTCTCCCGGCCGGGGTGCTCGAAGACGATGTCCGGGTCGTCGCCGCCGGTCAGCTCGCGGATGCGCTCGCCGAAGCGGCGCCACTCGTCCTGGTCCTGGGTCTGCTCGTCCTTCCAGAAGCGGAAGCCCTCGGCGGTGCGGTCGATCACCAGCTCGGCGCCCATCTTCCGGCACAGCTCCGCCTTCTCCGGCGAGGAGACCACGCAGACCGGGATCGCGCCCCCGTTGAGCGCCATCTGGGTGGCGTAGCCGCCGAGGCCGCCGGAGGCGCCCCAGATCAGCACCACGTCGCCCTGCTTCATGTTCGCCCCGTGGTGCGACACCAGCTGCCGGTACGCCGTCGAGTTGACCAGCCCCGGGCTGGCCGCCTCCTCCCAGCTCAGGTGGCGCGGCTTGGGCATCAGCTGGTTGGCCTTGACCACGCACAGCTCGGCCAGGCCGCCGAAGTTGGTCTCGAAGCCCCAGATCCGCTGCTGCGGATCCAGCATGGTGTCGTCGTGCCCGGCCGCGTCCTCCAGCTCCACGGAGAGGCAGTGCGCGACGACCTCGTCGCCGGCCTTCCACTTCGTCACCCCGGGCCCGGTGCGCAGCACCACGCCGGCGGCGTCGGAGCCCACCACGTGGTACGGCAGGTCGTGCCGGCGGGTCAGCTCGGAGAGCCGGCCGTAGCGCTGGAGGAACTTGAAGGTCGGCAGCGGCTCGAAGATGCTGGTCCAGACCGTGTTGTAGTTGATCGCGCTGGCCATCACCGCGACCAGCGCCTCGCCCGGCCCCAGCTCCGGCGTCGGCACCTCCTGCACGTGCAGCGCCTTGCGCGGGTCCTTGTCCCGGGTGGCCAGGCCGTCGAACATCCGGGTCTCGTCGGCGCGCACCACCACGCCGCGGTACGTCTCGGGTACCGGCAGGCCGGCGATCCCGGCGAGCTCCCGTGCGGGTTGGTCGGATCCCTCCGCCGCCATGATCGCTTCGAGGATGTCCTGCACGTCGACCTCCCGTTCGTCCGCACCCCGCCCACGCGGGCCTGGGTGCTGCCATCGTCGGCGTCGGTGCGGCCCACCACCATGTCGGCATCCGACACATCCGGTACCGGCCGCGCTCCTGTGGGGCGGGACGTTACTGAACAGTAGGTAGGGCCGGAAGTCCTCTGTGAAAAACTGCATTGGCCGATGCGTGGAGGTGCCCGGGCGGCGGTGGAACCACGCACCGGCGCGCTCGGTGGGGCCCCCGGCCCCTCTCCCACCAGCCGGGGAGTGGCCTCCGGCCCCTTTTTCGCCAGACGGGGTGTGGCCTCCGGCTCCCGCCCGGTCGACGGGAGCCGGAGGTGGGGGATCAGTGCCCGGCGGCGGGCTCGACGAGTTCGACCAGCACCCCGCCGGCGTCCTTCGGGTGGACGAAGTTGACCCGCGAGTTGGCGGTGCCGCGCTTCGGGGTGTCGTAGAGCAGCTTCACGCCCCGCTCGCGCAGCTTCGCGCAGGCGGCGTCGATGTCCTCGACGGTGTACGCCACCTGCTGCACGCCCGGGCCCTTCTTGTCGAGGAACTTGGCGATGGTCGACTCCGGGGTCAGCGGGGCGAGCAACTGCACGCAGCCGCCCTCGGCGTCCGGGCCGACGGCCAGCATCGCCTCGCGTACGCCCTGCTCGGCGTTCACCTCGGTGTGCACGCAGCGCATCCCGAAGGTGCGCTGGTAGAAGTCGATCGCGGCGTCCAGGTCGGCGACGGCGACCCCGACGTGGTCGATGCGGCGCAGGCCGATGTCTGTGACATAGTCGGCAGCGGTCTCGACGGGGGAGTTCTCAGCCATGGCGCTAGTCTGACCGAACAATCGTTAAGGCGTACAGGTCGGCACCCCCTCGGAGGCAGGCATGGCTTCGGTGATCGTCAGCGGCGCGCGGACCCCGATGGGGCGCCTGCTGGGCAACCTCAAGGACCTCCCCGCGACCAGGCTCGGCGGCATCGCGATCAAGGCGGCGCTCGAGCGGGCCGGCGTCGCCCCCGAGCAGGTCCAGTACGTGATCATGGGGCAGGTGCTCCAGGCCGGCGCCGGACAGATCCCGGCCCGCCAGGCGGCGGTCGAGGCCGGCATCCCGATGTCCGTGCCGGCGCTGACCGTCAACAAGGTCTGCCTCTCCGGCCTGGACGCGATCGCCCTGGCCGACCAGCTGATCCGCGCCGGCGAGTTCGACATCGTCGTCGCCGGCGGCATGGAGTCCATGACCAACGCCCCGCACCTGCTGCTCGGCCAGCGCGGCGGCTACAAGTACGGCGACGTGGTGGTCAAGGACCACATGGCGCTCGACGGGCTCACCGACGCCTGGGACAACTGCGCGATGGGCGAGTCCACCGAGCGGCACAACGGGCGGCACGGCATCTCCCGCGAGGAGCAGGACGCGTTCGCCGCGACCAGCCACCAGCGGGCCGCCGCCGCGCAGAAGAACGGCCACTTCGCCGACGAGATCACCCCGGTGGTCATCCCGCAGCGCAAGGGCGACCCGCTGGTGATCAGCGAGGACGAGGGGATCCGCCCGGACACCACCGTCGAGTCGCTGGCGAAGCTGCGCCCGGCGTTCGCCAAGGACGGCACCATCACCGCCGGCAGCTCCTCGCCGATCTCCGACGGCGCCGCCGCGGTGGTCGTCATGAGCAAGGCCAAGGCCAAGGAGCTGGGGCTGACCTGGCTGGCCGAGATCGGCGCGCACGGCAACGTCGCCGGCCCGGACAACTCCCTGCACTCGCAGCCGTCCAACGCGATCCAGCACGCCCTCAAGAAGGGTGGGCTCGGCATCGAGGACCTGGACCTCATCGAGATCAACGAGGCGTTCGCCCAGGTGGGCATCCAGTCCACCCGTGACCTCGGGATCAGCCCGGACAAGGTCAACGTCAACGGCGGGGCGATCGCGCTGGGCCACCCGATCGGCATGTCCGGCGCCCGGCTGGTGCTCACCCTCGCGCTGGAGCTCAAGCGCCGGGGCGGCGGCACGGGCGCCGCGGCGCTCTGCGGCGGCGGCGGCCAGGGCGACGCTCTGATCATCCACGTCCCGGCCCCCGGCGAGAGCGGTCACTGACCGCCGGCCGGCCGATTCCGTAGAGGCAGCACAGTGAGCGAGATCGTCGACGGCGTCCCGGCGGCGGGCGCACCCCCGGTGCGCCGCAGCCGGGACGTGCCGATGCTGGTCGAGCGGGCCCGCGCGGGCGATCCGCGCGCGGTGGCCCGGCTGATCACCCTGGTCGAGTCGGGCGACGAGACGCTGCCGCGGATCGCGGCGGCCCTCGCGCCGTACGCCGGGCAGGCCCAGGTGGTCGGGCTGACCGGCTCGCCCGGGGTGGGCAAGTCGACCACCACCAACGAGCTGGTCCGGGCGCTGCGCGCCCGCGACCACCGGGTGGGCGTGCTGGCCATCGACCCGTCCAGCCCGTTCACGGGCGGGGCGATCCTCGGCGACCGGGTCCGGATGCAGGACCACGCCACCGACCCGGGCGTCTATATCCGGTCGATGTCGAGCCGGGGTCACCTGGGCGGGCTGTCGGCCGCCACGCCGCAGGCGGTGCGGGTGCTGGAGGGCGCCGGCTGCGACGTCGTGCTGGTGGAGACCGTGGGCGTCGGGCAGGCCGAGGTGGAGGTCGCCTCGCTGGCCGACACCACGCTGGTGCTGCTCGCCCCGGGCATGGGCGACGCGATCCAGGCGGTCAAGGCCGGCATCCTGGAGATCGCCGATGTCTTCGTGGTCAACAAGGCCGACCGGGACGGCGCCGACGCCACCTACCGCGACATCCAGGGCATGATCGCCCTGGGCGAGCGCGGCCCGGGCGACTGGAGGCCGCAGGTGGTGCGCGCGATCGCCTCCCGGGGCGAGGGGATCGACGACATCGCCGCCGCCATCGACAAGCACCGTGCCTGGCTGGTCGAGCACGGCGAGCTGCGTCGCCGCCAGGAGGCGCGGGCCGCCGCCGAGGTCGAGGCGATCGCGCTGGGCGTGCTCCGTGCCCGGATCGGTTCCCTGCGCGACGGTACGGAGCTGCCGGCGCTCGCCGCGAAGGTGGCCGAGGGTGCCCTCGACCCGTACGCGGCGGCCGACGAACTGCTCTCCCAACTCGGCTCCTGAGGGGCCCGTCGAGCTAGTACGCTCGCACCGCTCCACGGTCGGCGTGGGGCGGTGCGCGGTGGAGTGGGGAGACGATGGGCGACGAGGCGACGCAGGAGCTGTCGGTGACGCCGGACGCGGTGCCGGGCGGGACGACGCTCGTCTCCGACGAGGTGGTGGAGAAGATCGCGGTGGCCGCCGCGCGGTCCGTGCCCGGGGTGGTCGAGCTGGGCGGCGACGTGGCCCGGTTCTTCAACGCGGTGCTCGACAAGGTCGGGCTCGACCAGGTCGGCGACGCCCGGCGCGGCTGCTCGGCCCACGTCACGAACGGCGCGGCGGTGGTCAACCTGGTCATCGTGATCGAGGCCGGCCGCGCGGTGCCGCAGGTGACCGCCGAGGTCCGGGCGCAGGTCGCCGGGGCGGTCGAGGCGTACGGGCTGCGGGTCGACGAGGTCAACATCAGGGTCGACGACGTGGCCCTGGGCGGTCCCGCCGCGCCCGTCGCGTGACGCGTCCGGCGGCTCAGGTTACCTGCCGGTACGAACTTACTTAGCGATCGTTCAGGTCTGGGCTCTACACTCGCAGTGCAGTCGAGGACTCGAGGAGGAGCCCCGCCGATGAACGCCGACGAGATCGCCGCCGGACGGGCGCGCTGGCAGGCCCGCTACGACGCCGCGCGCAAGCGGGACGCCGACTTCACCACGCTCTCCGGGATGCCCGTCGACCCGGTCTACGGGCCGCCGGAGGGCGTGCCCTACCCGGGCTTCGAGCGCATCGGCTGGCCGGGCGAGTACCCGTACACCCGGGGCCTCTACCCGACCGGCTACCGCGGGCGGACCTGGACGATCCGGCAGTTCGCCGGGTTCGGCAACGCCCAGCAGACCAACGAGCGCTACAAGATGATCCTGGGCGCCGGCGGCGGCGGTCTCTCCGTCGCCTTCGACATGCCCACGCTGATGGGCCGGGACTCCGACGACCCGCAGGCGCTCGGCGAGGTGGGCCACTGCGGCGTCGCCATCGACACCGCCGCCGACATGGAGGCCCTCTTCGACGGCATCGACCTGGCCGGGGTCACCACGTCGATGACCATCTCCGGGCCGGCCGTGCCGGTGTTCTGCATGTACCTGGTGGCCGCCGAGCGGCAGGGCGCCGACCTGTCCACCCTGGACGGCACGTTGCAGACGGACATCTTCAAGGAGTACATCGCGCAGAAGGAGTGGCTCTTCGACCCGGAGCCGCACCTGCGCCTGATCGGCGACCTGATGGAGTACTGCGCCCGGGAGATCCCGCGCTACAAGCCGCTCTCGGTCTCCGGCTACCACATCCGCGAGGCCGGCTCGACCGCCGCGCAGGAGCTGGCGTACACCCTCGCCGACGGGTTCGGCTACGTCGAGCTGGGGCTCTCCCGGGGGCTCGACGTCAACGTCTTCGCGCCCGGCCTGAGCTTCTTCTTCGACTCGCACGTCGACTTCTTCGAGGAGATCGCCAAGTTCCGGGCCGCCCGCCGCATCTGGGCCCGCTGGCTGCGCGACGTCTACGGCGCGACCAGTGAGAAGGCGCTCTGGCTGCGGTTCCACACGCAGACCGCCGGGGTGTCGCTGACCGCCCAGCAGCCGGTCAACAACGTGGTGCGTACCGCCGTGGAGGCACTCGCCGCGGTGCTCGGCGGCACCAACTCGCTGCACACCAACGCCCTGGACGAGACCCTGGCGCTGCCCACCGACGAGTCCGCCGAGATCGCCCTGCGTACCCAGCAGGTGCTGATGGAGGAGACCGGGGTGACCAACGTGGCGGACCCGCTGGGCGGGTCCTGGTACGTCGAGGCGCTCACCGACAAGATCGAGGCCGAGGCGGAGGAGATCTTCGCCCGGATCCGGCAGCTCGGCGGGGAGGGTCCGCACCAGATCGGCCCGATGACCTCCGGCATCCTGCGCGGCATCGAGGACGGCTGGTTCACCGGCCACATCGCCGAATCCGCGTTCGTCTACCAGCAGGCGCTGGAGAAGGGCGACAAGCGGATCGTCGGGGTCAACTGCCACACCGGCACGGTCGCCAAGGACCTGGAGATCCTGCGCATCTCGCACGAGGTGGAGCTGGAGCAGCGCCGGGTGCTGGCGGAGCGGAAGGCCGGTCGCGACGAGGCCGCCGTGAAGGCCGCCATCGAGCGGATGGTCGCCGTCGGCCGGACCGACGGCAACATGATCCCGGCCATGCTGGACGCCGTCCGCGCGGAGGCCACCCTCGGCGAGATCTGCGACGCCCTGCGCGCCGAGTGGGGCGTCTACCGCGAACCCGCCCGCTTCTGACCCCGTCCCCCTCGACACCGCGATCCCGCTCCACCGCGATCCCGCACCCCGTGTCCCGGCAGTCGCCGGGCAGGCCTCGTACCGAGGACCGGAGGTGCGGGATCGCGCCATGCCGGGCGGGAGGTCGGGCAGGGGCACGGGGACAAGGTGGGGAAGGGCGGGAGCAGCCGTGACAGTCGCAACTGTCGCCGTCGCGGTTGATCTGAGTTCGGTGGGTCGCGTGCGAGACTAGGTAACCATGAGCGACCCACGGATCACCTCGTCGATCTTCACCCGCGGCGCGGTCGACCTCAGCGCGCTGCGCACCCCCGCACCGGCCCCTGCCCGCCCCGCCACCCCGGCACAGTCCGCCCCCTCCGCCGATTTCCCCGGCGCCGCCGGTGGCGGCGTCGCCGTCATCGACGTGAGCGAGGCGACATTCCAGTCCGAGGTTCTCGAGCGCTCGCTCACCACACCGGTGATCGTGGACTTCTGGGCCGAGTGGTGCGAGCCGTGCAAGCAGCTGAGCCCCGTGCTGGAGCGGCTGGCCGCCGAGGGCGGCGGCGCCTGGGTGCTCGCCAAGGTCGACGTGGACGCCAACCCCCGGATCGCCCAGATGTTCCGGGTGCAGGGCATCCCGATGGTCTACGCGGTGGTCGGCGGCCAGCCGATCGACGCCTTCTCCGGAGTGGTGCCCGAGGCGCAGCTGCGGCAGTGGATCCAGGCGGTGCTCAAGGCCGGTGGCGTGAGTGTCGCCGAGCCGGAGGACCCGCGCCTCGACGAGGCCGACGACGCCCTGATGAGCGGCGACCTCGACGCGGCCGAGCAGGCGTACCGCAAGATCCTCGCGGAGTCGCCCGCGGACGCCGCGGCGGAGGCGGGCCTCGCCCAGGTCGGGCTCGCCCGCCGGGTGGCCGGGGCCGACCCGGGCGCGGCGGTCGCCGCCGCCCAGGCGAACCCCGACGACGTCGAGGCCCAGCTCCTGGCCGCCGACATCGAGGTGCTCAGCGGTCAGGCCGAGGCGGCGTACGCCCGCCTGGTCGGCCTGGTCCGCCGCACCGCCGGTGAGGAGCGGGAGAAGGTACGCCAGCACCTGGTCAGCCTCTTCACGGTCGCCGGGCCGGAGGATCCCGCGGTCGCCGCGGCGCGCCGGGCCCTGGCCAGCGCCCTGTTCTGAGCACGCCCTGTCAGTGAGTACGTAGCACGCCAGCGCGGGCCGGCGTTCCGGCCGGCCCGCCCGACACCTCGAGGACGGGAGCCCATGATGCGCCGGATCGCCGTCCTCGACGCGCCCAGCAACCTCGGCCTGCGCCCACCCACGTCCACCTCGGTCCCCGGCTGCGGCAAGGCCCCGGGCGCGCTGCGCGACCAGGGGCTGCTCGCCCGGCTGCGGGCCCGCGACGCGGGCTGCCTCACCGCGCCCCGCTACGACCCCGGCGACTGGCGACCGGGCGACGGGGTCTGCCACGCCCGCGAGATCGCCGACTACTCGGTGGCGCTCGCGGAGCGGATCGGCGCCATTATCGACCGCAGTGAGTTCCCGCTGGTGCTCGGCGGCGACTGCTCCATCCTGCTCGGTTCGGCACTGGCCATGCACCGGCTCGGCGAGGCGGTCGGCGGGCGCATCGGGCTGGTCTTCGTCGACGGCCACTCCGACTTCCGGCACCCCGGCAACGCCTCCTACGTGGGCGCGGCGGCCGGCGAGGATCTCGCGCTGGTCACCGGGCGGGGGCAGGCCGACCTGGCCGCCATCGAGGGGCGCCGGCCGTACTTCCGCGACATCGACGTGGTGGTGCTCGGCATCCGGGCACAGGACGAGTACCGCCTGGACCTCCAGGCCGCCGGGATCACCACCCGGCCGGTGCCGGCGCTGCGCGCCGAGGGCGCCGCGCGTACCGCACAGTGGGCGCACGAGCAGCTCGCCGACTGCGCCGGCTACTGGGTGCACATCGACGTGGACGTGCTGGATCCGGCCGTGATGCCGGCGGTCGACGCCCCCGACCCGGGCGGGATCGCCTTCGCCGAGCTGGAGATCCTGCTCGCCGGCCTCGTCGACACCCCGCACTGCCTCGGCGTCGAGCTGACCGTCTTCGACCCCGACTACGACCCGGACGGCGCGTACGCGGCCGAGATCGTCAACACCGTGGTGGCCGGGCTGCGCCCGGTCTCGGCGCCGACGGCTTCGCCGCCCCGACTGCTGCCGGGCCCGTCGGCGTCCGCCGCCTCGTCCGCGCCGTCGCGCTCTGCCGCGCCCACCAGGCCCTCCGCCCCCGCCGCGCCCACCACGCCCTCTGCGTCCGCCGCGCCCACCACGCGCTCTGCGTCTGCTGGCTCGGCTGGGCCGTCGGCGTCTGGGGTCTCGGCCGGGCCGTCTGCGTCTGCCGGTTCGGCCGTGCCCTCCGCACAACGGCACAACGGTCGTCCCGAGGTGCCGATCATGCCTCCGTCGGCCTCCGCCCCGACGCTCGTTTCCGCCCCCGTGCCACGCAGCGGCGGTGACGACCGGCACCCGGGCGGCGCCTCCAAGGAGCGTGCTCAGGACGTTCCGCCAGCCCCGCTCCGGCCGCTCGGGCCGGTGGCCCCGGTTGCCGCCGCCTCCGACGGTCTCGCCGTGCCGGAACCAGTCGGCCCGCCCGCCTCCGCAGGCCCGGGCCTGCTGCGCCGGGCACCGCTCGCGGACCTCGACCCGGGCGACCCGCTGCCCACGCCCGAGGACGGCACCTCGCCGTCCGCCGCCGGCATCGCCTGACTCCCTGTCGAGCTGCCCCATCCGTGCGCCCACCTGCCGGGGTAGGTCGCGGTGGGGCGGTTGGTGGCGCGTGTGCGGGGCCGGTCGGCGGTGGGGCGGTTGGTGGCGCGTGTGCGGGGCCGGTCGGCGGTGGGGCGGTTGGTGGCGCGTGTGCGGGGCCGGTCGGCGGTGGGGCGGTTGGTGGCGCGTGTGCGGGGGAGGTTGCGGCCGGGCGGTTGATGGCACGTGCCCGAGACGGTCGAGGCGGGCACGGTTGAGGCAGACCGACTGAGCTACGGCCGGCGCGCCTGCCGAGCCCGGTCGCGGAGGCTGGTGGCACCCGAGGTGACGGGTGGAACGTCATGGGTGTCACCGAGGGTTTTTGACACCCATGACGTTCCACCGGTGGATCGCCGGACGTGCGCCTGGCGGCGTCGGCGCCTGCCCCGTCTGTAGGTGCAGCTCCACAGCGTCGCGCCGGTTGCGCGGGAGCGTCCGCCAGCAGTGGTGATCAGGACGCCGTGGACGTTAAAACCGCCCCGTAACGTCCATGGCGTCCTGATCACCAATGCTCGCTTCATGGCGGCAGGCAGGTGGGCTCCCGTTGCGGCCTCGCCGCCTCCACCAACCCCGGCACGCTCTCCTGCGCACCCAGGTTCGCGACCGGCCCTTTGGGCGGCTGGCCTGGGCCGCCGAGGGCTGCCGCAACTTCACGTCGCCGTCGCCGACACGTGACGGACGACGCCGACCAGGACGTGGGCGCGTGAACCGCGAAGCGGCGGTGCCGACGGGTGCCCGACGCCGCCGGTGCCGACGGGTGCCCGACGCCGGTGCCGAGACCGGTGCCGGTGAGGCTGGTCAGCGGGAGAGGGCGCGGAGGAAGCGCTCGGCGGCCGGGACGGCGGTGGCGGTGCTGGCTCCGCCCTTCTCGACGAAGACCGCGAACGCGACGTCGCCCTGCCAGCCGACGAACCAGGCGTGCGTGTGCGCCGGGTTGTCGTCGTACTCGGCGGTGCCCGTCTTGCCGTGCACCGGCGCGCCCGGCACGTCCCGCAACGCGCTGCCGGAGCCGGCCGTGACCACCTCCCGCATCATCGCCCGGACCCCCTCGACCGACTCCGGCTTGAGCTGCGGGCCGGGGGCGGCGGGCTGGGCCGGTACGGGGTCGAGGACCAGCTTCGGCTGCTCGAACCGACCCCGGGCGACCGCCGCGGTGGCCGACGCCATGGCCAGCGGGCTGACCAGCGTGGTGCCCTGGCCGATGGCGGCGGCGGCCTGCTCGGTCGCCCCGCCGTTCGCCGAGACCTTGCCGGTGAAGGCGTCGAGGCCGACGTCCCACTGTCCCTCCAGCCCGAGGGAACGACCGGTGACGGCCAGTCCGTCGGGGCCGAGCTTCGGCGCCAGCGCGGCGAACGCGGTGTTGCAGGACTTGGCGAAGTCGGTGCGGAAGGGCACCGGCCCCAGCACGAAGTTGTCGGAGTTCTTGAACGGCCTGCCGTCGACGGTGAACGTCTTCGGGCAGTCCACCGTCGCGTCCGGCGTGACCGCGCCCCGGTCGAGCAGGCCGAGCGCGCTGACCATCTTGAAGGTCGAGCCCGGCGGGACCTGGGCGGTGAAGGCCAGGTTCTCCCCGGCCGCGCCGGGACCGTTGGCCGCGGCGAGCACCGCGCCGTCGCTGATCCGCACCGCCACCAGCGCCGCCCGGCGCTTCTCGCCACGCAGGGCGGTGTCGGCCGCGTTCTGGGTGGCCACGTCGAGCGTGGTCCTGACCGGCTGCCCCGGCTTCGGCTCGCTGCGGAACACCTCGGTGCCGGTGGGCACCAGCGTGCCGTCCGGGCCGGGGCGCTCGGTGATCACGGTCAGCCCCGGCGCGCCGCGTAGCCGCTCGTCGTGGCGGCCCTGGAGGCCCCCGTGGCCGACCAGGTCGCCGGCCTCGTAGCGGTCGGGGTGCTGGGCGAGGTCGTCGGCCTGGGCCGGGTCGACGGAGCCGAGCACCGCCCGGGCGAACTCGCGGGTGGGGGCCAGGTCGAGCTTGTCGCTGCGGAACTTGGTGCCCGGCAGGTCGTAGATGCGTGGTTTGATCTGCCGGTACGCCTCCTCGCGCAGGGTCACCACCTCGACGAACGCGCCCGGATCCGCGTCGGCGAGCCGCTTGCGCAGCCCGGAGAGGTCCACCGGCGGGGTGATCGCCGGTCGGATCGCCCGGAAGGCCGCGTCCAGCTTCCGGGTCAGGCCCGCAAGGTCGGTGACCTCGCCCGGCTGGAGCCCGACCCGCACCACGGGCCGGGGCGCCACGATCGGCTGGCCGGCGGCGTCGAGCACCGCGGCCCGGGTGGCGGTGTCGCGGCGCAGCCCGAGCCGGTCGCCCCGGGTGAGCTGCTCCTGCACCACCTGCGGCTCCCAGATCACCCGCCACTCGTCGCCGCTGCGGGTGAGCCGCACCGGACGCTCGTACGCCCAACGGGTCCCGCCCGGGAGGGCCCAGTCGACCTTGACCACCGCGGTCGCGACCTCCTTGGTCACCTTCGCCTCGCCCCGGCGGGTCAGCGTCGGCGGTGTGGCCGCCAGCTCGCCGGAGAGCTCCTTGAGCTCGCGGGCGACGTCGGCCGCCGGCACCTTGGCGCCGGTCGGGTCGACGAAGCCGACGGCCTGGAGGTCGCCCGAGCGCCAGCCGGCCAGGAACGCGTCGACGCTGCGCTCCGGTCCGTCACCGCCCGAGCACGCGGTGAGGGCGCCGGCTGCGAGCGCGGTCGCGGCGAGCAGCGCCAGCGGCGGGCGGAGCCGGTTGCGGCGGGGGCGGCGGGGGTACGACAGGCGCATGGAAGCGGATCTCCGATCTCGGAACTGCCCTGCACGCTAGTACGGCGGCGCCGTCCGTACCGTCCCCCCGCACCGGGACGTGCGGAAAGAGAGGCCGCTGCCAGGGTGATGAACGACTGGTGGCGGGGTACTCCCGAACCGGCCAACCTCGTACCCGCAACGGGTGAAAGGACGAAGTCCGGAACCGGACGTCCGCACTGTGGTCCGCCGAGCAAGGGGCGGAACGGCAGGGCCTAGGCTGGGCGGCAGAGTGACCCACAATGCGGTGGGTCGAGGGGAGTGGCACCGATGGACCGGCGTCCGGCGATCAAACCGGGACCCGACCTCCGGCAGGATGACACCGGCCGGGACGACAGCTTCGATTCGGCGACCGACGGGGACGGCTTCGGCCGGCTCGACACAGGAGTGACCGGGATGACCGGTTCGAGTATCGACACCCTCTACGATCTGGGCCTGCCCGTCGACGCGCTGGCCGACGACGTGGAGGACAACGAGCTCGACGAGCCGGTTCCCAACGTGGAGCGCCTGGTCGCCCAGGCGGTCGCGCTCGCCGGCGACGACCACGACGCGGCGACCCTGGTCAGCCGCTTCTGGCGGTTCGCGCCGGACGAGGAGCTGATCGGCTTCACCGCCGAGGAGATGCTGGAGGCGGCCCGCGCCCACCGCGACCTCGCCCAGCAGCGCGTACCGGGCGAGTTGAAGCTGCGCATCCACGAGCCCGACGCCGAGCAGCACCACTCCGTCATCGAGATCGTCACCGACGACATGCCGTTCCTGGTCGACTCGGTGACCGCCCTGCTCAACTCGCACCACCTGGACGTGCACCTGCTGGTCCACCCGCTGGTGGTGGTCCGGCGCGAGCCGCTGGGCCAGCTGGTCGAGGTCTCCGCCGACGTCGAGCCCGACGACGCCATCGCCGGCGACCTGGTCGAGAGCTGGATGCACATCGAGATCGACCCGGTACGCGACGCCGCCGAGCGGGACCGGCTGCGCCGGGAGCTCCAGCGGGTGCTCACCGACGTGCGGGAGGCGGTGGAGGACTGGCCGAAGATGCGCCAGCGCGCCCTCGCCCTCGCCGACGAGCTGGCCGCCGCGCGGACGTCGGACAACCGGCCGCCGGTGCCGGAGAAGGACATCACGGACTCGGTGGAGCTGCTCCGCTGGCTCGCCCACGACCACTTCACGTTCCTGGGCTACCGGGAGTACCGGCTGGTCGACACCGGCGAGTCGGGTGCCGCGGACGGGGAGCGCGGCAGCGGCCAGGCCCTGGAGGCGGTGCTCGGCACCGGGCTGGGCATTCTGCGCCAGGACTCCCCGGAGGCCCGGCCGCTGTCGTCGATGACGCCCGAGGCGCACGACAAGGTCACTGAGAAGCGGCTGCTGATCATCACCAAGGCGAACTCGCGGGCCACCGTGCACCGCTCCGCCTACCTCGACTACATCGGCTTCAAGATCTTCAACGAGGCCGGCGAGGTGATCGGCGAGCGGCGTTTCCTGGGGCTGTTCTCCACGGCCGCGTACCGGACCAGCGTGCAGGAGCTGCCGGTGGTCCGCCGCAAGGTGGCCGAGGTGCTGGACCGCTCCGGCCTGAGCCAGCGCAGCCACTCCGGCAAGGACCTGCTCCAGATCCTGGAGACCTACCCGCGCGACGAGCTGTTCCAGATCAAGACCGAGGACCTCTACCACGCGGTCATCGGGGTGCTGCGGATGGCCGGCCGCCGGCAGCTGCGGGTGTTCCTGCGCCGGGACGCGTACGGGCGGTTCATCTCCTGCCTGATCTACCTGCCCCGGGACCGGTTCACCACCCAGAACCGCCTGCGGATGCAGGACATCCTGCTGCGCGAGCTGAACGGCGTCGGGGTCGACTACACGACCCGGGTCACCGAGTCGATGCTCGCCCGGGTGCACTTCATCGTCCGGACCGACCCGAGCAGGACTCCGGGCGACATCGACGCCGACCTGCTCGCCGAGGAGCTGGCCGACGCGACCCGGCTCTGGGACGACGACTACCGGCTGGTGCTGGAGCGCAAGCTCGGCGACGAGCAGGCCAAGCACCTGTTCACCCGCTACGCCGACGCCTTCCCGGAGGGCTACAAGGACGGCCACACGCCGTACGAGGCCATGAAGGACCTGGCGAAGCTGGAGCTGCTGGAGGAGCCCGGCCAGCTGGAGATGCACCTGTTCCGCAAGCAGCTCGCGCCGCGGGCCGGCGGGCGGGGGCCGGACGTCGACGAGGCGATGGACGTCCGCTTCAAGGTCTACCGCTACGGCGAGCCGATGATGCTCTCCGCCGTGCTGCCGGTGCTGCACTCGCTCGGCGTCAAGGTGGTCGACGAGCACCCGCACGAGGTGGACCGGATCGACGGTCGGGTCTACCTCTACGACTTCGGGCTGCGGCTGCCGGAGGTCCACCAGGAGCTGTCCGAGGTGCGCCCGCACGTGGAGAACGCCTTCGCGGCGGCGTGGCGGGGCGAGGCCGAGGTGGACGGCTTCAACGAGCTGGTGCTGCGCGCCGGCCTCACCTGGCGGCAGGTCGTGGTGCTGCGCGCGTACGCGAAGTACCTGCGTCAGGCCGGCACGGTCTTCTCCCAGGAGTACATGGAGCAGACCTTCATCGCGTACCCGAGGATCGCCGCCCTGCTGGTGGAGTTGTTCGAGGTGCGGTTCGCGCCCGGCGAGGACGGCCACGAGCAGCGGCAGCAGCGCAGCGCCGAGCTGGTGGGCGACATCCGGGCCGCGCTGGACGACGTCGCCAGCCTCGACCAGGACCGGATCCTGCGCGCCTACCTGACGATGATCCAGGCCACCCTGCGCACCAGCTTCTACCAGAAGCGCACCGACGGGCGGCCGAAGTCGTACGTGGCGCTCAAGCTGGACCCGCAGGCGATCCCGGACCTGCCGGCGCCGCGGCCGAAGTTCGAGATCTTCGTGTACTCGCCGCGCTTCGAGGGCGTGCATCTGCGGTTCGGGCCGGTCGCCCGGGGCGGGTTGCGCTGGTCCGACCGCCGGGAGGACTTCCGCACCGAGGTGCTCGGCCTGGTCAAGGCGCAGATGGTGAAGAACGCCGTCATCGTGCCGGTGGGCGCCAAGGGCGGCTTCGTGCTCAAGCAGAAGCCGGGGGACCGCGACGAGGCGGTCGTCTGCTACAAGGAGTTCATCTCGGCGCTGCTGGACGTGACGGACAACATCGTCAGCGGCGAGATCGTGCCGCCGGAGGACGTGGTCCGGCACGACGGCGACGACCCGTACATGGTGGTCGCGGCGGACAAGGGCACGGCGACGTTCTCGGACATCGCCAACGAGATCTCCACGGCGCACCAGTTCTGGCTCGGCGACGCGTTCGCCTCGGGCGGCTCGGCCGGCTACGACCACAAGAAGATGGGCATCACCGCCCGGGGCGCCTGGGAGTCGGTGAAGCGGCACTTCCGCGAGATGGGTCACGACACCCAGACCCAGGACTTCACCGTGGTCGGTGTCGGCGACATGTCCGGCGACGTGTTCGGCAACGGGATGCTGCTGTCGGAGCACATCCGGCTGGTGGCCGCGTTCGACCACCGGCACATCTTCCTCGACCCCGACCCGGACGCCGCCACCTCGTACGCCGAGCGGAAGCGGCTGTTCGACCTGCCCCGCTCGTCGTGGGAGGACTACGACCGGGGACTGATCTCGGCCGGCGGCGGGGTGTACCCGCGTACCGCCAAGTCGGTGCCGGTCTCGCCGCAGGTCCGCGCGGTGCTGGGCCTGGGCGACGACGTCACGCAGATGTCGCCGCAGGAGCTGATGAAGGCGATCCTGACGGCGCCGGTCGACCTGTTCTGGAACGGCGGCATCGGCACGTACGTGAAGGCCTCCAGCCAGACCAACGCGGAGGTGGGCGACAAGTCCAACGACGCGATCCGGGTGGACGGCAGGAACCTGCGCTGCCGGGTGGCCGGCGAGGGCGGCAACCTGGGCTGGACCCAGCTCGGCCGCATCGAGTACGCCCAGACCGGCGGCCGGATCTACACGGACTTCATCGACAACGCGGCCGGGGTGGACTGCTCCGACCACGAGGTGAACATCAAGATCCTGCTGAACACGGCGGTCGCCGACGGCGCGTTGACCGTCCCCGAGCGGGACGAGCTGCTCGCCGCGATGACCGACGAGGTCGCCGAGCTGGTGCTGCGGGACAACTACGACCAGGCCCGGGCGATCAACAACGCGCAGGCGCAGGCCGCCTCGCTGCTGCCGGTGCACCGGCGGATGATCACCGATCTGGAGCGCTCGGGGGCGCTGGACCGGTCCCTGGAGGCGCTGCCGCCGGACGACGAGATGGCGGTGCGGACCGAGTCCGGGCTGACCGCGCCGGAGTTCGCGGTGCTGCTCGCGTACGTCAAGATCGTCCTTGAGACGGAGATCCTGGCGGAGGGGCTCGCGGACGAGGAGTGGACGACCGAGGTCCTGGTCAACTACTTCCCGACGCCCATGCGCGAGCGGTTCGCCGACCGGATGGGCCAGCACCGGCTGCGCCGGGACATCGTGACGACGGTCCTGGTCAACGAGGCGATCAACCGGGGCGGTATCTCGTTCGTCTTCCGGGTGGTCGAGGAGACGGCCGCCTCGGCGGCGGACGTGATCCGGGCGTACGTGGTGGTCCGCGAGGTGTTCGGGCTGCGCGCGCTGTGGGACGCGGTGGAGGCCCTGGACAACAGGATCGACCCCGAGTTGCAGACCAGCGTCTACCTGGACACCCGGCGCCTGCTCGACCGGGCGGTGCGGTGGCTGGTGACCAACCGCCGTTCGCCGATCGACGTGCCGGCGGAGATCGCCCGGCTGCGCGACGGGGTGGCCCGGCTCCTGCCCGACCTGGAGGAGCGCTTCTACGGCAGCGAGCGGGACTCCCTCGCGGCGCACATCGACTCGCTCACCGAGCGAGGGCTGCCGCGTGACCTGGCCGAGCAGGCGACCCGGCTGATGTACAGCTTCGGCCTGCTCGACGTGGTGGAGACCGCGGCGAGCAGCGGGCGGGACGTCGGCGAGGTGGCCTCGGTCTACTTCGTGCTCTCCGACCGGTTCCGGGTCGACTCGCTGCTGTCGAAGATCTCCCTGCTGCCGCGTGAGGACCGCTGGCAGACGCTGGCCCGGATGGCGCTGCGCTACGACCTGTACGCCGCGCTGGCCGCGCTGACCGCGGAGGTTCTCGACTCCACGGCCGGCACCCTGTCGCCGCAGGAGCGGGTGCTCCAGTGGGAGCAGTCGAACGCCACGTCGATCCACCGCGCCGAGCGGGCGATGGGGGAGTTCGACGAGTCCCGGGCGGACCTCGCCGCCCTGTCGGTGCTGCTGCGCCAGATCCGCACCCTGGTGCGGACCTCCGCCGCCGCCTGACGCGTACGGCACGCGGCCCGGCCGGTCTCCCGACCGGCCGGGCCGCGTCGTGTCCCCCGGTGGAGGCTGCCGCGCGGGGGCCGGCTCACGCGGGCATGGAGGCGAAGACGACCACGTTGTCGGGGTAGCTGCCGGCGGCCTGGTCGAAGGTCCCGCCGCAGGTCACCACGCGCAGGCCGGGCCGGTCGCTGGGGCCGTAGACCTGCTCGGTCGGGAACTCCGTCTTCGGGTACGCCTTCACCGACTCGACGGTGAAGGTGGCCTGCTGCCCGTCCTCCCGGGTGACGGTGATGGTGTCGCCGGGTTGCAGGGCACCGAGGGAGAAGAAGACCGCCGGCCCGATCGCCGCGGAGTCGACGTGCCCGACGATGACCGCGTTGCCGATCTCCCCCGGGCTCGGCCCCGGCTCGTACCAGCCGGCCAGCTGCGCCTGCTCCAGCGGGGGCACCTGGACGGTGCCGTCCGGATTGGTGCCGAGCGACATGATCGAGGCGTCGACCCCGATCCGGGGGATGGCGATCGTGGTGGGGGCGGAGCGCGCCAGGCCCGTGCCGGCGACGTCCGGGTCCGCGTCGGTGTTCGGCACGTCGGCGTCCGCCGGCCCGGTGCTGGCGGGCGCGGCCAGGGGCTGCGGGGGGCGGGGAGCGGGCGCGGTCTTGACCGAGGCGCCGATCAGACCGGCGCCGACCATGGCGACCACGACGACGACGGCCGCGCCGGCGGCGCGCCACGGTGTCCCGTGACGGCCGCCGGCCGGTGTCGCCGTCATGTCAGACGAAGGACTCATCGGTCCGACGCCGGCGCATCAGCACGAGGCCGCCCAGGGCGGCCGCGCCGATCAGGCTCGCCCCACCGGCGGCCAGGCCCCGGTCGGTGCCGGCGCCGACGCCACCGTCACCACCGTCGACCCCGCCGCGCGGCAGCACGACCAGTTCGCCCTCGCCGCAGGAACCCTTGAGCTCGTAGCGGCCCGGCTTGGCGTCCTCGGAGACCTCGGCCTCGCCGTAGTAGATGAAGTCCCGCTTGTGCTCCCAGCGGTCCTCGTCCTTGCCGTTGCCGTTGCCCTCGGACTCCTCGTCCGACCAGCCGCTGTCGTGACCCTTCCGGTCGTACTCGTCCGAGCCGTTGCTGTCCGAGCCGTACCCGTCGTGGTCCTTGCGGTCCTCGCGGCCCTCACGGTCGCTCTTGTCGTGGCCCTTGTCGCGGCCTTCGCGGTCGCCCTCGGCGTCCTGGCCGTGCTCGTAGCCCTTCCAGTCGCGCTCGCCCTCGGCGCCGGCGTCGGCGGCGCCGCCACCCTGGCCGTTGGTCGGCGGCTTCGGCTGTCCGGTGGCGGTGGCGGTGGCGGACGGCTGCGGCTTGGGGGTCTCGCCCTTGCCGTTGTCGTCCTTGCCGTGGCCGCCCTTGTCGTGGTCGCCCTTGTCGTGGTCGCGGCCCTTGTCCTCGTGGTCGCGGCCCTTGTCGTGGTCGCGGGAGTCCTCCTCCCCGCTACGCCAGTCGTTGCGGCCCTCGGCCGGCTTGAGCTTGACCTTGCCGGTGACCTTCGACCACACGAAGGCGTGCTCCTGCCGGTCGGGGCAGACCTCGAGCAGCTTGACCGTCTCGCCCGCCCTGACGACGTGCGGCTTGGCGTAGACCTTGCCCTCGTCGTCGTGGTGGCCGTCCGCGAACGCGATCCCCGGCGTGAACACGAGCAAGGAGGCGCCACCGAGGGCCGCGCCAGCAACGACCTTCCCGAGCATCTTGTTTGCCATGACCTGCGTCACTCCATCCCTGTTGTCCTGAAGCCCGGTGACAACCGAGCTACGGACGACGTTAGACCGATTCACGAGCTATGCAGGGAAAGATTCGTGTTTTGGTATTTATGGAGGCTAAGGGCGGTAGGCGAGCTACGCCGCTTTGGCGACGTGTCCGGCTGGCTCGGGTGGTTCCCGCCCTCGCGGCACCCGGAGGGCCGGTCGCGCGGCGCGTGCCCGCGCCGGTGGGTGCGTCCCGTCCCGTCCGCCCCGCCGGCACCGGCCGTCCCCTCCGGCCGCTCCCCGCCGCATCGAGGCATTGCCATGGAAGCGCTCCCATGCAAGAATCGCTGCACGCGGTTCGGGGAGCCACACCGCGCAGGTAGGAGTCGAGGGCACCGGTCCGCCGGACGACATCCCGCCTCCCGACCGGCCCATCGTCGCCGGTCGGACCACCACCAAACGCCCGTCCGGGTCGGGCACCCCCCGAAGAACCCCGTGGTACCGGCGGACGTCCGCGCAGGACGCCCATCGGGCCGCATCGCCGGGCCGTTAGCGGATCCGGTCTCGCCCAAGGAGATCAGTGGCATGAATGTGTGGAGAAGGCTGTCCGGCCCCCGCCGGGCCCTCGCGCTCGGTGGCGCGGGCGCTCTGGTCGCGGGCGGACTGGTGACCCTGCCGGTCACCGTGGCGCACGCCGCCACCCAGTGCGACGTGTCGTACACGACCAGCGACTGGCAGGGCGGGTTCACCGCCTCCGTCAACATCAAGAACACCGGCGACGCCCTCAACGGCTGGACGCTGGGCTTCACCTTCCCCGACGGCAGCCAGCGGGTGCAGCAGGGCTGGTCGGCCCGCTGGTCGCAGAGCGGCCAGAACGTCACCGCGCAGAACGAGTCCTACAACGGCGTGGTGGCCAGCGGCGCCACGGTGAGCCTCGGCTTCAACGGCGCCTGGAGCGGCAGCAACCCGAAGCCGACGTCGTTCACGCTCAACGGCGTGACCTGCAACGGCGGTGGCACCAACCCCACCACCCCGCCGCCCAGCACCCCGCCGCCGTCGACGCCGCCGCCGACCACCCCGCCGCCCACGACCCCGCCGCCCACCACGCCGCCCCCCGGCCAGCGGGTGGACAACCCGTACCTCAACGCCAAGGGGTACGTGAACCCGGAGTGGAAGGCCAAGGCCGAGTCCGTGGCCGGCGGCAACCGGGTGTCGAACAACCCGACCGCCGTCTGGATCGACCGGATCGCCGCCATCAACGGCACCCCGGACAGCAGCTCCAACGGTGCGATGGGCGTCCGCGACCACCTGAACAAGGCGCTCGAGCAGGGGGCGAACTACATCCAGTTCGTCATCTACAACCTGCCCGGCCGCGACTGCGCCGCGCTGGCCTCGAACGGTGAGCTCCAGGCTCACGAGCTGCCCCGGTACAAGGCCGAGTACATCGACCCGATCGCCGCGATCCAGGGCGACCCGAAGTACGCCAGCCTGCGGATCGTCAACATCATCGAGATCGACTCGCTGCCGAACCTGGTGACCAACACCTCCGGCAACCCCGGCGGCACCGCGATGTGCGACACGGTGAAGGCCAACGGCGCCTACGTGAACGGTGTCGGCTACGCCCTGTCCAAGCTGGGCGCGATCGGCAACGTCTACAACTACATCGACGCCGCCCACCACGGCTGGATCGGCTGGGACAGCAACTTCAGCCCGACCGCGCAGATCCTGAAGGACGCCGCCGTGGCCTCCGGCAGCAACGTGAACAACGTGCACGGCTTCATCGTCAACACCGCCAACTACTCGGCGCTGCGCGAGCCGTACGTCAAGATCACTGACAACGTCAACGGCACCAGCGTGCGGCAGTCGAAGTGGATCGACTGGAACTTCTACGTGGACGAGCTCTCGTTCGCCCAGGCGTTCCGCAACGAGCTCGTCGCCAAGGGCTTCGACTCGAAGATCGGCATGCTGATCGACACGTCCCGCAACGGCTGGGGCGGCACGGCCCGGCCCACCGGCCCGGGCGCGACGACCAACGTGGACACGTACGTCAACGGCGGTCGGGTGGACCGTCGGATCCACGCCGGCAACTGGTGCAACCAGGCCGGGGCCGGCCTGGGCGAGCGCCCGAAGGCCGCGCCGGAGCCGGGCATCGACGCCTACGTCTGGGTGAAGCCCCCGGGCGAGTCGGACGGCTCCAGCAAGGAGATCCCGAACAACGAGGGCAAGGGCTTCGACCGGATGTGCGACCCGACCTACACCGGCAACGCCCGCAACGGCAACAGCATGAGCGGCGCCCTGCCGGACGCCCCGATCTCGGGCGCCTGGTTCCCGGCGCAGTTCACGCAGCTCATGCAGAACGCGTACCCGGCGCTCTGAGACTGGAGCCCACCCGCCGCTGGCAGTAGGTGAGGCGCTCCAGCGGCAGGTTCCCCGGGCCCCCGGCCCGACCGTCCGACGGTCGGGCCGGGGGCCCCCTCGCGTACGCCGGTCAGGGCACCGTCTTCTCGATCGCCGCGCGGCCCAGCTCGGCCAGGTCCCGGCGGGCCCGCTCGACGTTCTCCGGCGTGATGTCCTGCCCCCGGGCCGCGACCAGGTCCTCCGGCTCCCAGGGCTGCTCCGCCCCGGTACGGATGTCGTCCGGGGCCGCGCCCGTGCCGGTGCCGGTGGCGCCGGTGCCGGCGGCGTACGGGTCGCCGATCAGCTCGTCGCCGCCTGACCGGTCCCCGGTGAACGACGGAGTGTCGCGGTCGGCGCCACCGCCGGTCCTCAGCTGCGGGACGCCGGTGTCGTCCTCGACCGCCGCGGCCACCTCCGGGCTCTCCTCCAGCGGTCGGTCACGGTCACGATCCGTCATGTCGCTGCCCTCCTGTCGCCAGGTGGTCTCCTGATCCTGCTCGCGTACCCGGCGGGGCGGTGCCCATGCCGGTTGTCGGCGGGGCGGCTCAGCGCTCCTCGTCGGAGGTCTCCGGCGGTTCGACCGGATTGCGCCACTGCCAGAGCAGCATCAGCACGCCGAAGGCGAGCATGCCGACGCCCGCCCAGAGGTTGATCCGGACCCCCTGCGCCTTCTGCACGGCGGAATCGCCGTCGAAGACGCCGATCAGGGTGACGATCGCCCCGTACGCGGTGAAGAGGCCACCGATCACCCGGCGGATGTCGAACAGCCGGGCGGCGGCGGAGCGGCGGCGGGCCTCATCGGTGGCCTCGACCGACCGGTCGTGCCCGTGCGGGTTGAGGTTTTCCATGCTCATGGCCGAGCACCCCTTCCTAGAAGAACGGCACGTAGAGGAGGAGGGACAGCGCCACCGCGATCAGGCCGAGGAGCACCGGGGAGCGCCACCAGACGGCGTCCCCGGTCAGCACGTCGCCCTGCACGTCGACGGCGCCCATGCCGTAGACCAGCCCGCGCAGGTCCTCGTCCTGCTTCTTCGCGGTGAACGGGGTGACGACGGCGGCGACGACGGCCGCCGTGACGAACGCGATGCCGGCGCCCCAGAAGCTCTCCTCCAGGTCGGAGTTGAAGTGCACCACCCCGGCCTTGTAGAGCAGGTAGGTGGCCAGCGCCGCCAGGGTGCCCAGCAGCAGGGAGAGGAAGCCGGCCGCCGCGCTCATCCGCCGCCAGAACATGCCGATGATGAAGGTGGCGAAGAGCGGCGCGTTGAACAGCGAGAACAGCGCCTGGATGTAGTTCATGATGTTGCTGAACCCGGCGGCGATGAACGCCGTGCCGATGCCGACCAGCACGCCGCCGACCGTCGCCCACCGGCCGATGCGGATGTAGTAGTCGTCGGGGCGGTCCCGGCGCACGTACTGCTGCCAGATGTCGTAGGTGAACACGGTGTTGAAGCCGCTCACGTTCGCCGCCATGCCGGCCATGAACGACGCGACCAGACCGGTCACCGCGATCCCGAGCACGCCGTTGGGCAGCAGGTCACGCATCAGCAGCGGGATCGCGTTGTTGTAGACCAGGTCGCCGCTCTCCGCGCCGAGCCCCTGGACCGTCACCAGGGCGACCAGGCCGGGGATCACCGTGACCACCGGGATGAGCAGTTTCGGGTACGCGGCGATGATCGGCGTCCGCCGGGCGGCGCTCATGTTCTTGGCCGACAGCGCGCGCTGCACCTCGGCGAAGTTGGTCGTCCAGTAGCCGAAGGAGAGCACGAAGCCGAGCCCGAAGACGATGCCGATCCAGTGCGCGCCGAGCGGGTTGTCGGTGCCGCCGGTGTCCTGCCAGGTGTGCAGCCCCGCCTCGCCCAGCTTGGACTCGCGCACCGCGTCCATCAGGCCGGACACCCCGCCCACCTTGACCAGTCCCAGGATCGTGATCGGCAGCAGGCCCGCGATGATCACGAAGAACTGGAGCACCTCGTTGTAGATCGCCCCGGAGAGCCCGCCCACGGTGATGTACGCCAGCACGATCAGCGCGCCGATCACGATGGCGACCCAGAGCGGCCAGCCGAGCAGCGCCTGCATGATCAGTGCCAGGGCGTAGAGGTTCACCCCGGCGATGAGCACCTGGGCGACCGCGAAGCTGAGCGCGTTCAGCAGGTGGGTGGGTCGGTTGAAGCGCAGCCGCAGGTACTCGGGCACGCTGCGGACCTTGGAGCCGTAGTAGAACGGCATCATCACGATGCCGAGGAAGGCCATCGCCGGCACGGCGCCGATCCAGTAGTAGTGCAACGTCATCGCGCCGTACTGGGCGCCGTTGGCGGCCATGCCGATGATCTCCAACGCCCCGAGGTTGGCCGAGACGAAGGCCAGGCCGGTCACCCAGGCGGGCAGCGAGCGGCCGGAGAGGAAGAAGTCCACGCTGGTCCGGATGGCCCGCCGGGCGGCGAAACCGACACCGAGCACCGTGACGAAGTAGAGCGCCAGGATGCCGTAGTCCAGGACGTTCATGTTCAGCCGCAGGCCATCGCCGTCCATCCCGGTAACCCTTCGTCGACCATCCGTGTCCGGTGAGTGTGCGCGCTGGCAATTACCCCGAACGCGCAGTTTCACGCCTGCGGCGGCCAAACCTGCCCGCACCCCGTTTCCCTACCCGGGTGGGCACGGACGGGACGGCCCTCACCGGAGGCGTCGGAGGGCGGCCGCCGACAGCGGAGTCCGGACGCGGAAGCGCCCCCGGCCGATCGGCCGGGGGCGCCTGTGGGGAACCGGGGTCAGCGCCCGAGCACCCGGTCCAGGAAGTCGCGGTAGTGGCGGACGGCCATCCGGAGCTGTTCGGTGTCGGCGGAGCCGGCGTCCTGCCAGCCGCCCAGCTTGTTCTTCTGCGCGGACAGCGCCGAGGAGAGCGCCTGGATGGCCTCGTCGACCAGCGACTGGGCCTCCCCGGCCGCCGCGCGGGGATCGTCCACGAAGCGCAGCTGGACGTTGCGCCAGCGGTCCCGGAAGCCCTGCGCCGTCGCCGGGTCGAAGAGGCTGGCCGGTTCGGCGGCCACGGTCGCGCCCGCCGGCCGGTCGGTGCCGGCGGCCCCCAGTTCGCCGGTGGCCGGGCGCCCGGCCGGCGCGTGCTCGGCGTCCGGGTCGACCATCGTGGGCGTGGCGCTGCCGTACCCGGCAGCCCCGGCCGCGCCGCCCTCCGGGTCGCCGGCCCATCCGGTGACGTCGGCCCGGCGCTCGGGACGGCCGTCGGCGGCGTCCGGCGGCAGCACCCCGGCGCCGTCCCGGCGGGCCTGCCGGTCGTCGGAACGGTCGTCGCCGAGCCCGACGGAACGGTGGAACTCGGCGGTCGGGTCCGCCCGGCGGCCCTCCCGGGGGCCGCCCACGGCACCGTCGCCCGGCCGCGCGGTCGACTCCGTACGCGGGTCGGGCTCGTCCTCCGGCAGGGGACTGGCCAGTGCGGACGCGGCGACCGCGCCGCCGACGCTGGTGGCCCCGAAGGCGGTCGGCACCGGCCCCGGCTCGTGGAACCCGCCCTCGCGGTCGGCGTCCCGGTCGTCCGGTCGGGCCCGGCCGGTGTCCCGGCCGCGCGACGGCTCGTCGTCGCGACCGGTCCGGTCGCGGTCGGCGACCGCCGGATCGTCGAAGGTGCCCCGGTCGTCGAGGACGTCCTCGGGTACGTCGGCCCGGCCGGCCCGGTCGCCCGGAGGCGGCACCGGCACCGGCTCGGAGCGGACGGCCTCGGGGTGCTCGTTGCCCACCCGCTGCTCTTCCTGGCGCATGGTCATCCTCCTAGCGGCTCGTGACATCGTGCTGGCTGTCCGGGTCGTGCTGCTCGGACGGTCGGGCTCCGACCGGCTCCTCGCCGAGCAGGTCTGCGAAGAGGGCGCGGTAGTGGACGACGGCCTGGCGGAGCTCCTCGGTGCTCGCCTCGCCCCGGGAGTTGCGCAGGTGGATGTCGTGGGCGTCGCGGTAGTGGCCCAGCGTGCGGGCGTGCTCGACGGAGAGATGGGCGATCTGGTCGGAGAACTCGCCGGTGGGGTAACCACGTTCCGCGATGAGCCGGGTGACCAGTTCGTCCGCCTCGCCCACGGTCTCGGCGGGGGAGTCGACGAAGCGGACCTGGAGCTCCTCCCACGCGGCGGAGTACCGGGCCCGGGACTCGGGGGCGAGGGGGGTCAGCGTGAGCTCCGCGTGGCGGCGCTCCCGCTCCCGCAGCTCCCGCTCGGCGGCGGTCCGGCTGTCCTGCTCGGCGACGGCACGGTCGTACTCGGGACCGAACCGCGACCGCAGCGCGCGGCGGCGGGCGTACGACCGGGCGGCCACGGCTACGGCCGCGATCACCAGCACGACGAGAACGATGACGACTATCTGCGTGGGCGACATGGCTCCTCCTTCGTCAGGTGGTATTCCCTCCGCTCACTGCCCGCCAATCCCGTTCCGGTGCACTTTCCTGACGAACCCGACCCCGCTGCCCGACGGACCCGACCCACGTCGATTCCCCGCCACGGCATGACGAGTCACACAGCGTGATCGGCCGTCAAAACTTGACTCGTTCCAGAAAACGCGCTTGGGTGGGGTGATGCCGGTCGGATCATGCTGCGCCGGTTCGCCCCGGCCGGCGGGCCGGCCCGGTACGAGCTGGCCGGGGACGACCACGACCACAGGAGGAGAGCCATGAGCGACCCGCAGGCCAGCAGGCCGATCCTCACCACCCGTCAGGGTCACCCCGTGCACAACAACCAGCAGCAGCGGACGGTCGGTTCGCGCGGCCCGGCGACGCTGGAGAACTACCACTTCCTGGAGAAGATCAGCCACTTCGACCGGGAGCGCATCCCGGAGCGGGTGGTGCACGCCCGCGGCTTCGTCGCGCACGGCGAGTTCGAGGCGTACGGGACGATCGGCGACCAGCCGGCGTCGACGTACACCCGGGCCAAGCTGTTCCAGACCAGGGGCCGGAAGACCCCGGTCACCATCCGCTTCTCCACCGTCATCGGCGGCCGGGACTCCTCCGAGGCGGCGCGCGACCCGCGCGGCTTCGCCGTGAAGTTCCGCACCGAGGACGGCAACTGGGACATGGTGGGCAACAACCTCCAGGTCTTCTTCATCCGCGACGCGATCAAGTTCCCGGACGTGATCCACGCGCTGAAGCCGGACCCGGTCACCTTCCGTCAGGAGCCGAACCGGATCTTCGACTTCATGTCGAACACGCCCGAGTCGATGCACATGCTGACCTGGCTCTTCTCCCCGTACGGCATCCCGAAGAACTACCGGACGATGCGCGGCTCCGGGGTGAACACCTACCGCCTCGTCAACGCCGAGGGCGAGGGCGTGCTGGTCAAGTTCCACTGGCTGTCCCAGCAGGGTGAGCACAACCTCACCCAGGCCGAGGCGGACGCCATCCAGGCCACCGAGCTGGGTCACGCCTCGAAGGACCTCTACGAGGCGATCGAGCGCGGCGACCACCCGAAGTGGGAGCTCAACGTCCAGGTGATGAGCGACGACGAGCACCCGGAGCTGGACTTCGACCCGCTCGACGACACCAAGATCTGGCCGGAGGAGGACTTCCCCTACCTGCCGGTCGGCATGATGACGCTCAACCGCAACATCACCGACCACCACAACGAGAACGAGCAGATCGCCTTCGGCACCGGCGTGCTGGTCGACGGCATCGACTTCTCCGACGACAAGATGCTGATCGGCCGGACGTTCTCCTACTCGGACACCCAGCGTTACCGGGTCGGCCCGAACTACCTCCAGCTGCCGGTCAACCGGCCGCGCGAGGACGTGCGGGTCAGCACCAACCAGACCGGCGGCCAGATGTCGTACGGGGTGGACGACCGCGGCGCCAACCCGCACATCAACTTCGAGCCGTCCTCGGTCGCCGGTCTCCGGGAGGCCGACGAGTCCTACCGGGAGTACCGTCCGTTCGTCTCGGGCCAGGTCATGAAGGCCCCGATCGAGCGGCAGAACAACTACGCCCAGGCCGGCCGGCGCTACCGCGAGATGGCCGACTGGGAGCGGGACGACCTGATCCTCAACCTCACCACCCTGCTGGCCCAGTGCGACAAGCACATCCAGGAGAAGATGGTCTGGCACTTCAGCCAGTGCGCTGCCGACTACGGCCGCCGGGTCGCCGAGGGCCTCGGTATCTCCGTCGACGCCTGATCCGCACCACCCACGAACGCCCCGCCGGCCCGGCGGGGCGTTCGTCGATCATGGACGTTCGTCCGGTAGGCCCGGCGCGACGGACGGTAGTGCATCGGGCGAGGATTACGTATCCTGCCCAAGGCGTCAGCCGGACCTGCCCGGCACCGCGGGCCGGAACAGTCCGACCGCGACGCTGCCCGGCCGGCGCCGGCGCCCCCGCAGCCACACCTTTCGGGCGAGGTCTGATTGAACACCCGCGACTGGCCGATCCGCTCGAAGCTGACCGCATTGGTCGTCGTGCCGGTGACCGCGCTGCTGGCACTCTGGATCTTCGCCACCACGCTCACCTTCGGGCCCGCCCTCGATCTGCTCGCCGCCCGGACGCTCCTCTACGACCTCGGCCGTCCCGGTGAGACGGTGGTGGCCGAGCTGCAACGGGAACGACGGCTCTCGGTCGTGCAGTTGGCGGGCGACAGCGACGCGCCGGGGCTCGCCGAGCAGCGGCAGCGGACCGACCGGGCGATCGCGGAGCTGCGCCGGCGGGTCGGCGGGGAGGAGTTGCGCGACGCCGCCGACGACATCCTCGACGCCCGGCTCGACCAGCTGGTCACCGCGCTGGACGCGCTGCCCGCCGGGCGGGGGTTCATCGACCGGCGGGCGGTGGACCGGGCCGGCGCGGTCGGGCTCTACAGCGGAATGATCAATTCGGCCTTCCAGGCGTTCTCCGCGATGGCCAACCTGCCCGACCGGGACCTCAACCGGCAGGCCCTGGCCGTCACCGGGCTCGGCCGGTCCCGGGAGCTGCTCGGGCAGACCGACGCCCTGCTCGCCGGGGCGTTCACCGCCGGCCGGTTCGCCGACGGCGAGCACCTCCAGCTGGTGCAGACCGTCGGCAACCAGCGGTTCCTCGCCGAGACGGCGATCGCCGACCTGCCGGACGCCGAGCGCGCCGCGTTCCAGCGGCTGACCGAGGGGGCGGCCTTCGCCCGGTTGCGGGCGATGCAGGACGAGCTGGTGGGCGCCGGCTCCGCCACCCGGCCGACCGTGGACCCGAGGGCCTGGCAGGAGAACTACCAGGCGGCGCAGCAGGCGCTGCGGGAGTTCGAGCTGGCGCAGGCCGACGGGCTCGCCGAGCGGTCGGTGCCGTCGGCCGTACGCATCCTGGTCCGCCTCGGGGCCGCCGGGCTGCTGGGCCTGGCCGCCGTCGTGGTCTCGGTCCTCGTGTCGCTGCGGGTCGGCCGCAACCTCGCGCACCGGCTCTCCGGCGTACGCACAGCCGCGCTGGAGACGGCCGAGCACCGGCTGCCCGACGTGGTGGCCCGGCTGCGCCGGGGCGAGCAGGTCGACGTCGCCCGGGAGGCGCCCCCGCTGGAGTACGGCGGTGACGAGATCGGCCAGGTGGCGCGGGCGTTCACCGCGGTGCAGCGCACCGCCGTGCAGTCGGCCGTCGACGAGGTGACCCTGCGCCGGGGGCTCAACGAGGTGTTCCTCAACATCGCCCGGCGCAGCCAGGGGCTGGTGCACCGGCAGCTCGCGCTGCTCGACCGGATGGAGCGGCACACCGAGGACCCGGACGAGCTGGCGGAGCTGTTCCGCGTCGACCACCTCGCCACCCGGCTGCGGCGGCACGCCGAGGACCTGGTCATCCTGGCCGGCGCGGCCCCCGGGCGGGGCTGGCGCAACCCGGTCGCGACGGTCGACCTGGTCCGGGGCGCGATCTCCGAGGTCGAGTCGTACGACCGGGTCGACATCACCACGGTGGCACCCGCCGGCGTGCTGGGGCGGGCCGTCGGCGACGTGATCCACCTGCTCGCCGAGCTGATCGAGAACGCCACCGCGTTCTCGCCGCCGAAGACCCGGGTGGAGGTCTCCGGGCAGCACGTGGCGAACGGCTACGCGGTGGAGGTCACCGACCGGGGCCTGGGCATGTCCGCCGCCGCGCTGGAGGACACGAACCGGCGGCTGGCGCGCTCGCCCGACTTCGAGCCGTCCGAGACCGCCCGCCTCGGACACTTCGTGGTGGCCCGCCTCGCCGCCCGGCACGGGGTCCGGGTGCGGCTACGCCCGTCCGACGGCGGCGGGCTGACCGCCGTGGTGCTCATCCCCGCCGACCTGGTCACCGACGAGCCCGCCCTGCCCCCGACCGGCGGTCCGCCGGTGGCGCCCCGACCCGCCTCGACGCCGGAGGAGCGGCGGCTCACCCGGGCGAGCCGGCTGGGCACGCTGCCCCGCCCGGCCCGCTCCGGGCCCACCACGGCACGTTCCGCCGGGGCTCCGGCCTCCTCCCGCGCCGGGCACGCCGGCACCGGCCCCGCGCGGCCGGCCCCGGACGGCGCGGCCTCCGGTCCGGCCCCGGGCGGGGCGGCTGCCGGCGGTCCCGCCCCGGTCGACGCCGTCGGGGAGATCGACGGGCTGCCCCGTCGGGTACGCCGGCGGCCTCCGGCGGTCCGGCCCCGGCACCCGGGCCCGGACACGACCGGGGAGCACTCGTCCGCCGGGGACGCTCCGGGGCGGCGGTCCGCGCTGGACGGCCCGACGCTGCGGCAACCGCTGATCGCCGGCCCCGCCCCGCGCAGCCCGGAGGAGGCGCGGCGGATCATGTCCGCCCTCCAGGCCGGCACCGCCCGTGGCCGCGCGGCGGCCACCGGGACGACCCCGCGACAGGCCGCGCCCGCCGCCGACCCGCCGAGTGCGGACCCGAGCCCGACGCCGGCCGAGCAGCCGGTGGACACCGAACCCATGACCGCGACTGAGAGGGACGCCTGATGCATCCGACAAGGCAGAGCGCCGATCTCGACTGGTTGCTCGACGAGCTGGTGGAACGGGTGCCGCCCGCCCGACAGGCGGTGGTGCTCTCGGCGGACGGGCTGCTGATGGGCTCCTCCGCCGGGATGGACCGTGCCGACGCCGAGCACCTGTCCGCGCTGGCGTCCGGCTTCTCCAGCCTGGCCCGGGGCGCGAGCCGGCAGGTGGCCGGCGGGGCGGTCCGGCAGACCGTGGTGGAGATGGAGTCCGCGTACCTCTTCGTCACCGCTGCCGGGCAGGGCGCCTGCCTGGCCGTGGTCGCCGACGCGGACGCGGACATCGGCCTCGTGGCGTACGAGATGGCGATGCTCGTCACCCGGGTCGGGGAGTATCTCAGCGCCCCGGCCCGGACGACGGCGGGGACCGCCGATGCGGGCTGAGTCGCCCGGGCCGCAGCACGAGTGGCTGGACGACGACGCCGGCCCGGTCGTGCGGCCCTACACCCTCACCGGCGGCCGGGTCCGCTCGGGCGCGGTCGGCTTCGACCTGGTCGCGTACGTGCTGGCCGAGGCGGCCGCCGACCCGACCGTCCACCCGGAGCTGCACCCCGAGCACCGGCGCCTGGTGGCGCTGGCCGCCCGACCGGTCCCCGTCGCGGAGCTCGCGGTCGACCTCGACCTCGCGGTGGGCGTGGTCCGCGTGCTCCTCGGCGACCTGCTGTCGCGCGGGCTGGTCGCGGTGCACCAGCCGACGGCCGCCGCATACCTGCCCGACGACGACATCCTCAAGGCGGTGGTCAGTGGACTCCGTGCGCTATGACCGAACCGGATCCGACTCCCGGATCCCGCTCGCGTTGAAGATCCTGATCGCCGGGGGGTTCGGCGCCGGCAAGACGACGCTGGTGAGCGCGCTCAGCGAGGTCCGGCCGTTGCAGACCGAGGAGGTGCTGACCGGTGCCGGCATCGGCACCGACGACCTCTCCGGCGTCGAGGCGAAGTCGACCACCACGGTGGCGATGGACTTCGGCCGGATCACGATCAACGACGACCTCCAGGTCTACCTCTTCGGCACCCCGGGCCAGGACCGGTTCTGGTTCCTCTGGGACGAGCTGGCGTTCGGCGCGCTGGGGGCCGTGGTGCTCGCCGACACCCGCCGGCTGGCCGACTGCTTCCCGTCGATCGACTACTTCGAGCAGCGGGGCGTCCCGTTCGTGGTGGGGGTGAACTGCTTCGACGGCGCCCGCCGGTTCAGCCTGGAGTCCGTACGGCAGGCGCTGGACCTCGACCCCGACGTGCCGCTGGTGCTCTGCGACGCGCGGGACCGGCAGTCCGGCAAGGAGGTGCTGATCGCGCTGGTCGAGCACGTGGCCCGGCAGCGCGGCGAGCCCGTGCCGGCGGCCTGAGCCGGCGGCGGCCCGGCGGGCCGCCACGATTCGGTGGGGGTTTCGGGGCTAAGCGGGCGGCCCAGTGGGAACGCTGGTGGGATCGACGGAGGAATCGGCGGAAGGCGGACGCGGTGACAGGTCAGGGCGAGATCGTCCACATCGGCGGCTACACGACGCACAGCGGGGGCCGGGCCGCCGGCATCGTCGCGGCGCGGCGGGACCCCGTCTCCGGTGAGCTGACCCCGCTCGGCACCGTCGCGGTCACCCCCTCGCCCTCCTTCCTGGCCCGGCACCCGCGGCTGCCCGTGCTCTACGCGGTGAACGAGCTGCCCGAGGGACAGGTCAGCGCCTTCCGCGTCGGCGCCGACGGCGAGCTGACCCCGCTCGGCACCCGACCCACCGGGGGCGCGGAGCCCTGCCACCTGGCGGTCGTCCCGGACGGTGGCCACCTCGTGGTGGCCAACTACGGCGGCGGCAGTGTGACGGTGTTCCCGCTCGACCCCGACGGCGCGCCCGGCGAGCGCAGCGACCTGGTGCAGCACGAGGGGCACGGGCCGGACCGGGAGCGCCAGGAACGCGCGCACGCCCACATGGTGAACCCCGACCCGGGCCGGGGCCCGCTGCTCGCGGTCGACCTGGGCACCGACTCGATCTACCGCTACGACCTGGACGCGGCCTCCGGCCGGCTGGTACCCCGGGCACCCCGGGTACGCACGGCCGCCGGCGTCGGTCCCCGGCACCTGGCCCGGCATCCGGACGGGCGGCGCTGCTGGGTGGCGGGGGAGCTGGACGGTTCGGTCACCGCCTACGAGCTGACCGGCGACGGCGCGCTGCACCAGCGGGGCCGCGTCGAGGCCAGCGACCGCACCGGGCCCGTCCAGCCGTCGGAGATCGCGGTCGGCCCGGACGGACGCTTCCTCTACGTCGCCAACCGGGGAGTGGGCACCGTCGCGGTCTTCGCCGTCGCCGGCGAGCTGCCGGAGCTGGTCGCCGAGGTGGACACGGGCGGGGAGTGGCCGCGGCACTTCGCCCTGGCCGGGGAGCACCTCTACGTCGCCGACGAGCGGGCCGACATGATCCGGGTCTTCCGGGTGGACGCGGGCACCGGCGTCCCGGCTCCGGTCGGGGAGCCGGTGGCTGTGACGTCCCCCACCTGCGTGCTGCCCTGACCAGCCAACATGTCCGCGACATCGACGCGATGAGGCGGCATAATCACCCACCGTAGTAATTAGGTGATCAACTATTTCTTCTGCGTAACTTTCGTCCGAACGGCCCGTGGCAGTCGTCCCGACAGGTCCGCAAGATGGTCACCGTGTCAGCAGGCCGCCATCGCATGCGTACGAATTTCCACGCAGCCACCGCCGCCGCTGCCGTGGGCGTCCTCGCCGTCACGGCCGGCGGCTGGTTCGGCTACCAGCAGCTGGCGCAACCGAACTGCTCGGGCCGGACCGAGCTGTCCGTCGCGGTCGCGGCCGAGCTCGCCCCGGCGGTCGACGCCGCCGCCGCGCGCTGGGTGAAGGACGGTGCCGCGGTGGGTGGCACCTGCATCGCGGTGAACGTCACGGCGGCCGATCCGGTCGACGTGGCCGCGACGGTCGCCGCCAAGCACGGCGTCACCCTGGCCGGGGTGGGGCAGGCCAGCGGCACCTCGGTCAGCCCGGACGTCTGGGTGCCCGACTCCTCCACGTGGCTGCTGCGGCTCAAGACCGGTGGCGCCACCGCCTTCGAGCCGGGCAACGGGGCGTCCATCGCCCGCAGCCCGGTGGTCGTGGCGATGCCGGTGCCGATCGCCACCCGGCTCGGCTGGCCGCAGAAGAAGTTCAGCTGGACCCAGCTCCTGCAGCAGGTGCAGAGCGACAAGCCGTTGCGCACCGGGATCGTCGAGCCGACCCGCGACGCCGCCGGCCTGTCCGGCCTGCTCTCCCTGACGGCCGCCGCCAGCGCCTCCGGCGGCCCCGACGCGGAGAAGGAGAAGGTGGCCGCGCTGCGGGCGCTCGCCACCGACCGCTCGGCGCTGCGGCCGGACCTGCTCGCCCGGTTCCCCACCGCCTCGGATCCCACGACGATCGCGAGCAGCCTGGGTGCGGCGGCGCTCTCGGAAGAGGACGTGATCCAGTACAACAGCAAGAAGCCGCCGGTGCCGCTGGCCGCGCTCTACCTGGAGCCGGCGCCCGCGCCGCTGGACTACCCGTACGCGGTGCTGCCCGGCATCGAGCCGGCCAAGGCGGCGGCGGCGAGGGTGCTCTACGAGGTGCTCGTCACCGACGACTTCCGCGACCAGTTGGCGAGCCGGTCGCTGCGCGCGCCGGACGGCAACTGGGGCGAGGGCTTCGACGCGCCGCAGGGCGCACCCAGCCCGGCCGGCGGCGCGCCCGCCCCGCCGGCCAACGGCGGCGGATCGGCTCCGGGCGGGCTCGACCCGCAGGCCATGGAACGCGCCGTCTCCAGCTGGTCGATCGCCACCCAGTCCGGCCGGATGCTCGCCGTCATCGACGTCTCCGGGTCGATGAAGGAGAAGGTGGCCAACGCCGGCAACGCGACCCGGCAGCAGGTCACCGTCGAGGCGGCCCGGCGCGGGCTGAACCTCTTCGACGACTCCTGGTCGATCGGTCTCTGGACGTTCTCCACGCAGCTGGTGGGCGCCCGCGACCATCGGGAACTGCTCACCATCGGGCCGCTGTCCCGCCAGCGCGGCAAGCTGGAGCAGTCCCTGGGCTCGATCCGCTCGTCGAACGGCGACACCGGCCTCTACGACACCGTCCTGGCGGCGTACCAGGAGGTGCAGGACAACTGGGAGCCCGGCCGGGTCAACTCGATCGTGCTGTTCACCGACGGCAAGAACGAGGACTCCGACGGCATCACGCAGCAGAAGCTCCTGGCCGAGCTCAACAAGCTCAAGGACCCGGAGCGGCCGGTGCAGGTCGTGATCATCGGTATCGGCAGCGACGTGAGCAAGGCCGAGCTGAAGTCGATCACCGACGTCACCGGCGGAGGCGCCTTCGTCACCGAGGACCCGACCAAGATCGGCGACATCTTCCTCAAGGCGATCGCGCTGCGCAAGGCTCCGGCCTGAGCCGCAACGTAGCGCGGGGCGCACCCGCCGCACGGGATCCGGTGCCGTGGGCCCTTTCCCCGCAAGGGGTTCCTCGGGGAAAGTAGTGACGGTAATGCGTCCGAAGCAATCGGCGAGCGGGGTTGTCGGGGCACGATGTCCTGGTGCCCCTGCGGCCGGCCCGCGACCCGGGCCCGGCGTACGGGCCGTCGGCGACCGAAGTGGGGAGGGCCGGTGACCTCAGCGACGCTGTTGACCCCCGCCAGCACGTCGTCGAGACCGGACGCACCACGGCCAGGGCCGGCCCGCACCCGCGAGCGTGCCTACGTCCGCTCCCTGGTGGTGCTGGACACCACCGTCCTGACCATCGCCGTGCTCGTCGGGTACGTCGCCCGGTTCGGCGACGACGCCCCCGGCGGATCGAAGATCCCGTACGTCCTGGTCGCCCCCGGGCTGGTCCTCGCCTGGCTGGTCTCGCTGCGGGTGCTGCGCTGCTACGACGACCGCGTCCTCGGCTACGGCGCCGACGAGTACCGGCGGGTCGGCACCGCCAGCCTGCGCCTCGCCGGCGGCATCGCGATCGCCGGCTACATCGCCGACGTGGGCGTCTCCCGGGGATTCCTCGGCATCTCGTTCGCCGTCGGCATGCTCGGCCTGGAGGTGGCCCGGTTCGCTGCCCGCAAGCGGCTGCACCGGGCGCGCTCCGAGGGCGCCGGCTGGTCGCGCAAGGTGCTGGTGGTCGGCGACACCGCGCACGTGCTGGAGCTGGTGCACACCCTGCGGCGCGAGCCGTACGCGGGCTACCAGGTGGTCGGGGCCTGCATCCCGGACGCGCTGCTCGCCCCGGTCGCACAGCGGCTGGGCGACGTGCCGGTGGTCGGCTCGTTCCGGGGCATCCCCGAGGCGGCCACCGCCATCGGCGCGGACACCGTCGCGGTGACCGCCTCCGGCGAGCTGACCGCCACCCGCCTGCGCCGGCTGGGCTGGCAGCTGGAGGGCACCGGCATCGACCTGGTGGTGGCCCCGGCGCTCACCGACGTCGCCGGCCCGCGCATCCACACCCGGCCGGTCGCCGGCCTGCCGCTGATCCACGTCGAGGCGCCCGAGTTCCGCGGGGCCCGCAAGCTGGTCAAGGGCTTCGTCGACCGGGCCGTCTCGTCGGTGGCGCTGACGCTGCTGCTGCCGCTGCTGGCCGTCATCGCGCTGGCGATCAAGGTCGACAGCCGGGGGCCGGTGCTGTTCCGGCAGACCCGGGTCGGGCAGGGCGGGCGGGAGTTCGGCGTCTACAAGTTCCGCACCATGGTGGTCAACGCCGACGCCCTGCTGGCCGCGCTGGCCGCCCGCAACGAGACCGACGGCCTGATGTTCAAGATGCGCGACGACCCGCGGGTGACCCGCATCGGGCGGCTGCTGCGCAAGTGGTCGCTGGACGAGCTGCCGCAGCTGGTCAACGTCCTGCTCGGGCACATGAGCCTGGTCGGCCCCCGCCCGCCGCTGCCGTCGGAGGTGGCCCGCTACGACGGCGACGTGGCCCGCCGGCTGCTGGTCAAGCCGGGCATGACCGGCCTCTGGCAGGTGAGCGGCCGCTCCGACCTGAGCTGGGAGGACGGCATCCGGCTCGACCTCTACTACGTGGAGAACTGGTCGCTCGCGGCCGACCTGACGATCCTCTGGAAGACCTTCGGCGCGGTGGTCAACAGCCGCGGGGCGTACTGAGCGGCCGGACGCTCAGTCCTGCGGGCCCGTCCAGTCCAGGCACACCACCACCGCGTCGTCGGTCAGGTCGCCGGCGACGAACGCGCGCAGGTCGCCGATCAGCGAGCGGACGGCGTCCAGCGGCTCCATCGGTCCGGTCCGGCGCAGGAACCGGTCGAGCGCGGTCTCGCCGTACCGGACGTCCTGCCCGGTGGCCTCGATGACGCCGTCGCTGACCACGAAGAGCCGATCGTCGCGGCACAGCTCGAAGTGCTGCTCCCGGTAGTCGGTGGCCTCGAACATGCCGAGCGGGAACTGCGCTTCCAGCGGCAGCTCCCGGACCTGCCCGTCGCGCAGCAGCACGAGGCGGGGCGACCCGGCGTCGACCACGGTGAGGTGCCCCGAGCGCAGGTCCAGCTCCATCAGCAGCACCGCGAGGTGCTGGTCCCCGCGGTGCAGGTCGTAGACCGCCTGGTCGGCGAGGGCCGCCTGGTCGGCGAGGGCGAGCCCGGAACGGCGGGCGTTGCGCAGCGCGTGGGTGGTGAGCGAGGTGAGCATGGCGGCGGCCACCCCCTCACCCGTGCCGTTGATGGTCGCCAACCAGACCCGGCTGCCGTCGTCGGACCAGTCGAAGCTGTCGCCGCGCACCGTGTACGCCGGTTCCAGCTGCCCGGCGAGGCTGAACGACGGGCGGGTCCGGCTGCGGCCGGGAAGCAGCTCCCACTGCATCTCGGCGGCGAGGGTGAGCCGCCTGCTACGCCGCGCGCTCCGGTACACGTCCGTGCCGTTGGTGACCGCGGCGATCTCGTGGGCGAGCGCGGTGGCGATCTCCGTCAACTCGTCGAGGGCGGCCGGCCGGGCCGGCGAGGGGGTCACCACCAGCACGCCACGGCGTTCCCCGCGCATGGACACCGGGAGGTATCCGGTGCCGTCGGCGACGATCGGGGTCTGATGGTCGAAGCAGCGCCAGGCGGGATGCCCCGGCGCGGTGACGGGCTCGTCCCCGACGAGCGGCAGCAGCGCCGCCAGCCGGTAGTCGGCCTGGAGCAGTTCCACGCGGACGATCCCGTAGTCCGCGGCCAGGACGTCGGCGATCCGGTCCAGCAGCAGGTCGGCGGGCGCCTCGTTGAGGGCGCGCCGTGCCCGGTTGACCGGTTCGCTCATCATCGCTCCTTCGTCACGAGCCCAGACTTGGGGATTCGGAGTAGTCTCGGCCCCACCATGGCGGAACTGCACGGTCCCTCCGGACCCGAGACGAGTATGGCGGTCGAGCTCGACGCGGTGGCCGATGCCCTGCTGACGGTCTGGGAGGCCGCGCGGGAGCGGACGACCAGCCGGGTCTCCGGCGCGCAGTTGCGCGCGATCATGCTGGTCGAGCAGCACGAGGGGATCAACCTCCGCCGCCTCGCCACCGGGCTCGACATGCTGCTCTCCTCCGCCAGCCGGCTCTGCGACCGCCTGGTGGCGGCGGGCATGCTGGAACGGGAGCCCGGCCGGTTCGACCGGCGGGAGATCTCGCTGCACCTCACCCCGGAGTCCCGCCGGCTCCTCGCCGAGCTGCGGGACGACCGGCGCCAGCAGCTCGCGGCGATCCTCGCCGACATGACCGCCGAGGGGCGGCAGGCTCTCCTGCGAGGCATGCGGGAGTTCGACGAGGCGGCGCGGCACCGGAACGCCTCCGTGCAGTCCGTCGAGGCGGCCGGCCCCTGGCCGGCGGTGCCGCGGGAGCGCCCGGTCGGCATACCGGCGCAGGAGCGGCCGGGGAACGAGACGCGGGTGGCAAGGACGGCCTGACCCGGCCGGAGTGGGCCCGGGTTCCCGTCGACGGGGCCCGCCGAAGGACCGGGCGCGGCCCGCGACGGTTCGGCCGGTCAGGGCGCTGCCGCCGCCACGGCCAGCATCGCGATGTCGTCCTGGCTCTGCCCGTCGAGCCACTCGTCGACGGCATCGAGGAGCCGGTCGACCAGCGCGGCCGGGGCCAGCCCGGCGGCCGAGGCCAACGCCGCGCGCAGCCGTTCCTCGCCGAACATCTCCTGGCCGCCGGGGCCGCCGCGCGCCTCCACGACCCCGTCGGTGTACGCGAGCAGCAGCTCGCCAGGGCCGAGGCACAGCTCCGCCTCGGCGAACCGGGCGGCGGCCAGCGCGCCCACCGGCATCCCGCCGACCGCGACCGGGGCGACCCCACCGTCGGCCCGGACCAGCAGCGGGGACGGGTGACCGCCGCCGGCGATCCGGACGGTGCACCCGCCGCCGGGCGCGGCGTGGAGGGTGCCGAGCAGCAGGGTGGTGAACTGGCTGCGGCGGGCCGCGTCCGGGGAGTCGAAGAGCGCCTGGTTGAGCAGCCGCATCAACTCCAGCGGCCGCTGCTCGACCAGGCGCAGGGTCCGCAGGGACTGGCGGACCCGCCCGGTGAGGACGGCCGCGCCGACGCCCTTGCCGGCCACGTCCCCGAGGGCGAAGATCGCGCCCCGGGGGATGGGGAAGACGTCGTAGAAGTCGCCGCCGATGCGCAGCCGGTCCCCGGCCGCCCGGTACCCGCCGGCGAGGGTGGCGCCCGGCACGGCCGGCAGGTCGGGCGGGAGCAGGCTGTTCTGCAACACCCGGGCCAGGTGGACCTGTTCACCGTAGAGCTCGGCGGCGCCGAGGGCCGCGCCCGCGCGGGCGGCGAACTCCCGGGCCAGCTCGATGTCGCGCCGGGCGAAGCCGGCCCGCCCGGCGCGACGGACCAGCACCAGGGCGCCGGTGGTGCGTCCGGCGCCCCGCATGGGGCTGACCAGCACGGTGCCGGGCCGGCCGAAGCCGGGCGGAAGCACGGTGGACAGGCCGGCCGCCTCCTGGTCCGGCCACGGGGCCGGGTTGGCCGCGTGCCCGGCCAGCGCCTCGGCCAGGCCGGGCAGCGAGTCGGTCAGCGACCAGGTCGCCAGCCCCGTCGCCAGGGCGGGATCGACCCCGTCGTACCGGATCCAGTGCGGCTGACCCTCCGCGGGCGGGGGCGGCAGGTGGACCACCATGGCCAGGTCGGCCAGGTAGGGCACGGGCAGGGTCGTGGCGGTCCGCAGCGTCTGCTCGCGCTGGAGGGACAGCCCGAGGCGGCTGCCGGCCTGGGCGAGGAACGTCGTCCGGGACCGCTCGACGCTCAGCGCCTCGGTGCGCGTGTGTTCCTCGGTGACGTCCCGCACGTACCAGGCGTGCCGCCCGTCGGCCAGGTCGCGTCGTACGCCCCGCAGCCGGCGACCGCCGTGTTCGGCGTCGAAGCTGTCCGCCCCGGCCCCCGCCGCCCGGGCCATGGCCGGTATGGGGCAGGCGCGCAGGTCCGTGCCGGGCACGAGCTCGGGGAGCAGGGCGGTCGCCATCGCGTTGACCAGGGTCACCAGCCCCGCCCGGTCGGTCGTCACGACCGCCTCGGTGAGCCCGTCGAGCACCTCCCGCGTCAGCCGGGAGTCGACCGGGCGCGCGGGGCCGGGGGAGAGGCCGGAGCGGAGGCGGGCGGGCTGCCCGCCGTCGGCCGGGCGCGGGCCACCGCCCCCGGGAACGGTGGTCACCGCCGCTCGCCGGGCGCCCCGGTCGGTCGACCTGTGCGCATGCTGGTCGTGCTCTCCTCGGATGGGGGTCGTTGCCTTGGGACAAGCGTACCGAGGCGCGGCGACGCCGCCGTCGGGGGAATCCGGCTCAGGCCGCCCGGGCCAGCCAGCCGGCCGGGCGCGCCAGGATCCGGCGTACCACCGAACCGGCCCCGCCGACGGCCGCGGCGGGGGCGCCGAGGGACGCCGGCCGGACGGTGACCGGCGACCAGGCCGCGGTGAGCACCCGCCGGGAGATCTCGGCGAGCACCGGCGGGCGCAGCCACGGCGCCAGCGGGGCGTACCCGCCGCCGAGCACCACGGTGTCCAGGTCCAGCAGGTTCACCACGCCGGCGACGGCTACCCCCAGGGCGGTCCCGGCCTCGGCCAGGGCCCGCAGCGCGCCCGGGTCGCCGGCCCCGGCCAGCTCGGCCAGCCGGGTCGTCGCGGTGTCCGCCGGCAGGTCCGCGCCGGCGAGGCCGGCCGCGGCGAGGATCGCCTCCTGACCGGTGTACGTCTCCAGGCAGCCCCGCCCGCCGCACCGGCAGGGCGGGCCGTCGGGCCGGATCGGGAGGTGACCGATCTCCCCGCTCCAGCCGCGCGCGCCCCGGAACAGGGCGCCGTCGAGCACGATCCCGGCGCCGATGCCGACCTCGCCGGAGATGTGCAGGAAGCTGGCCCGGCCTGCCGGCCCGGCGTGCAGCTCGCCCAGCGCGGCGAGGTTGGCCTCGTTGTCGACCACCAGCGGCGGTACGCCGTCGACGTGCGCGGTCAGCGGCGGCCCCTCGGCGAGCAGCGCGGGGACGGGCACGTCGCGCCAGCCGAGGTTCGGCGCGAGGCGGACCAGGCCGGCGTCGTCGACCAGGCCGGGCACCGCGAGGGCCGCGCCTGCCAGGGTGAGCCCCTCGCGGGCAGCGTCGGCGCGGGCGCGGGCGGCCAGGTCGGCCAGCCGGGCCAGCGCCTCGGCGGGGGAGACGGGCCGCAGGTCGGCGCGGTGCACGGTGTGGTGGCGGACCCGGCCGGCGAGGTCGACCACGCAGGCGGCCAGGTAGTCGACGTTGACCTCCAGGCCGAGCCCGGCCGGGCCGTCCGTGGCGAGCACCAGGCCCCGCGAGGGCCGTCCCGCGCCGGTCCGGGGCGTCGGCTCCGCCTCGGCGACCAACCGGCCGGCGAGCAGGTCCTCCACCACGGCCGAGACGGTGGCCCGGGTGAGGCCGGTGCCGGCGGCCAGCTCGGCCCGGGACGGCGGGCGGTCGGCGGCGGCGATCCGGCCGAGCACCACGGCGAGGTTCCACTCGCGCAGGCTGCCCTGCCGCACCGGCCCGGGCGGGGCGTCGGGTCGGGTCACCCCTTGACAGTGCCACAGGCCGGCCAAATAATTCAACCACTGAACAAATAGAGGACGACACCACCGGAGGTCTGCCATGGCACCCCGTCCCACCCCAGCCGACAAGTTCTCCTTCGGCCTCTGGACGGTGGGCTGGCAGGCCCGCGACCCGTTCGGCGACGCCACCCGCCCCGAGCTGGACCCGGTCGAGGCGGTGCACCGGCTCGCCGAGCTGGGGGCGTACGGGATCACGTTCCACGACGACGACCTGGTGCCCTTCGGCGCGGACGCCGCCACCCGCGACCAGCACGTGGCCCGCTTCCGCAAGGCGCTCGACGAGACCGGCCTGGTGGTCCCGATGGTGACCACCAACCTCTTCACCCACCCGGTCTTCAAGGACGGCGGCTTCACCAGCAACGACCGCGACGTCCGGCGCTACGCGCTGCGCAAGGTGCTGCGCAACGTCGACCTCGCCGCGGAGCTGGGCGCCCGGACCTTCGTGATGTGGGGCGGCCGGGAGGGCGCCGAGTACGACCTCGCCAAGGACGTCCGGGCCGCGCTGGACCGCTACCGGGAGGCCGTCGACCTGCTCTGCCAGTACGTCGTCGACTCCGGCTACGACCTGCGCTTCGCCATCGAGCCCAAGCCGAACGAGCCGCGCGGCGACATCCTCCTGCCTACCGTCGGGCACGCCCTGGCCTTCATCTCCACCCTGGCCCGCCCTGAGCTGGTCGGGCTCAACCCGGAGGTGGGGCACGAGCAGATGGCCGGCCTGAACTTCGCCCACGGCATCGCCCAGGCGCTCTGGCAGGGCAAGCTGTTCCACATCGACCTCAACGGCCAGCGCGGCGTCAAGTACGACCAGGACCTCGTCTTCGGCCACGGCGACCTGCTGAACGCGTTCGCCCTGGTCGACCTGCTGGAGCACGGCGGCCCCGGCGGCGGGCCCGCCTACGACGGCCCCCGGCACTTCGACTACAAGCCCTCGCGCACCGAGGACATGACCGGCGTCTGGGCGTCGGCGGAGGCGAACATGCGCACCTACCTGCTGCTCAAGGAGCGGGCGGCGGCGTTCCGGGCGGACCCGGAGGTCGCCGAGGCGCTGGCCGCGAGCCGGGTCGTTGAGCTGGCGACGCCGACGCTGGCGCCGGGCGAGGGCCACGCCGAGCTGCTCGCCGACCGCTCCGCGTTCGAGGAGTTCGACGTCGACACCGCCGCCGCGAAGGGCTTCGGCTTCGTCCGGCTCAACCAGCTCGCCGTCGAGCACCTGCTCGGCGCCCGCTGAGGCCGGCGATGGCGATCGTCGCGGGGGTCGACTCCTCGACCCAGTCCTGCAAGGTCGTCGTCCGGGACGCGGAGACCGGCGCCCTGCTCCGGCAGGGCCGGGCGCCGCACCCGGACGGCACCGAGGTCGACCCCTCGGCGTGGTGGTCCGCGCTGGGCGCGGCGGTCGACGCCGTCGGCGGGCTGGCCGACGTGGCGGCGGTCTCCGTCGCCGGCCAGCAGCACGGCATGGTGTGCCTCGACGAGGCGGGCGACGTGGTCCGGCCGGCGCTGCTGTGGAACGACACCCGCTCCGCCGGGGCCGCCGCCGAGCTGGTCGAGGAGGCCGGCGGCGGGGAGGCCGGCCGCCGGTTCTGGGCCGACGCGGTGGGCAGCGTGCCGGTCGCCAGCTTCACCGTCACCAAGCTGCGCTGGCTGGCCCGGCACGAGCCGGAGCGCGCGGCCCGGGTGGCGGCGGTCTGCCTGCCGCACGACTGGCTGACCTGGCGGCTGGCGGGCGCGCCGGGGCTGGCCGCGCTGCGTACCGACCGGGGCGACGCCAGCGGCACCGGCTACTGGTCCCCGGCCACCGGCGACTACCGCCTCGACCTGCTGGAGGGGGCGTTCGGCCGGCGCCCGCACGTGCCGGCCGTGCTCGGCCCGGCGGAGCCGGCGGGCACCGTACGCCCCGACGCCCTGCGGGGCCTGCCCGCCGACGGGGCGGTGCTCGGTCCCGGCACGGGAGACAACGCCGCCGCCGCGCTCGGCGTCGGCGCGGGTCCGGGCGACGTGGTCGTCTCGATCGGCACCTCCGGCACCGTGTTCAGCGTCGCCGACGCCCCGGCCGCCGACCCGGGCGGCACGGTCGCCGGCTTCGCCGACGCCACCGGCCGCTTCCTGCCCCTGGTCTGCACCCTCAACGCGGCGCGGGTGCTCGACGCCGCGGCGGCGATGCTCCGGGTCGACCTGGACGAGCTGGCCCGGCTGGCGCTCTCCGCCCCCGCCGGCGCGGACGGGCTGGTCATGGTGCCCTACCTGGAGGGCGAGCGGACGCCCGACCGGCCACTGGCGTCCGGGGCCGTGCACGGGCTGACCCTGCGCACCTCGACGGCCGCCCACCTGGCGCGCGCCGCCGTCGAGGGGTTGCTCTGCGCCCTCGCCGACGGCCTCGACGCGCTCACCGCCCAGGGCGCCGCCGTGCGCCGGGTGATCCTGGTCGGCGGGGGCGCCCGCTCGGCGGCGGTGCGCCGCATCGCGCCGCAGGTCCTCGGCGTGCCGGTGGTCGTCCCGCCGCCCGGCGAGTATGTCGCCGACGGCGCCGCCCGCCAGGCCGCCTGGGTCGCCCTGGGCGGCGCGGCGCCCCCCACGTGGTCCGTCCACGGCACCGAGGAGTACGCCGCCGCCCCCGTCCCCGCCATCCGGCAGCGGTACGCCGCCGCCCGCGAGCACTTCCTCGACCGGGTCGACGCCGTGGCGGGGTAAAGGACTGTACGGGCGCGCCCCGGCTCGCGATCATCGACGGATGCGAACCACCCACGAAGCGGACGAGGCGCCCGGCACCGGCATTCCCTCAATGCTCCAGTACGACGACGCGGACACCCCCTGCGACGTCATCGACGCGCTGGTCCTGGCGGACTTCGTCACCGGCCGCCACCCGTGGTCGCACACCGTCCGGCTCTCCCGGGTGCGTCCCGACGCGCCGCTGACCGCCCCGGACGGGCGACTGCTCCGCACGGCGGTGGAGAACCGCCAGCTGTCCCGCCTGCTGGCCGGCGACGGCTGGACGGCCCGGGTGGTCACCTGGAAGGGGCGCGGCGCGGAGGTGACGGTCACGGCGGTCTCCGAGGAGGTGGGCCGGCCGGCCCTGGACCGGATCGTCGACGGCGCCGCCGAACCGGAGGATCCGGGCGCCGGCCGGATCGGCTTCTGGCACCAGAACCCCCGCCGGGGCAGCCAGCGCGACGTACGCTCCATCGCCGCGCCGGAGTGGGCGGCGATCCGGCCGAACTACGCCGCGGCGGCACGCGACGCGCTCGACGAGCTGATGGCGACCACCCCGGAGCGCCTCTCCGGTCGGCTGGTGCTGCTGCACGGGGCGCCCGGGACGGGAAAGACCACCGCGCTGCGTGCCCTCGCCCGCCAGTGGCGCGACTGGTGCCAGGTCGACGCCGTGCTCGACCCGGACGTGCTCTTCGCGGACACGGCGTACCTGTCCGAGGTGGCGGTCGGGGACGAGGACGGCGAGCCGGGGACGGGCCGCCGGTGGCGGCTGCTCATCCTGGAGGACTGCGACGAGCTGATCCGGGGCGAGGCGAAGCAGGCCGCCGGGCAGGCCCTGTCCCGGCTGCTCAACCTCACCGACGGGCTGCTCGGGCAGGGGCGCGACGTGCTCGTCGCGATCACCACGAACGAGGACCTGTCCCGGCTGCACCCGGCCGTGGTCCGCCCGGGGCGCTGCCTGGCCCGCATCGAGGTGGGCCCCCTGTCGTACGAGGAGGCGACCGGGTGGCTGGGCACGGCGGCGGGGGTGCCGCCCCAGGGCGCGACCCTCGCCGAGCTGTACGCGCTGCGGGCGGGCACGCCGGCCGCGCCCGCCGCCCCGCCCGCGATCGGCGGCTATCTCTGAGCGCCCCCGGCGCGCCCGCGCGTCGTCACCCGCTCGTGACCTGATCCTGGTTGGCTGCCGCACATGACCTTGACCAGGGGCGGGCCGGCGCGGGCCCGGGGCGGGACGCCCGCGCACCGGTTCTACAGCGTCGTGGTCTTCGTGCTGCTCGCCTCGCTGGACAACGTGGCGATCGGTCTGGTGCCCCCGCTGTACGGGCCCATCTCCGCCGCCTTCGACGTGCCGCAGCGGCTGCTCGGCCTGGTCACCGCCGTGAGCTTCCTGGCCAGCGCGGTGGCCGCGGTGGGCTGGGCTTACGTGGGCGACCGCGCGAACCGCAAGCCGCTGCTGATGGTCGGCACCCTCATCTGGGCGCTGGGCACGGGCGGCAGCGCGGTCGCGGCGAACTATCCCGCCTTCCTGGCGGCGCAGATGCTGGCGGCGGTCGGCCTGGGCGCGGTCGGGTCGGTCGGCTTCTCGGTCGTCACCGACCTGATCTCGCCCCGCCGCCGGGGGCTGGTGATGAGCTTCTGGGGGCTGTCGCAGGGCGTCGGCACGCTCGCCGGCACGCTGGTCGGCGGGCTGCTGGGGGCCGCCGACTGGCGACGCCCCTTCCTGCTGCTGACCGTGGTCGGCGTCGCGGCGACCGTTGCCTACCTGTTCACCTACGACATCCGGCGCGGGCAGAGCGAGCCGGAGTTGGCCGACGCGCTCGCCACCGGCGCGGAGTACGACTACCGGATCAGCCGGGCGGACCTGCCGAGGATCCTCGGCCGGCGGACGAACCGCTGGCTGATCCTCCAGGGCCTCACGGCCCAGGCGGCCTTCGGGTCGCTGGTCTGGCTGCCGGTGCTCTTCGCCGAGCGGGCCGAGGACCAGGGCTACACCGCCGCCACCGCCGTGGTCGTGGGCAGCGTCTTCGCCACCCTGTTCCAGCTCGGCGGGGTGCTCTCCATCGTGGGCGGGCTGGTCGGCGATGCGCTGCAACGGCGTACGCCCCGGGGCCGGGCCCTGGTCGCGGCGGTCGGCATCCTCGCGGCGCTGCCGTTCTACCTGGCGCTCTTCTTCGTGCCGGTACGCATCGACGTGCCGGACGGCGCCGGCGCCGGCGCGGTGGTGCGGGCGGTGCTGACCAGCGTGTTCACCGAGCCGACGGTCGGGCTGAGCCTGCTCACCGCCGTCGTGGCGCTGGCGCTCACCTCGGCCAACTCGCCGAACTGGTTCGCACTGATCGCCGACGTCAACCCGCCCGAGCACCGGGGCACCGTCTACAGCCTCGGCAACCTGGTCAACGGCGTCGGCCGGGCGGCCGGAAACGGGCTGGTGGGGGTGGCCTTCCACGGCCTGCGGGCGGCCTTCCCGCCGCCGCTGAACTACGCCGTCGGGCTGGCGGCCTTCCAGCTCTTCTTCATCCCGACGGGCGTCATGTACTGGCTGGCCTCGCGGACCTCGCCGGGCGACATCGACGACGTCCGGGACCTGCTGCACGACCGCGCCGAACGGCTGTAAGGAAGGGCACCTTCCTAACGCATAGCGTTAGGAAGGTGCCCTTCCTTACACCTCAGGCCGGGCGGACCCAGACCGTCACGTCGGTGGGCACGGCGCCGTCGGCGTCCAGCGGGGCGCTGGCGTGCACCAGCTCGGACCCGGCGGGCAGCGGCACGGCGGCGTCGCCGAAGTTGGTCAGCACGGTCAACCCCCCGTTGCGGAACGAGAGCACCTCGTCGCCGGAGGCGAGCCACTCCAGCGGGCCCTCGCCGAGCCGGTGCTCGCGGCGCAGCCGCAGCGCCGTCCGGTACAGCTCGTACGTCGAGCCGGGCGTGTCCCGCTGCCGGTCCAGGGCGTACTCCGCCCAGAGCGACGGCTGCGGCAGCCAGCTCGCGTCGGTCGGCCCGAAGCCGTACGAGGGGGCGTCGGCCTCCCACGGGATCGGCACCCGGCAGCCGTCGCGACCCCGTTCGGTGTGCCCGCTGCGCGCCCAGGTCGGGTCCTGCCGGGCCTCGTCGGGCATCGTGGTGTGCTCCGGCAGGCCCAGTTCCTCGCCCTGGTAGAGGTAGGCCGAGCCGGGCAGGGCGAGCATCAGCAGGGTGGCCGCCCGGGCCCGGCGCAGGCCGAGCGCGGCGTCCGGCTGCGGGTCGCCGATGCCGATGCCGTTGGGCCGCTTGCCGCCGACCGGCAGCCCCAGCCGGGAGGCGTGCCGGACCACGTCGTGATTGGAGAGCACCCAGGTGGTCGGGGCGCCGACGGCGTCGGTGGCCTCCAGCGAGCGGGTGATCACCGCGTACTGGGCCGGGGCGGTCCACGCGGCCAGCAGGTACTCGAAGTTGAACGCCTGGTGCATCTCGTCCGGGCGGACGTAGCGGGCCAGTCGCTCGGCCGGCTCGACCCACGCCTCGGCGACCAGGATCCGCTCGTCCGGGTAGCCGTCCAGCACGCGCCGCCAGTCCCGGTAGATGTCGTGCACGCCCTCCTGGTCCCACATCGGCGGGCGCGGCTTGTCGATCTCCTGACCGGAGAGGATCTCCTGCGGCTCCTGCCAGTCCGCCAGGTCGGCCTGCTTGATCAGGCCGTGCGCCACGTCGACGCGGAAGCCGTCGACGCCGCGGTCCAGCCAGAACCGGAGCACCTCCAGGAACTCCTCCCGGACCTCGGGGTTGTCCCAGTTGAGGTCGGGCTGACCCGAGTCGAACAGGTGCAGGTACCACTGGCCGGGGCGACCGTCGGCCCCGGTGACGCGGGTCCAGGCCGGCCCGCCGAAGACGCTCTGCCAGTCGTTCGGGGGCTGCGCGCCGTCCGGCCCCCGGCCGTCGCGGAAGACGTAGCGGTCGCGCTCCGGGCTGCCGGGGGCGGCGACGAGCGCCGCGGCGAACCACTCGTGCGCCGACGACGTGTGGTTGGGCACCAGGTCGACGATGACCCGCAGCCCGCGCGAGTGCGCCCCGGCGATCAGCCGGTCGGCGTCGGCGAGGGTGCCGAAGAGCGGATCCACGTCCCGGTAGTCGGCGACGTCGTACCCGGCGTCGGCCTGCGGCGACGGGTAGAACGGCGACAGCCAGAGCGCGTCCACGCCCAGTTCCACGAGGTGGTCCAGGCGGGCGGTGATGCCGGGCAGGTCGCCGATCCCGTCGCCGTCGGAGTCGGCGAAGGAGCGCGGGTAGACCTGGTAGATGGTGGCCCTGGTCCACCAACCGGTGGCCGGGCCGGCAGGCGTGTCCTGGTGCGTCGGGTTGCTGTTCAGGGCCTTCTCCCGTGTGTCGAGCCGGACGGTCGGATGCTGCCGGGCGTCGCCGGTTCCCGTTAGTGTGCCCGGGGTGGTGCGGTCGATTCACGCACGATCAGCCGAGTGGGCAGGATCACCGGCGATCCCGGCGTGTCGAGATAGGGGGTGCTCCCCGGCGGCAGCGCCCGGCCGTGCAGCGGGTCGAGCAGGATCCGCGTGGCGAGCCGGCCCTGCTCCGCCGCCGGCTGGGCGATCGTGCTCAGCCCGAGGACGCTGGCCAGGTCGTGGTCGTCGACGCCGATCACGCTGACGTCCTGCGGCACCCGCAGGCCGGCGTCGCGCAGCGCGGTCATCGCCCCCATCGCCATCTCGTCGCAGGCCGCGAAGATGGCCGTCGGCGGGTCGCCGCGCCGGAGCAGTTCCTCGGTGGCCCGCGTACCGCCGCTGATCGTGAACTGCGACTCGACGTCCAGGCTGGGGTCCGGCTCGATCCCGGCCTCGCACAGCGCCTCCCGGTAGCCGCGCCGCCGGTCGAGGTGGGTGGTGTAGGCCAGTTCGTCGTCCGGGTCGCCGGTGATGTGGGCGATCCGGCGGTGACCCAGGTCGAGCAGGTGCCGGGTGGCGGTCCGCGCGACACCCACGTCGTCGATGCGTACGCAGGGCCAGCCGGGCACCACCGTGCCGGAGCTGAGGGTCACCCCGGGGAGCTTCAGCCTGCCCAGGGCGGTCAGGTCGGTGGGCCGCAACGGCGTGGCGACCAGCATGATCGCGTCGACGCGCTTGTGCAGGTCGGCGGTGCGCAGCACCCGGGCACGCACCTGCTCGCGCCCGCCGAGGTTGTAGAGCAGCAGGTCGTAGCCCGCCTGCTGGAGAATGTCCTCGACCGCCTCGACCACGGTGCCGAAGAACCACCGGGTGATGCGGGGGACGACGACGGCGACCGTGCCGGTGCGCCCGCCGGCCAGCCGCGAGGCGCTCGGCGAGACGGCGTACTCCAACTGCTCGGCCGCCGCGAGCACCCGGCGCCGGGTCGCGGCCGAGACCGTCGGCAACCCTCGCAGCGCCCGGGACACGGTGGCGGTGGAGACCCCGGCCAGGCGTGCGACATCATCGATCCTCGTCACGCTACCCCCCCGCTCCGCGCAGCTCCGCCGCCGCCGGGTCACCGGCGGCGGCGGAGACGCCTCAGCCCTTGACGCTTCCGGCGAGCAGGCCGCGCACGAAGTAGCGCTGGAGGGACAGGAAGACGATCAGCGGTACGACGATCGAGACGAACGCGCCGGCGGTGAGCCGCTGCCACTCGTTGCCCCGGGTGCCGGCCATCTCGGCCAGCCGGACGGTGAGCGGGGCGGTCTCGTCGCCGCCACCCGCGAAGATCAGCGCGACCAGCAGATCGTTCCAGACCCAGAGGAACTGGAAGATGCCGATCGCGGCCAGCGCCGGGGTGATCAGCGGCAGCACGATGCTACGGAAGATCTTCGGGTGGGTGGCCCCGTCGACCCGGGCCGACTCCATCAGCTCTCCGGGCAGCTGCGACATGAAGTTATGCAGCAGGAAGACGGCGAACGGCAGCGCGAAGCAGGTGTGCGCGAACCACACCTGCGCGAACTTCTGTTCGTCGACCAGGTCCCAGGCCGGCAGGACGGTGATCCCGCCGACGGTGACCCCGGTGGAGAAGAACTTCAGCAGCGGCACCAGGGCCATCTGCAGCGGCACGATCTGTAACGCGAAGATCGCGATGTAGAGCCAGTCCCGGCCCCGGAAGTTGATCCAGGCGAGCGCGTACGCGGCCAGGGCCGCGAAGGCGATCGGGAAGAGCACCGACGGGATGGTGATCGCCAGCGAGTTGATGAAGTAGCTGGCGAGCTGCCCGGACGACGAGGAGCGCCCGAACAGCACCTCCTGGTAGTTCTCGAGGGTGAACGACGGGCTGGTGAAGAAGTTCCACCACCCGCTGCTCTTGATCTCGTCCTCCGGCCGGATCGAGGAGACGAACAGGCCGAAGGTGGGGATGGTCCAGAACACCGCGATGACGATCGAGACGACGGTCGCGGTACGGCTGTTCAGCCGCCTGCGGACCCGCCCGGCGGTGCTGGTGCCCCGGCCGCCGGTCTTCTGGGTGCCGGCGGCGACGGTGGGCGTCGCGGTGGTCATCTCAGCCCTCCCGCTGCTGACGGATGTTGCGGATCTGGTAGATCACGATCGGGATCACCAGGACGAACAGGAAGACCGCCAGGGCCGAGCCCTGCCCGTTCTCGCCGTAGCGGAACGCCTGGTTGTACATCTCGTTGGCGATCACGCTGGTGTCGTAGTTGCCGTTGGTGGACGTCCGGACGATGTCGAAGACCTTGAGGGTGGCGATCGACAGCGTCACCACGACCACGATCAGCGCCGGCCGGATGCTCGGCATGGTGATCTGCCAGAACATCTGCCACGGGGTGACCCCGTCGAGCCGGGCGGCCTCCACGATGTCGGCGGGGATCGCCTTGATCGCGGCGGAGAGCACCACCATCGCGAAACCGGCCTGGATCCAGACCATGATCACGATCAGCAGCAACGTGTTCAGCGGTGAGTCGAGCAGCCACTGCTTCGGCTCGCCACCGAGGCTGACCACGATCTGGTTGAGCAGACCGATCTGCTCCTGCCCGTCGCCCCGGTAGGCGTAGACGAACTTCCAGATGATGCTGGCGCCCACGAAGGAGATCGCCATCGGCAGGAAGATCAGCGACTTGGCGACCGCCTCGAACCGGGCCTTGTCCACCAGCACGGCGTAGACCAGGCCGAACGTGGTGGCCACCAGCGGGACGAGGAGCACCCAGATCAGAGTGTTGAGCAACACCCGGACGATGGAGTCCTCGGAGAACATCCAGCCGTAGTTGCGCAGCCCTACCCAGTCGTCGCTGCCCTGGTCCATGAACGACAGCAGCACGGTGCGGACCGCCGGGACCACCAGCCCGATGGCGAGCAGCAGCAGCGTGGGCAGCAGGAAGAAGAGCGCGAAGACACCCTCGCGCGGCTTGCGCCGGCGGGGCATCGGGGCGCCGCTCGCGGAGGCAGCGACGAGCTGCGCCTCCCGGCGGCGGGCGAACCAGGCCGGCACCACGTCGAGGAGCAGGAGCAGACCGCCCACCACCGCGACGAAGGCGACCAGCCCGTACATCAGCATGAGGAACTTCGGCTGTTCCGCAGCGAAGTCGAACTCCATCGACCCTCCCAGGTCCTTGACCGGCCGGTGGGCCGGCCCGCGTCCCCGCGGACCGGCCCACCGGTCAGATCACTTCCAGCCGCTCTCCACGTCCCGGAGCACGGTCGCGGTGTCCTTACCGTTGATCCACTGCACCATGGCCTTCCAGAACGTCCCGGAGCCGACAGCTGCCGGCATCAGGTCCGAGCCGTCGAAGCGGAAGACGCTGGACTTGTCCTGGAGGATCTGCACGGAGAGCTTGTCGACGGGGTTGGGGACGTTGGCCAGGTCGAGCTTGTTGTTGGCCGACACCCAGTCGCCGATCTTGGCGCGGCTGTTGGTGTACTCGCCGGACGCGAGGTAGGTCTGCACGGCCTGGACCTCGGGGCGGTCGTTGAAGGCCGCGACGAACTCGCCGCCGCCCAGCACGGGCTTGCCCTTGCTGGCGTCGATCGCCGGGAAGTAGAAGGCGAAGACGTCGCCGTCCTCGGCCACCTTGGTGCCCTCCGGCCAGTTGTTGGCGTAGAAGGACGCCTGGCGGTGCAGCGCGCACTTGCCCGTGGTGATCGGCACGCCGGCCTCCTGGAAGGAGGTGGTGGCGATGCTCTTCACGCCGCCGAAGCCGCCGTTGACGTACTTCTCGTTCTTGAGGATGGTGCCGGCCTTGTCGAGGGCCTCGGCGACCTTCGGGTCGTTGAACGGGATGCCGTGGCTGACCCACTGGTCGTAGACCTCGGGGGTCTGCGTCCGCAGCATCAGGTCCTCGATCCAGTCGGTGGCCGGCCAACCGGTGGCCTCACCCGACTCGATGCCGGCGCACCACGGCTTGGTGCCGGTGGCGGCGATCTGGTCGCTGAGCTTGATCAGCTCGTCCCAGCTGGTCGGGACCGTCCAGCCCTTCTCCTTGAAGGTCTTCGGCGAGTACCACACGAAGGACTTCACGTTGGAGCCGAGCGGGGCGCCGTAGAACTGGCCGTTGACGGTGCTGTACTTCAGCCAGTCGGCCGGGTAGTTCTCCTCGGCCATCTTCTTCGTCTCGGCGCCGACCGGCTTGAGCTTGCCCGAGTCGACGAACCGCTTGAGCAGACCCGGCTGCGGGATGAACGCGAGGTCGGGGGCGTTGCCGCCGTCGACCAGGACGTTGAGCTGCGCCTCGAACTCGCCGCTGCCCTCGTGGTCGATCTTGATGCCGGTGCAGTCCTCGAACTGCTTCCAGGACTCCGCGAGGCGGTCGGCCTCGATCTCCCGGATGGACGAGTAGATCTTGACCTTCTTGCCGTCGATGTCGCCGTACTTCTCGTATGCGGCGCACTCCGCGGAGCCCGCGGTGTCGCTCTTCTTGTCGTCGCCGGTGCCACAGGCCGTGGCGCTCAGCGCCAGCCCCAGCACGCCGGCGACCGCGATAGCCCGGCGTGATCTGGCAAACGCCATGCCGTTCTCCTTCCTTGCCGGCGCGTCAGGGATCGAACCCGCGCCGGTCCGATGGGCGTCACCACATGTAAGCGCTTGCATCTGGCCTGGTCCACCCCTATCCGGACACGAGCGAGTAACAATCCGGAAACCCGTAAACCCCCTGTTGGGCACGCTCCCACACGGGAATTCGACCCCTTTCCATCGATGTCATTTTCTGTCACTCTGGAGGTCGGTGATCGAAGGATTTCGACATAGGAGGTGTTGGATGGGCAAGCGGTGGTTGGGCCTGCTGGCGGCCGGTCTGCTGGCTGTGGGCGCGCTGGTCGTCCCGGCGGCCCCGGCGATGGCGGCCCCCACGTTCAAGGTCCCGTTCCCGTGCGGGCAGTCCTGGTCCGGTCAGACCCGGACCAACCACAGTCCGGCGTACTCGATCGACTTCAACCGGACCGACGACCTGGGCGACCCGGTGGTGGCGAGCGCGCCGGGCACCGTCGACCGGGTCACGGACCTCGGCGGCACCAGTTACGGAAAGTACGTGCGGATCAGCCACGCGGGCGGCTACCACACCTACTACGCCCACCTCAACGGCTTCAACGTCTCCGTGGGTCAGAGCGTCGGCTACGGCAAGGTGATCGGCTGGGTCGGCAGCACCGGCGGCTCGACCGGTCCGCACCTGCACTACGAGCAGCGGCTCAACGGCGCGGACATCCAGGTGCGGTTCAACGGCGCGCTCGCCCTCTACTGGGGCACCAAGAACTACTCCAGCGACAACGGCTGCGGCAGCAGCGCCGGTTCCGGCACGGTCAACACCAGCGGTACGCCGCTGACCGTCCGCTCCGGCCCGGGCACCGGCTACGCCGCCGTGGGCACCGTCGCCGACGGCACCCGGGTGACCATCCAGTGCCAGACGAGCGGCACCAGCGTCACCGGCACCTACGGCACCAGCACGATCTGGGACCGGATCGGCGCCGGCCGCTTCATCGCCGACGCGTACGTCTACACCGGCTCCGACGGCTACATCCCCGGCGTACCGCGCTGCTGAACGTGTGACGGGGCCCCGGCTGCACGCCGGGGCCCCGTTCCGTCGTCGTGTCCTCCGTCGCCCGGCTCAGCCGTTCAGGCGCCAGATGGCGAAGTTGAGGGCGGCCGCGAAGGTGACCCACGCCCAGTAGGGCAGCATCAGCAGGGTCGCCGGGCGGGACACCCTGCGGAAGAGCGCGACCGTCACGCCGATCGCCACCCACATCAGCAGGATCTCGGCGAACGCCAGCCCGTAGCGGCCGGCGCCGAAGAAGAGCGGCGTCCAGAGGGCGTTGAGCACGAGCTGGGCGACCCATGCCCAGAGGGCCGGGCCGAAGCCGACCCGCCGCCAGACCAGCCAGCCGGCCACCGCGATCATCGCGTAGAGAAGGCTCCAGACCGGTCCGAAGAGCCAGGACGGGGGAGCCCAGGCGGGCTGTTCGAGGCTCGCGTACTCGGCCGAGGTGCCCTGCACACCGAGCCCGCCGATCGCCGCGGCGACGAACACCGCCGCCCCGAAGCCGAGCAGCGCCCACCACTGCCGGGCGCCGCCGGTCCGTTCAGCGCTCCTGGACATCTCCATGGTGGGGATATGTCCGCTGAGGGTGGACGGTAAACCCGCGGTCACCCTCCGGCCGGCACGACACCGGGGTCGTCATGTCCGGATGCTCCTGTCGGGAGGACGGAGTTCCGGTCACGACGACCCCGGTGGGTCCTGAACGGCGGCCTGTAGCCGCCTCGTCAATTGAAGATGCTCACACCACCCGGCCCGACGAGCAGGCCGACCACGATGAGGACGACGCCCCACAGGATCTGCCGCCGGAACAGCGCGAGGATGCCGGCGACCACGAGTACGACTGCGAGAATCCAGAGAATCAGCTCCATGATTGCTGAATACCCGACCCGCCGACGCCGGAAACCTGTGCGTGATCGAGGTTGTCGCCCAGGTGGAAGACGCTGTACGCCTGCTTGATCACGGGGTGGGCGACGTTGCGGACGCGTACCCCGCCGGGCGTGGTGCCCCGCTCGGAGCCGGCGTGCGCGTGCCCGTGCAGGGCCAGCGCGGTCGGCGCGGAGTCGATCGCCTGCCCGAGCTGGTACGAGCCCAGGAACGGGTAGATCTCCAGCGGCTCACCGGCGAGCGTGTCGGGCACCGGCGCGTAGTGGGTCAGCGCCACCAGCACGTCGCACTCCAGTCCCCGCAGCGCGGCGGACAGGGCGTCCGCGCTCTGGGTGGTGGTCCGGACGAACGCCTTCATCTCCGGCTCGCCGAAGTCGCTGGCGCAGCGGCCGGCGAACCCCCCGCCGAACCCCTTCACCCCGGCCACACCCAGCCGGCCGCCGGCGCAGTCCAACACGACGCCGTTGCCCTCCAGCACGGTGATCCCGGCGTCTTCGAGCACCTTGACCACCTGCGGCACCTGGTCGCACTGGTGGTCGTGGTTGCCCAGCACGGTCACCACCGGCACGCCCAGCCCGCCGAACTCGGTGGCCACGCACCGGGCCTCCGACTCCGTCCCGTGCCGGGTCAGGTCGCCCGCGAGCAACAGCACGTCGGCGTGCTCGGGCAGCTCGTCCAGTGCCGGCCGGAACCGGCCGACCACGTCCTCGTCCAGATGCACGTCGCCCACGGCGGCGATCCGGATCACCATGGAACCTCCTCAGGGCAGTTGCTCGATCTCCGTGGGCGCCTGCGCGCGGATCACCCCGATGTCGCTGGTGACCGGCACGTCGGGGAAGCGTTCGGCCACCCGGCGCAGGATCTCCTCCCGCCGGTGCGGGCTCTCGACCTCGCCGTAGAGCACGAGGCCGCGCTCCCGGCGGACCACGGTGATCCCCTGCTCGGCCACGTCCGGGTCCTCGGCGAGCAGCCGGTGGATCTCCGCCTCGACGTACTCGTCGGGCGGTCCGGTGGCGACGTCGCGGTGCTCGGTCACGGTGTCCCCTCTCCCTCGCCGGTGCCGGAGTGCGGCACCACTTCCAGCCGGTCCAGCAGCACCAGGAACGCCTCCGCGTACGGGGAGTGCTGCGTCTCCTTGCGTACCCGTTCCCAGTCGATCTGCTCCCGCAGGGAACGGGCCAGCGGCAGGCCCCGGGCGAAGTCGCAGTAGTGCTGCGAGAAGCTCAGCAGCTTGTGCACCATGAGCTGGCTGGCCGAGAGCACCGGCATGTGGATCGCGTCGACCGGCCGCACGACCGTGTCGGCGAACGTCTCCTCCGTCACCGGCGTCTCGATCGGCCGGTGGATCAGGTCCACCATGCGACCGTCGTCGAACACCTTGACCAGCCAGTCCTCGGGCGGCCGCTCGGCGGTGAAGCCCGCCGCGACCAGCGCCTCGAGGGACCGTTCCACGTCGACCTCCCGGATCAGGAAGTCGACGTCGTGGTCGCTGGAGTGACCGCCGTGGGCGTACACCGCGAAGCTGCCCCCGAGCGCGAAGGGAATCTCTTCCTGCTTGAGCACGGCGGCGACCTTCTTCAACGTGTGCACCAGGCTCTCGTCCCCGCGCTCTGCCATTGGCGTCTCCCGTCGATGGTGGTGGGCGGCTGATCCAACTCCGGTACCCGGCATCCCGGCGGGCCACACCTGGCAGGTGGCACGGTCGGGGTCAACCGGGAGGACACGGCACAAATCTCCGGGTACGCGAGCGCGGGTCGGATAGCCTGTGCAGAGTGTCCAGATCACCGGGGGCGCGGCGCGGCAGGGCCCGATTGCGCGCCGTCGCCCTGATCGGCATCGACGGCTCGGGCAAGACCACCCAGGCGCACCGGCTCGCCGACGCGCTCACCGCGGCGGGCCGCCCCGCCACCTACCACCGCAACGCTGGCGGGCGGCGCTGGCTGGGCCGCCTCGCGCACCGCCTCGGCCGCCCGGACGCACAGCGGCTCGTCGGGCGCAGCGGCATGCTGGCGGTGGAGTCCGTGCTCCGCTGGCTGGCGATCGCCCTCGCCCTGATCAGTTGCCTGGCCACCGGCCGGGTCGCGGTGATGGACCGCTACTCCGCCTGCCAGTACGCGAGCATCCGGGCGCACGGGGGCCAGCGCTGGGAGCGGCTGGCCCGCGCCGGCTACCGGATGTTCCCGCGACCGCAGCTGACCTTCCTGCTGACCGTCGATCCCGCCGAGGCGTACCGGCGGATCGAGCAGCGCGGCACCGACCACGAGAGCATGCGCTACCTGACCGCCGCCGACACCGCGTACCGGACCCTGCCGGAGTATCCGACCTTCGTCGTGGTGGACGCCGGGCGCCCGCCGGAGGAGGTCTCCCGGCAGATCCAGGCGCACCTGGCGGGCTGGCTGGGGTCGTCCGCCGACGGTCGCGACGGCCGGCTGACCGACGGTCGCGACGGCCGGGCGCCCGACGGGCGGGACGTGCGGTCCGCCGTCGTGCCCGGGCCGCCGGGCGGGGAGCCGGTCCCGATCGGCCGGCTGAGCGCCTGAGCCGACGGCCCCCGGGCCGGCTGCCTGGGGATCCGGCCGGGTGGCGGGGTGCCGCGGGAGGCGGCGGGATGGCATCGTCTGTACGCGGCCGGCAGCGACCGGGTGTCTTCTCCACGCAGGTCCGGCGGGGGAGGCGACGGTTTCCGTGGAATGGCACGCTGGGCGGTACGGATGGCACGCCGGGCGAAACGGCGTGTCCGGGCGGGCGGTACTTTCCTCAATACGCGCAGTCATGGTTGACGGTCACGCCTCGTGAAAGTAAGTTTCATCCGTGGCGAAGAGTCCGAAGATTTCTGCGAGTCACGAGCCGGGTGGGCTGATCGTCCACATCAGCGGCCTGCTCCCGTCGTTGTCGCCGGCCGAGCAGCGGGTCGCCCGGCTGGTGGTCGCCGACCCGGCCGCCGCCTCGCGTCGGACCATCACCGACCTCGCCACCGCCGCCGAGACATCCGAGGCGACCGTCATCCGCTTCTGCCGATCGGTCGGCATGGACGGCTACCCGCAGCTGCGGATCCGGCTCGCCGCCGAGGCCGCCCGCCGGGTCGAGCCGCCCGACGCGCGGGTCGTCGGCGGCGACATCCCACCCGGGGCCGACCTCGCCCAGATCATCGCGACCATCGCCTTCAACGACGCGCGGGCCGTCGAGGAGACGGCCGAGCAGCTCGACCCGGCGATCTGCGAGCAGGTGGTCGACGCCATCACGGGCGCCGGCAGGATCGACGTCTACGGGGCGGGCGCCAGCGGCTTCGTCGCCTCGGACTTCCAGCAGAAGCTGCACCGCATCGGCCGCACCGCCTTCTACTTCCCGGACGTGCACACGGCGCTGACGTCGGCCGCGCTGCTCGGGCGGGGCGACGTCGCGGTCGGCATCTCGCACACCGGCACCACCTCCGACGTGATCGAGGTGCTGGAACAGGCGCGGGCCCGGGGGGCGGCCACGGTGGCGCTCACCAACTTCCCCCGGTCGCCGATCACCGAGGTGGCCGACTTCGTGCTCACCACGGCCGCCCGCGAGACCACCTACCGCTCGGGCGCGATGGCGAGCCGGCTGGCCCAGCTCACCGTCGTCGACTGCCTCTTCGTCGGGGTGGCCGCACGCAACCGGTCGCGGGCCAGGAAGGCCCTCGAAGCGACAGCCGAGGCGGTCTGGTCGCACCGGGTCGGCCCGGGACGGAGGCGGGCATGACGGCGGGCGCGGTGGAACCTCACGAGGTGACGACCCCGGTGACGGCCCGGCCGGTGATCCGGGTCGGCGCGCCGACCGAGCGGCGCAACCCGCTCAGCGCGGATCTCGACCTCATGTCGACCCGCGACGTGCTCACGGTCATCAACGAGGCGGACCGGCGGGTGCCCGGCGCCGTCGCGGCCGTCCTCGACGAGATCGCCGCGACGGTGGACCTGGCGGTGACCGCCCTGCGCGGCGGGCACCGGGTGCACTACTTCGGCGCCGGCACCTCCGGCCGGCTCGGCGTGATCGACGCCGCCGAGCTGGCGCCCACCTTCAACTCGCCCCGGCACTGGTTCTGCGCCCACATCGCGGGCGGGCCGGAGGCCATGTGGCGGGCGGTCGAGGACGCCGAGGACGACGACCGGGGCGGCGCGGCGGAGGCCGCCGACTGCGTACGGGCCGGGGACCTGGTCGTCGGGCTCGCCGCCAGCGGACGCACACCGTACGTCCTGGGGGCGCTCGCCGCGTCGGGTGCCAAGGGGGCCTCGACCGTGCTGCTCTGTGCCAACCCGGAGGCGCAGGCCGCCCGGTCGGTGGACGTCTTCATCGGGGTGGACACCGGACCGGAGGTCGTCACCGGGTCGACCCGGATGAAGGCGGGCACCGCGCAGAAGCTGGTGCTGAACACGTTCTCCACGGCCGTGATGGTCCGGCTGGGCCGGGTCTACTCGAACCTCATGATCGACATGGTCGCCACCAACGCCAAACTCCGGGGCCGCATGATCTCGATCCTGATCGAGGCGACCGGCTGCTCGGAGGAGATCTGCCGGCGGGCCCTCAACGAGGCCGACGGTGACATGAAGGTGGCGCTGGTCTCGCTCGTCTCCGGGGTGGAGGTGTCCGCCGCGCGGGCCGCCCTTTCCCGCTCCGCCGACCAGGTCCGCGGCGCCCTGGCCCTGCTCGCCTCCTGAGCCGACCCCACCCCTGCCCCCGCCCTGCGATCCCCGTCACGTACGGGCACGGGTCCGCGGTGCGGATTGTTCACCGGGGGGTGGGGTATTACCACGGGCGTGGATGAACCGACCGGTCCATCCGTGCGTGACTCCGCAGTGACCAGGATCGCAGCCCGACGGTGACCCGGGTCGCTGCGTCCGCGGGCGGGGCGATGCTGCCATGGACCGGGACACGGCGACACGTCGATCCGCCGCCCCTGGCGTGGTGCCCATCGGAGCCGCCACCCGGGGTGCTGACAGCAAACATGGACCGCGCTCTCAGCGGATTATCAGGCATTCGTGACACTTTCGACTCACGTCATGGAATCCCCGGCGCGTCTCAACTGTTGTGTAGGTGTCAGCACCGGTGGGCACAGCGGAAGTTACGGGGGAGGGCTGATGGACGTGGGGATGGCAAGGAACCGGGCAACCGGCGCGAGCGAGGGGACCGTGGGCAACGTGGACAAGAACATCGGCATGCGAACCGACGAGGTTGCCGAGGAGCGCGACCTGGTCGGCGTCTACCTTCACGAGATCTCCCGGACGCCACTGCTGGACGCCGCCAAGGAGGTCGACCTCTCCAAGGCCATCGAGGCCGGCCTCTACGCCGAGCACCTGCTCGGTGAGGACCGCGTCCCCGCCGGTGCCGACCGGGACGACCTGGAGCGGCTGGTCGCCGAAGGCGAGCGGGCCAAGGACCTGTTCATCCGGGCCAACCTGCGACTGGTCGTGTCGATCGCCCGCCGCTACGTGCGTTCGGGCATGCCCATGCTGGATCTGATCCAGGAGGGCAACACCGGCCTGGTGCGGGCGGTCGAGAAGTTCGACTACGTGCGCGGCTACAAGTTCTCCACCTACGCGACCTGGTGGATCCGCCAGGCGATCAGCCGGGCGATCGCCCAGCAGGAGCGCACCGTGCGACTGCCGGTGCACCTGGTCGAGGACGTCAACCGGATGCGCAACGTGGCCCGGCAGCTCACCCGTGAGCTGGGCAGCGACCCGGAGCCGGAGCAGATCGCGGCGTCCCTCGGGGTCACCGTCGAGCGGGTCAACGAGCTGGTCCGCTGGTCGCAGGACACCGTCTCGCTGGACACCCCGGTGGGCGACGACGGCGACACCAACCTCGGTGACCTGGTCGCCGACAGCGACGCGCCGTCGCCGGAGGAGATCGTGCTGACGGGGCTGGAGCGGCAGCGGATCGAGGGTCTGCTCAACCACCTCGACGACCGTTCGGCCGGCATCATGCGGGCCCGCTACGGGCTCGAGGACGGCCGGGAGCACTCCCTCACCGAGGTGGCCTCGCGGTTCTCGCTCTCCCGGGAGCGGATCCGGCAGCTGGAGATCCAGGCGCTCGGTCGGCTCCGCGAGCTGGCCCGGGCCGAGGGCCTACAGGCGGCCTGAGCAGGGTAGGAACAACGCGAACGGCCGGCGTCCGATAGGGGGACGCCGGCCGTTCGCGTTGCCGGTGGGTCAGCGGACCCGACCGTAGCCCTGGATGGGCATCAGGTTCATGCCCCGTTTCAGCACGTTGCGCCCGGCGCTCGGCGCGTCGATGACCTGACCGCCGCCGACGTAGAGGCCCACGTGCCCGAGCCCGCTGTAGAAGACGAGGTCGCCGGGGCGCAGCTCGCTCCGGCTGATGTGGGCCACCGCGCCCCACTGCATCCGGGTGTTGTGCGGCAGTGACTTGCCGGCCGCCCGCCAGGCCGCCGAGGTCAGGCCCGAGCAGTCGTAGCCGTTCGGCCCGTCGGCGCCCCAGACGTACGGCTTGCCGAGCGCGCCGTACGCGTACCGCACGGCGACGCCGGCCTTGCCGGAGACCGTCGGCGCCTCCTCCGCGCTGTCGGACCGGGCGGCCGGCTTCTCGGTGGCCCGGCCGTACGCCTGCCGGCGCAGCTCGTAGAGCTCGGTGAGGTCGCGCTCGATCCGCTTCTTCGTGGCGGTCATCTCGCGGGCCTGCGCCGCCTGCCGGCCCAGCGTGACCTCCAGCCGGGTCTTCTCGTCGAGCAGCCGGCGCTGGTTGCCCGTGAAGTTCGAGATCTTCGCCTGCCGCTGCCGCGTGAGCTGGTCGAGCATGCTCAGCCGGTCGAGCAGGGTGTCGGCGCCGCCGGGACGCAGCAGCGCCTCCGTGGTGCTCAGGTTGTTGCCGGTCTTGTACGCGGTCACCGCCATCTCGCCGACGTCCGCCCGGCTCCGTTCGGTCTCCTGCTCCAGCGGACCGATGCGGCTCTGCACCCGCGCCACGGCGGCCTGGTTGGTCTTGATCTCCTCCCGGAGCTTGTTGTACGCCTCGACGACGTGCTCCAGCTGGGAGGAGGAATTCTCGATCCGCCGGGTCAGCTCGGCGGGGGACGGCTCGGCCCGGGCGGGTATCGCCGGGGCGAGCAGCGCGGCCGACACCACGGCGACCGCCAGGGCGCGCAGCGTGTTCCTGAGGGACGACAAGAGCGGAAGGCTCCTCTCCCACCGGCCGCCGTGGGCTGCTGACGCCCCCGGCGGCACCGGGCCGGTGCCGTCCGGTTGGACGGCTATCGACCGGGCCGACCGGGACAACCTATCCCGGGGCAGGAGTGATGCGCAGTTGAAGCAGGGTCGAATGTTGGCCGAGTGACGGAAATTGCGGATCACGACGGGTGCGGCGCGTGATCGACTCCTTCGGCCCGCCGCTGCGGCCGGCGGCTATTGTCGGCGATCAGGCGATCCGTGCCGTTCGTCGTTGTCGGCGTATGCCGTCGGAACGTGAGCCGTTATGACCGACAAGACCGACATGGCGGTCGGAACCGGCTGGCCACGCGACCTCAGCCCTCGGACGCGAGCCGAAATCGCCGTCCGGGCTGGCGCGTGCGCCACACAATGAAGCGCGCAGCCGGGAATCCCGCCGACCGGCACCGATGCGAGACCGTCGACGGGAGCCGACCCGGCACCAGCCGTGGGAGGTAGAACCGTGAACCCTCAAGGCGCCACCCGACAGGAGCGGTCATCGCGGACGACCGCGCAGAAGAACACCCTTCTCTACGCCCGACCCGGGATCATCGTGACGGTCGACCGCTTCACCGTCGGCCGCAACAGCTGGCAGGTCACCGAGCTGACCCACCTCCAGACCGGCCGCGGCCCGCACGACCGCGTCGCGGTACGGGCCGTCCTGGTCACCGGCGCCATGATCGGCGGCGTCGGCCTGCTGCTCGGCTTCACCGGCGGGCTGCAACGGCTCACCGCGGGGGCGTACCTCGTCCTGGGGCTGGTGTTCCTGCTGCCGGTGCTGGTCGCGCTGGTGGGGGACCGGTGGCGACCGCCCGCGTACGAGCTGTGGGGCCGGCGCCGGGGCGACCGGGTGCTGCTGTTCAGCAGCGACGACGAGCGGCAGTTCGGCCAGGTCACCCGGGCCCTGCGCCGGGCCCGGGAGATGAACCGGTACGGCGGCTGGGAGGACCCGCTCGCCTCGGCCGACCCGTGGCGGCCCACCCGGTGACGGGGATCAGCCGGCGACCGGCTCCGGGGTGCGCTCGGACTGTTCCGCCGTCACCCAGTTGCTGACCCGGCGCTCCGCGTAGAAGGAGACGAACGGCACCGTGCCGGCCAACATCACCAGGACCATCCGCTTCAGCGGCCAGCCGGCCCGGCGGGACAGGTCGAAGGCGGCCACCAGGTAGAGCATGTAGAGGAAGCCGTGCGCCTGGCCCACGGTCTCCACCAGGATCGGGTCGTCGAAGCCGTACTTCATCGGCATGCCGATCACGACCAGCAGGATCAGCGCCACGCCGACGATCCAGGCGATGACTCGGTACCGGGTCAGGGCTGCGCCCACCGTCGTCCGTCCTTTCGCGTCCGGCCTCAGCCGGGGTAGTCACCGGGCTTGGCGCCCGGGTTGTCGTTCAGCCATTGCAGGTAGTGGTTGTAGGCGGCGAGGTCGCCGTCCTCGCCGCCGCCGGCAGCCGCGGCCACGCGGGCGACCCGCACGGGTCGGCGTACGACCGGGCGCGTCGCAGCGGCCTGCGGGGCGTCGGCCGGTCGCGTCCCGGCGGCGGTCGACGCTTCCCCCTGCGCGTCGGCCGGCGCCGCCGGCCCGCGCAGGGCGTGCCGGACCTCACGCCACCAGACGAAGACCACGAAGCCCGCGAAGATCGGCCACTCGACCGCGTAGCCCCAACTGATCGCGTTGCCGGCGGCGGCCCGGCTGACCTGCCACCAGCCCAGCGCCAGGAAACCGGTGACGAGCACGACCATGGCCACGTGGCGCGCGATCCACGCCGGGGTCCAGAGCCGTTTCATGGCATCGAGAGTACCGGGGACCGCCGGGGTCTCCGACGCGGCGTCGTAGGTGCGGGGGATGGTTTGGTGCCCTGCGGTGTGGGCATCCGTCTAGACGCGAGCCCAAACCAGAGCAGGGGGTCGATCATGACGGGATCGGTACGGCAGGACGACTTCGGCAGCCCGGAGCAGCGGATGCCCGAGTGGGACGGCGACCATGTCCACGACAGGGCCTCCGGCGAGGCCGATCCGCCCGACGGCGAGCTGCTCGGCGTCGACCCCGCTGAGCTGGCCGACGAGGACCTGATCCGGGAGATGCACAGCCTGCACCGGACCCGCCTGGACACCCTGCGCCACGCGGCGGATTCCGCGCTCGCCAACCACCTGCGGCGCACCGCCGAGCTGGAGACCGAGTACCTCGCCCGGCACCCCGGCCGCGAGGTCGACCCGAGCCGGCTGCGGGACGCCTAATGGCGTCCGCCGAGCGCGGGATGTCCGCGCCGCCGGAGGTCGTGTTCAACACCGCCACCGACCCCGCCCGGGCGTCGGCGTGGCTGCCCGAGCCGCTGCGGGCCGACGGCAGCCCGGCCGACGAGGTCAGCGCCGAGGAACTGCGGGCCCGGTGGAGCGCCGCCGAGGACTGGTCGGCCGAGATCCTGGTGGAGCCCGCCCAGGCCGGTGGCGCCCGGATGCGGCTCGACCTCACCGGCGGGCCGGACGCCGGGCGGCTGGCCGACGAGGCGCTGGACAGTCTCGCCCGCGAGGTGGCCGACAACCTGCAGGCCGGCTGAGCCGGACCGCACCCGAGAGGATCGAGGAGACCGGGTGACCGCCCTGAAGGAGAAGGTGGCGCGGCTGCGCCAGGCGTACGCGCCGCACGAACACCGACCGCTGGGTGGGTACCTGGCGGCGATGGGAACCTACGCCGGGGTGACCGCCGGCATCGCCGGTCTGGTCAGGGCGACCGGCCGCCCGGTTCCCGAGCGTCCCGCCCCGGCGGACGTGGTGCTGCTGAGCATCGCCACCCACAAGCTGAGCCGGCTGCTGACGAAGGACGCGGTGACGAGCCCCCTGCGGGCGCCGTTCACCCGGTACGACAAGCCGATCGGCAGCGGCGAGGTGATGGAGCAGGTCCGTGACCAGGGCAGCTCCACCCGGCACGCGATCGGGGAGCTGCTCAGCTGCCCGTTCTGCCTCGCCGTCTGGGTCGCCACCGGGTTCACCGGCGGCCTGGTGCTCGCCCCCCGGCTCACCCGCCTGGTGGCGACCGCGCTGACCGCCGTGGCCGCCTCGGACTTCCTCCAGATGGCGTACGCGGTGGCCCAGCAGGCCGCCGAGGGCGGCGACCACGACGAGGACTGACGACGTACGACGAAGGGGCCGGCTCAAACGCCGGCCCCTTCGTCGTGGCTGTTCTCAGGTCGGGGTCGTGCCGTGGTCCTGGCCGGCCCAGCCGCGGGATGCCTCCGGCTCGCGCTCGTCGGCGTCCGCCCCGGTGATGACGTCCCGGTCGACCGCGGTGCGGTCGTGCTCGTTGGCGAAGTCGGGCTCCGGCAGGGTGTCCCGGCCCTCGGGGGGCTGACCGAGCGCCGGCAGCTTCTCGTGCTCTTCCTCGTGGTGGGACATCTCGCTCTCCTCACTGCTCGTCGGCCTCCGGTGCGGAAGGCCGTCCGCCCCCGGGGGACGGGATGGGCGGCGGTCTCGCCCCACGACGGGTCGTCACGGCCCGCCGGGGCCGTGACGGTCCCGGTCGCCGGGCGTCAGGTGACCGAACCGCCGAGTAGGTCGGCCACCTCGTCCACGGCGTACTCGCCCTCGGGCAGGGCGGCCATGCGGGTGAGGAGCTGCGCGGGAAGCTCGGCGGCGACGGCCCGGCGGTAGATGTCCGCCTGACTGATCCGCTCCTGGCCGTGGTAGAGATCCTCGAGGAGGTCGTCGAGGCGCCGGATGTCCGGCTCCCCGATCACGGGCGCGTCCGTCACGGGTGCGTCGTCGGTCACGACGGTCAGCTACCCGCGTCCGAACCGGTGAAACGTCGCCGGGCCGTGCGCGGAGTGGTCGCCGGGGGCTGTGACGGCGGTCATGGCGCGGGCCGGAACACCGGCGGCGGGTCCCCGGTTGAGTGAGGTGTCGGTGTGTCCAGTGTCCCCGGGCCTCACCTAATTGCCTTCGCGGAATACCGTCCGGCTGGAGCCGCGTCGTGCCACTCGCCGAGAGGCGACCTGCACACCGACACCGGTGCCGCCCCCGAGCCCTCCCGGGCCCGGGGGCGGCACTGTCCATCTCCACCACCGCCCCAAGGCAGGGGTCAGGCGGGGGTGGGGGCCGGGGTGCGGCGGCGGGTGCGGACGGCGGCGGCCAGGTGGCTGAGGACCTCCTCGGTGGTGTCCCAGCCGATGCAGGCGTCGGTGACCGACTGGCCGTACGTCAGCTCGCGGGTCGGGTCGAGGTCCTGGCGGCCGGCGAGCAGGAAGCTCTCCAGCATGATCCCGACGATGCCGCGCTGGCCGGCGTCGAGCTGGGCGGCCACGTCGGCGGCGACCCTCGGCTGGTTGCGGTGGTCCTTGCCGCTGTTGGCGTGGCTCGCGTCGATCACCACGCGCTCGGGCAGGCCCGCCGCCCGCAGCAGCTCCAGGGCGCCGGCCACCGACTCCGCGTCGTAGTTCGGCCGCCCGCCGCCGCCGCGCAGCACCAGGTGTCCGTCCGCGTTGCCCCGGGTGTGCAGGATCGCCGGCGTGCCGGAGACGTCGATGCCGGGGAAGACATGCGGTACGCCGGCGGCCCGGATGGCGTCCACGGCGGTGCCGATGCTGCCGTCCGGGCGGTTCTTCATGCCGATCGGCATCGACAGGCCGGAGGCGAGCTGCCGGTGCACCTGGCTCTCCACCGTGCGCGCGCCGATCGCGCCCCACGCCACCGTGTCGGCGATGTACTGCGGGGTGATCGGGTCGAGGAACTCGCAGCCGACGGGGAGCCCCAGGCGCAGCACGTCGAGCAGGAGTGCCCGGGCGGTACGCAGCCCGGTGTTGACGTCGCCGGAACCGTCCAGCCCGGGGTCGTTGATCAGGCCCTTCCAGCCCACCGTCGAGCGCGGCTTCTCGAAGTAGACCCGCATCACCACCAGCAGGTCGTCGGCCACCCGGGCGGCGGCGTCGCGGAGCAGGTGGGCGTACTCCAGGGCGGCGGCCGGGTCGTGCACCGAGCACGGGCCGACCACCACCAGCAGGCGGTCGTCGGCGCCGTCCAGCACCCGGCCGACCGCGCGCCGCCCGGCCAGCACGGCCGAGGCGAGCGTGTCGTCGAGGGGCAGGTCGTGGTGCAGCAGGGCCGGGGTGGTCAGCGGCACGACACGGTCGATCCGCTGATCGCTGACCCGAACGGTCTCCGGGGTCGTCACGGTGGGAATCCTTCCGCCGACCGTGCCCCGGGGCCGGTGCCCAGGTCGAGCCGGCTGCTCGTACGCAAAAGGGCAGGAACGAGAGCTCCTGCCCGGCCGGCTCGAATGTGGTGACGTCAGATCATGGTGAAGTCACCGGCGTGCGAGCCGGCTGCCTAAACCATCGATACGAACGCGTCACGCGGCCCAGCGTACCCGGTTGCGCGGGAAGGTCCACCCGGTCGCCGGGAAAGACCCGCTTCATGTTGGCCTCCATGGATGCGTGCGACGGTAGTTCCACGACACCGGTCGTCGTACACCTGGCACGACGCACCCGACGGCGGCGCCTGCTCCGTCGCCGGCACCGGCTGGACCACGTCTCGAACTCCGAGATCCCGAGCACCGGTGGGGCCGGTCGCGATCATCCGGGCGCGATCATGCGGCGTGCCGGAGACGGCGACGGGGTATGTGGGCGGTCATGAGTCACGAGCAGAGCGACCAGGAACGAGTGGAGTCCCGCGCACACCTGCTGCCCGAGGAGGCGGCGGCCGGCAGCGACGACCCCCACGCGCAGGCGGAGGCCATCCTCGCCGAGTCCGACCTCCGGGAGGAGGACCGCAACGCCGCCCCCGACACCGTGCTGGAGCGGCGTACCTCCGATCAGACGGTGACCCCCATCGAGCCCCCCGACTGAGCCACGGCCCCCCGGGCCCGTCGCGAGCCCCGGTAGGTGTGCTCCCGCAGCCAGGCGATCGGGCCGACCGCCCGCAGCCCCGGCGGCAGGTTGCCGATCGGGTCGAAGGCCAGCGCGGCGTCCTCCCGGGCGCTGAGCTGGGCACCGAGGCTGACCTGCCCGAACGGACGCCACGGCCCGACGGCGGACGCGACCGCGAGCACCAGGCGCGGCGCGTCCGCCCGGGCCGCGGCGGCCACCTCGGCCAGGCTGCGGCCCAGGCCGGGCGACTCCGGGTCGGCGAGCGCGGCCAGGAAGAGCCGCCGCCGGCCCGCGCGAAACGGCATGATCGTGCTGTACGTCCCCGCGAAGCGCCGCCGGGGCAGCGGCAGGTTCCGCAGCAGCGGCGCGGCCCCGCTGGAGCTGACCAGCAGGTCGAACGGCCGCTCACCGTCGCGGTGCAGCCGCACGGCCAGCCCCAGCACGTCCGGCCAGGCGCCCGGCGTGGGCACGCCCTTGGAGAGCCGGACGGTCGCCCGGAAGCGGCCCGGGCCGTCCAGCAGCGGCACCCCCGTCGGCGGTCCCGGCGTACCCCAGACGACGACCTCGCCCGCGAACGAGCGGCCCGCGGGATGCAGCAGGCGGGCCCGGCGCAGCCGGGTCAGGGCGGCGGTCGCGCGGTCGACCGCGACGGCGGCCCGGTCGGTGACGGTGGCGGCAGGCGGCATGCCTCCCCGGTACCCGGCGGCCGGCGGTCGATGCCTCGCCGCGTGCGGCGCGTCCCGCTGCGCGACCCCCGATCGGATAGCGTCGTGCCATGCCCGACAGCGGTTACCCCTGGCCCATCGAGACCACCCGCCTGGACAACGGTCTGCGCGTGGTGGTGAGTGAGGACCGCACCGCTCCGGCGGTCGCGGTGAACCTCTGGTACGACGTCGGTTCCCGCCACGAGCCCGAGGGGCAGACCGGCTTCGCGCACCTCTTCGAGCACCTGATGTTCGAGGGCTCGGTCAACGTGGCGAAGACCGAGCACATGAAGCTGGTGCAGGGCGCGGGCGGCTCGCTCAACGCCACCACCAACCCGGACCGCACCAACTACTTCGAGACCGTCCCCGCCGAGCACCTGGAACTGGCGCTGTGGCTCGAGGCGGACCGGATGGGCGGCCTGGTCCCCGCGCTGACCCAGGAGACGCTGGACAACCAGCGGGACGTGGTCAAGAACGAGCGGCGCCAGCGCTACGACAACGTGCCCTACGGCGACGCCTGGCTGCGGCTGCTGCCGCTGCTCTATCCGCCCGGGCACCCCTACCACCACGCCACGATCGGGTCGATGGCCGACCTGAACGCCGCCGACCTGGGCACCTTCCAGGCGTTCCACCGGACCTACTACGCGCCGAACAACGCCGTGCTCACCGTCGTGGGCGACGCCTCGGCCGCCGAGGTGTTCGCGCTGGCCGACAAGTACTTCGGCGCCATCCCGCCGCGCGCGGAGATTCCGCCGGCTCCGGACGGTCGGACCGTCCCGGCCACCGGCCGACCCGCCGTGGAGACGGTCACCGCCGAGGTGCCGGCGCCGCGCGTCTACGTCGCCCACCGCACCCACCCCTTCGGCAGCCCCGGCTACGACGTGCTGACGGTGCTCGCCACCGTGCTGGGGAGCGGCCGGGGCAGCCGCCTCTACCAGCGCCTCGCCGACGGCGAGCGGATCGCCCAGCCCGACATGGTCGGGGCGTACGGGGTGGACCTGGCGCACGCCCCCGCGCCGCTGATCGCCACCGCCACGGCCCGCCCCGGGGTGAGCGCCGAACGGCTGGGCGCCGGGCTGGCCGAGGTGGTCGACGAACTGGCCACCGTCCCGGTCACCACCACCGAACTGGACCGGGCCAAGTCCCTGCTGAGCACCTCGTGGTGGCGGCAGATGTCCACGGTGGACGGCCGGGCGGACACGCTCGGGCGCTACGCCACCCAGTTCGGCGACCCGGCGAAGGCCGCGGAGCGGCTGCCGGCCTGGCTCGCGGTGACGGCCGAGCAGATCGCCGAGGCCGCCGCCGAGGTGCTCACCGCCGACGACCGGGTCACCCTGACCTACCTGCCCGAGGAGAAGCCCTGATGACGCTGATCGCCGACCGTCCCGGGCCCGGCGCCGCCCGCCCGTACCGGTTCCCGCAGGTGGTCCGCCGCACGGTGGCGGGTGGTCAGGTGGTCGCCGCGCACCTGCCCGGGCAGAACCTGGCCGTGGCGCTGCTGCTGCTCGACGCGGGCGCCGGCCGTGAGCCCACCGGCAAGGAAGGGCTCGGCGCGGTGCTCGCCAAGGCCCTGGAGGAGGGGACCGCGCAGCGCGACGCGACGGCGTACGCGCTGGCGATCGAAGGGCTCGGCACCGAGCTGGTGATCGGGCTGGACTGGGACTCCTTCCAGGTCAGCGTGCAGGTGCCGGTGGAGCGGCTGAACGCCGCCGTGGAGCTGCTCGCCGAGGCGGTGCGCACCCCGAAGCTGGACCCGGACGACGTCCGGCGGGTCCGCGACGACGAGGCGACCGCGCTGCGGATGGACTGGGCCAACCCCGGCCCGCGGGCCGACGCGGCGCTGCGCGCGGACCTGTTCGGCGCCGGCAACCGCTGGGGCCGCCCCCTGTACGGCGACCCGGAGTCGGTGGCGGCGCTGGACGTCGAGGACGTCACGGTCTTCCACTCCGAGTGGTTCATCCGCCCCGGCACGCTGGTCGTCGCCGGGGACCTGGGCCGGCTGGACCTGGACGCGCTCGGCGCGGCGGCGTTCGCGGGCACCGGTGGCGGGCCGGTCGACCGGGGCGACCCGATCGAGGTGCCGACCCGCCCCGGCCGCCGGATCATCCTGGTGGACCGGCCCGGCTCGGTGCAGTCCACGCTGCGACTGGGCCACCCGTCGCCGCACCGCTCCCACCCCGACCACGTGCCGATGACGCTCGCCGGCACGGTGCTCGGCGGGGCGTTCACGTCCCGGCTCAACCACCTGATCCGCGAGGTACGCGGCTACACGTACGGCATCCGGGGCGACTTCGCCTCGTCCCGCCGGTTCGGCCGGTTCGGGGTCAGCTCCGGGGTGCAGACGGCGGTCACCGCGCCGGCCGTCGTCGAGGCGGTCGGCGAGATCACCCGTACCCGGGAGACCGGGGTGACCGAGGAGGAGCTGGCGGTCGCGCGCTCCTGGCGGGCCGGGCAGCTCTCGGTCGAGTTGCAGAGCCCCCGGTCGATCGCCTCCGCGCTGACCACCCTGGTCGTGCACGACCTGCCCGACGACTACCACGCCCGGTTGCGCGAGGCGCTGCTCGCCGCCGACGTGGCGGAGGTCTCCGCGGCGGCCGCCACGCACCTGCGCCCGGCGGACCTCACCATCGTCGTGGAGGGCGACGCCGCGGTGATCCGCGACGAACTCGTCGCCACCGGCCTCGGCGAGCTGGTCGAGCACGCCTCCTGACCGGCCCGGGGCGGTGTGACATGGGTCGCGCCGCCCCCGGCCGGCGCGGGTGGCCCGTCCGGGGCAGCCGGCGTGGATGCTGCGGCGGACCGCGCCGCCCGCTGACGATCCTCCCGTTCCACCGGCCCCTCCGGCGAGGTCGTTGCGTCCCGGGGTGACCACGGCCACCGCCGGGCGGGAGCGCCGCCGGCCCCGGTGGGTGGGAAAGCGTTCCCGGTCGGGCCGCCGGGCTGGGTAGCCTCGCGGGCATGAGGATCGGCATTGTGGGGGCCACCGGCCAGGTCGGTGGCGTGATGCGGCAGGTGCTGGCGGAGCGGGAGTTCCCGGCGGAGCAGGTGCGGTTGTTCGCCTCGGCGCGGTCGGCCGGGCGCACCCTGCCCTGGCGGGACGGCGAGGTGACCGTGGAGGACGCGGCCACCGCCGACTACTCCGGGCTCGACATCGTGCTCTTCTCCGCCGGAAAGGGGAGCGCGAAGGAACTCGCGCCCCGGGTCGCCGCCGCCGGTGCCGTCGTCATCGACAACTCCTCGGCGTTCCGCATGGACCCGGAGGTGCCGCTGGTCGTCGCCGAGGTCAACCCGCACGCCGCCGCCGTACGCCCCAAGGGGATCATCGCCAACCCGAACTGCACGACGATGGCCGCGATGCCCGTGCTGCGCCCGCTGCACGCCGAGGCGGAGCTGGTCAGCCTGGTCGTCTCGACGTACCAGGCGGTCTCCGGCGCCGGCCTGGCCGGCGTCGCCGAGCTCGACGAGCAGGTCCGCAAGGTCGCCGAGCACGCCACCGGCCTGGCCTTCGACGGCGCGGCCGTGGAGTTCCCGGCCCCCCGCTCGTTCGCCCGGCCGATCGCGTTCAACGTGCTCCCGCTCGCCGGCTCGATCGTCGACGACGGCAGCTTCGAGACCGACGAGGAACAGAAGCTGCGCAACGAGAGCCGCCGCATCCTGGAGATCCCCGGGCTGCGCGTCTCCGGCACCTGCGTGCGGGTGCCCGTGTTCACCGGCCACTCGCTCCAGATCAACGCCCGGTTCGCCCGGCCGATCAGCCCGCAGCGGGCCCGCGAGCTGCTCGACGGCGCCCCCGGCGTGGCGCTCGCCGACGTGCCGACCCCGTTGCAGGCGGCCGGCCAGGACCCCACCTTCGTCGGTCGGATCCGCGCCGACGAGACCGTCGAGCACGGCCTCGCCCTGTTCTGCTCCAACGACAACCTGCGCAAGGGCGCCGCGCTCAACGCGGTGCAGCTCGCCGAGCTGGTCGCCGCCGAGCGCCGCTGACCGACGCGCCTTCCCCGGGCCCCCGCCAGCTGTGGCGGGGGCCCGTCGCGTCCCCCGGTGCGGCCCGCCGCGTCGGCGTACGGCGGGCACACGGGCGCGGGCGGGGCGTCCGCCGTGGTTCGATGGGGACGCCGTGACCCGGTCGAGCGGAGGTTGCCGTGGCGGACGACGAGACCCAGCGGGCGTTGACGGAGCTGATTGCCGGCCACCGGCTGGGGGTGCTGGCCACGCTCAAGCGGGACGGGCGTCCGCAGCTCTCCACCGTCATCTACGCCTTCGACAGCACGGCGGCCCTGATCCGCGTCTCGGTGACCGACGGCCGGGCCAAGACCGCCAACCTGCGCCGGGACCCGCGGGCCTCCTTCCACGTCGCCAGCGACGACGGCTGGGCGTACGCGGTCGCGGAGGGGCGCGCCGAGCTGACGCCGGTGGCCGCCGACCCGCAGGACGCGACCGTGACGGAGCTGGTCGACCTCTACCGGGCGATCCAGGGGGAGCATCCGGACTGGGCCGACTACCGGCGGGCGATGGTCGCCGAGGGGCGCCTCGTGCTCCGGCTGCACGTCGAGCGCCTCTACGGCCTCCCGCCGCGCGCCTGACCCGGGCCGGTGTCGCGCGCGTTACCCCGTGCGGTCGGCGGGTAGACGGCGGTGCCGACACCGAGAGGGGAGCACCATGACAACGGTCGGAGAGTTCATGACGACCCGGTTGGTGACGATGGACGGCAACGACACGCTGATCGCCGCGGCGCAGGAGATGCGCGACAGCGCCATCGGCGACGTGGTGGTGACCGACGGCGACGACGTCATCGGCATCGTGACGGACCGGGACATCACGGTCCGGGGCGTGGCCGAGAACATGGACCCGAACTCGACCCCGCTCAACCGGATCACCAGCAAGGACGTGATCACGGTCAGCCAGTACGACGACGCGGTCGCCGCCGCCGACCTGATGCGGACCTACGCCGTACGCCGGTTGCCGGTCATCGACGACGGGCGGCTGGTCGGCCTGGTCTCGATGGGTGACCTCGCCGTGGAGCGGGAGCCGCAGTCGGTGCTCGCCGACATCAGCGCCGACGAACCGAACAACTGACCGTACGCGTCGGCGCGCCGGCTACCCCGAGATGGGAGCCGGCGCGCCGGCCCTCGGCTGGACCGCCGGAACTATGATCCCGGCGTGCCCGCAGAGCCCCCCGCACCAGGCCGGACCGCGCCGACCGGCTGGCGCCCCGACGTCCGACCCACCCTGCCGCCGACCGGGCCCGTGCCGGTGGCGGGAGCGTGGTCGGCCGGCAGGTCGACGGCGATGACGGTGCTGCTGGTCCTGTTCGGCCTGGCCGTGGTCGCGGTGAACACCGCCATCGCGTACGCGACGGTCGGCGCGACGGTCGTCCCGATCGTCACCGGGCTGCTCCTCTGCCTGGTGTTCGTGCTCGCCGTGCGTCTGCTGCACCGGGCCGCGTGGCTGGCGTTCCTCGCCATGGGGCCGGCCCTGTTCGTCCTCGTGGGTTCGGTGCAGCTCGCCCCGGAGGCGGTGCTGGAGGCGCGCGGCGTCCGCCAGGAGGTGACGATCGTCGACGTGTCGGTCGTCGGCAAGCGACATGCCTTCACGCTCCAGGGCGTCGATGGGCGCCTCGACGAGCCGCTGGTCCACCAGGGCAGCAACCCCAGCTACCGGGTCGGCGACAGGCTCGCCGTGCTCACCGACCCCGACGGGGTGGTCGAACTCGAGGCCGCCGACCGGGTCGACTCCGGCGGCATGGTCGGGGCACTGCTCTTCGGCGGTGCCGGCTGGACCTTCATCGCACTGCTCGCCGGGTGGCGCGGCCACGTCCGCCGCCGGCACGACCGCCACGACACCCTCCTGATCTAGCCCGTCCCGCGGAAGGGCCACGCCGCCGGGCGGGCGACTCACCCGGTCCGGGCGAGGTTGGCCCGGCACCGGACGGGGACCCCGTGCAGGGACATTGCCCGACGGGGGAGGAGAAGACCCGATGGTGGACGCGACGACGAGGTTCTTCGAGGACCTCGACCGGCGGGGGCACGACCCCCTGCTGGCGAAGTCCTCCGGGACCCTGCGCCTGGATCTGCACGAGGGGGCGCACACGACGCACTGGCTGCTGCGGATCGACCGCGGGCGGCTCCAGGTCAGCCAGGAGGACCAGGAGGCCGACACGGTGGTCGGGACCAGCCCCGAGCTCTTCGAGGAGCTCGCCGCCGGCCGCGAGAACGGGGTGGCGGCGCTGCTGCGGGGGGACATGACGGTGAGCGGGGACCTGCGGCTGGTGGTGCAGATGGAGCGCCTCTTCCCCGGCCATCCGGATGCCCGCGGACCGCGCCGGCATTTCGAGCTCCATCGGGAGGTGCGGTGATGGCGCAGAACACGGTCCGGATCCTGGACGGCAGCACCTTCGTGGTGTCGGAGGACACGGGGGACATCGAGGCGACACCGAGCGAGCCGACGGGGTTCTTCTCCCTGGACACCCGCTACCTGTCGACGTGGGTGCTGACGGTGAACGGCGACCGGCTCACCCCCCTGTCGTACGACGACCTGCAGTACTACGAGGCCCGCTTCTTCCTGGTGCCGGGGATGGCGACGCACTACATCGACGCCAAGCTGTCGATCATCCGGGAGCGGGCGGTGGGGGGCAGCTTCCGGGAGACGCTCACCATCCTCAACCACGACGAGAAGCCGATCGACCTGGAGATCAGGATGGAGGCGGCGTCCGACTTCGCCGACCTTTTCCAGGTCAAGGACGAGATCCTCAACAAGAAGGGCGAGATCTACACGGAGGTCGAGCCCGACCGGCTGCGCCTGGGCTACCGGCGGGGCAACTTCATCCGGGAGACGCTGATCTCCGCGTCCCCGGCCCCGCGCTACGACCGTAAGGGCTTCGCCTACTCGATCCACCTCCAGCCCAACGAGCAGTGGAAGGCCGAGCTCGACGTCAAGACGATGGCGCTCTCCCCGGGCGGGCGGGACCTGCGAATGGGACTGCGGGCGCACACCACCGAGCGGCTCGCCCTCCAGCACGACCTCGAGGAGTGGATCGCCAAAGCCCCCAAGGTCAACAGCCAGCACGACCGGGTCGCCTCGACGTACCGGCGCAGCCTGATCGACCTGGCCGCGCTGCGCTTCTCGCCGCTCTCCCTCGGCGGGGCGTCGTTGCCGGCCGCCGGCCTGCCCTGGTTCATGACCATGTTCGGGCGGGACAGCATCCTGACCTGCCTGCAGACGCTGCCGTTCACGCCGGACCTGTCGAAGACCACGCTGCGGATCCTGGCCTCGCTCCAGGGCACCCGGTTCGACGACTTCCGCGACGAGGACCCGGGCCGGATCCTGCACGAGATGCGGTACGGCGAGACCGCCGCCTTCGAGGAACAGCCGCACTCGCCGTACTACGGGTCGGTGGACGCGACCCCGCTCTTCCTGGTGCTGCTCGACGAGTACGAGAAGTGGAGCGGGGACGTCGAGCTGGTCAGGGAGCTGGAGCGGGAGTGCCGGGCCGCGCTGAAGTGGATCGACGACTACGCCGACCTGGTCGGCAGCGGCTACATCTGGTACGAGCGGCGCAACACCGACACCGGCCTGGAGAACCAGTGCTGGAAGGACTCCTGGGACTCCATCTCCTACCGGGACGGCACGCTGCCGCCGTTCCCCCGGGCCACCTGCGAGGTGCAGGGGTACGCGTACGACGCGAAGCTGCGGGCCGCCCGCCTGGCGCGCGAGTTCTGGGGTGACCCGGACTTCGCCAACCGGCTGGAGCAGGAGGCGGCGGCGCTGAAGGAGCGGTTCAACCGGGACTTCTGGGTGGCGGACGGCGAGTACTACGCCCTCGCGCTGGACCCGGACGGCCGCCAGTGCGACGTGCTCAGCTCCAACATCGGTCACCTGCTGTGGAGCGGCATCGTCGACGACGACCGGGCCGAGAAGATCGCCGAGCACCTGGTCGGGCCCCGGCTCTTCACCGGCTGGGGGGTACGGACGCTGGCCGAGGGCGAGGTCCGCTACAACCCGATCGGCTACCACAACGGCACGATCTGGCCGTTCGACAACTCCTTCATCGCCTGGGGCCTGCGCCGGTACGGCTTCGCCGAGGAGGCGGCGGTCGTCGCCAACGGCATCCTCGACGCGGCCACCTACTTCGAGGGCCGGCTGCCGGAGGCGTTCGGGGGCTACCCCCGCGAGCTGACCAAGTTCCCGGTGGAGTACCCGACGGCGTGCAGCCCGCAGGCCTGGTCGACCGGCACGCCGCTGCTGCTGTTGCGGACGATGCTCGGGTTGGAGCCGCACGAGGGGCACCTCGCGGTGGAGCCCCGGCTGCCGATCGGAATGGGCCGGATCGAGGTGCTGGACATCCCGGGCCGGTGGGGGCGCGTCGACGCGTTCGCCCGGGGCCGCCTCGACATGCACCGGCTCACCGACTAGCGCGGGCCCGGCTCCCGCGGGGCCGGCGGCGACCGGGCGGACCGGACGCCGCCGGCCCCCCTCGACCGGGGGACCGGCCCGCACGGGCGGGCGGGAGCCGGCCGGGCGCGGTGGCCCGGCGGGTCGGCATGGGGTTCAGGCGGGCAGGGTAAGTTCGCGCCATGCCGGAACTCGTGTACCCGCCCGTGATCGCCGCCGCCAAGACGATGTTCCGGGTCCTCGACCTGAAGATCACCATCGAGGGCGCCCACCACGTGCCGCGTACGGGCGGGGCGGTGCTGGCCAGCAACCACGTCAGCTACCTCGACTTCATCTTCTGCGGGCTGGGCGCGAACCCCGCGAAGCGGCTGGTGCGGTTCATGGCCAAGAAGTCCGTCTTCACGCACAAGGTGTCCGGCCCGCTGATGCGGGGCATGCGGCACATCCCGGTGGACCGGCGGGCGGGCGCCGGGTCGTACGCGACGGCGGTCAGCGCGCTGAAGCGCGGTGAGGTGGTGGGGGTCTTCCCGGAGGCGACGATCAGCCGGTCGTTCACGGTCAAGTCGCTCAAGAGCGGGACGACCCGGATGGCGGCCGAGGCCGGTGTGCCGGTGCTGCCGGTGGCGCTCTGGGGCACCCAGCGGCTCTGGACCAAGGGCCGGCCGCGCACCCTGACCCGCCGGCACACCCCGATCACGATCCTGGTCGGCGAGCCGATGGACCCGGCGGCCTACCCGGACGCCAACGCGATGACCGTCGACCTGAAGGAGCGGCTGACCGCGCTGGTCGACCGGGCCCAGCGGGAGTACCCCGACGCCCCCGCCGGCCCCGACGACACCTGGTGGCTCCCGGCGCACCTGGGCGGCACCGCGCCCACCCTGGAGGAGGCCGCCGACCTGGAGGTCCGCCGCAAGGCCGCCGCGGTCGACCCCGACGCCTGACCGACGGCCCCGATCGACCCGACGCCCGCGGGGAGGCCCCCGGGCGGCGGATCGGCGGGCACCGGGGTGGCCGGATCGTTCCGCAGCGGGGCGGGATGGTGCCTGCCGCGCCGGCGCGTCCCCGGCGAGGATTCAACCCATGAGCAGAGCAGCACTCGTCGTCATCGACGTGCAGGAGTCCTTCCGCCGCCGCCCCAGCTGGGCGTACGCCTCCAACCCCGACATCGTCGGCCGGGTCGACCGGCTCGTCGCCGCCGCCCGGGGACGCGGCGACCTGGTCGTCTGGGTCCTGCACGCCGAGCCGGGCACCGGCGGGGTCTTCGACCCGGCCAACGGGCACGTCCGCCTGATCGAGGGGCTGTCGCCCGCCCCGGGGGAGCCCACGCTGGTGAAGACGTCGCACAACGCCTTCACCACCACCAACCTCGAGCAGGTGCTGACGACCGCGGGCGTCCGCGAGATCACCGTCTGCGGCATCCGTACGGAGCAGTGCGTCGAGACCACCGCCCGGGTCGGCTGCGACCTCGGCTACGAGGTGACCTTCGTGACGGACGCGACGGTCACCTTCCCGACCCCGCACCGGGACCTGCCGGCCACGGCCACGGCGGAGGAGATGCTCGCCGACCCGCGCACCCTGTCGAGCGAGGAGATGACCGCCCGCACCGAGTACGCCCTCGCCGGCCGCTTCGCCACCATCCGCACCGTGGCCGAGCTGACCGGCGCGCCCCCGGCCGGCGCGCGGGCCTGAGTCGATGGCCCGGGTCGTCTTCCTGCTCGTCCCGCAGCTGCACCTGCTGGACCTCGCCGGCCCGGCCCAGGTCTTCTCCACCGCCGCCGACCTCGGGTACGACTACCGGCTGCACTACGTCGCCGACCGGGAGATCGTGCCGACCGTGCAGGGCGTACCGCTGGTGGCCGGGCTCCGGTGGCCCGAGCTGACCCGCGACGACCTGGTGGTCGTACCCGGATGGCGGCTGCGCGCGCACGGACCGCAGGGGCCGGTCGGGCCGGACGACCTGCGGCGGCTGGCCGACCACCACGCCGGCGGCGGGACCGTCGCCAGCGTCTGCGCCGGCGCATACGCCCTCGGCCGGGCCGGCCTGCTCGACGGCCGCCGCTGCACCACCCACCACGACGTGCAGGACGAGCTGGCCCGCCGGTTCCCGTCGGCGCGGGTGGTCCGCGACGTGCTCTACGTGGTGGACGAGCGGGTGGTGACCTCCGCCGGCATCGCCAGCGGCATCGACGTGGCGCTGCACCTGGTGGCCACCCGGCACGGGCCGGCGGTGGCGGCCCGCATCGCCCGCTCCCTGGTCCTGCACGCCCGGCGCAACGGTCACGAGCCGCAGACCGGCGCCATGTTGCGGCACCGGTCCCACCTCTCCGACGCCGTGCACCGGGTGCAGGACCTGATCGACCGCCGGTTCGCCGAGCCGCTGCCGCTGGCCGACCTCGCCGCCGTCGGCGGGGTGGCCGAGCGGACGCTGACCCGACTGTTCCGGCGGGCCACCGGGCTGACCCCGCTCGGCTACCAGCAGCTGCTGCGGGTGGAACGCGCCGAGCACCTCATCGGGCACGGCGCCACCGTGGAGGGTGCCGCCCGTACCGTCGGCTTCACCGATGCCCGGATGCTGCGCCGGCTGCGGGCCCGTGCCACCCGCGATCGAAGCGCCCCGGCCGGTAGTAGTCGTCCCGGGACTGGAACTCGACCGGCAGCGACCCGGGCAGGGTGATCCGGGTCTCGCCGGCGCCCGGCCCGCCCCCGGCCCGCACCGCCAGCACGTCCCGCTCGGGCGGCGACAGGTCCACCATTTCGGGGTGGGCCAGCCGGAACCCGGCCACCGCCCGGCGCACCTGGCGGGTCAGCCCGGTGATCTCCCCGGCGGGGCCGCTGAGGCCGAGGGCCGGCTGCTGGATGGTGCGCAGCGCGTCGCAGACCACCAGCAGGCGGGCGCGCTCACCGGGCCCCGCCGCCAGCAGCTCCAGCCGGGACGGCCACTGCCAGCGGATCTGACCGCTGATCAGACCCGGCAGCCGGACGCCCCGGCGGTGCCGCGCGCCGTCACCGACGCCGTCGACCAGGGCGAGCTGTGGCCCGCCGCCGGCGTACGCGATCCGTCGGTCGGTGACGGTCACCGCCACCGGCTCGGGCAGCGTCCACCGTCGCCGTGCCTCGGTCGGGCCGAGCAGATGCCCCGACGCGTGCAGCCGGTGCCGGGCGAGCACCCGCTCACCGGCCTCGACGACCAGCTCGTGCCGCCGGTCCAGCGCCGGGGCCAGGTCGTCGTCCGAGTCGAAGCGGTGCGGGGCGATGAAGAAGGGGGACGCGTCATCGTGCATCGTCATGACCTCCGGTGCCGACGGCATCTCACCATGAGGGTCGCCGACCCCAGGGCCGGCTGTCATGACGCCCGTTAGGGGGTCGGCCGGTCGTAGGAAGCCTGTGACCGATAGATGCCGATCTCCTCCGGCCGGACTAGGCCGTCCTCGATCGCCCGGGCGAGCAGCGCCGCCTTGGTGGCGGCCGGCCGCCCCGCTCGGGTGTACTTGATCCGCGCCCGGTCGACGTACTGCTTGACGGTGTGCTCGCTGATCCGCATCCGACGGGCCACCGACGCCTTCGACATCGACTGGAACCACAGCAGCAGCGCCTCGCGTTCCTTGTCGGACAGGGCGGGCCGGTCCGGGCGGGGGTCACCCACGATCGCCCCGGCGAGCGCCGGCGGCACGTACGGGCGGTCGCTGGCGGCGGCCAGCACGGTGGCCACGCAGTGTTCCCGCCCCTCGTGCTTGGCCAGGAACGCGACCGCCCCGGCGTCCAGGGCGGCGAGGATCGTCTGCGGGTCGGTGTGCTCCGAGTAGACCACCACCCGCCGGCCGGCCGCGCTCAGTTCGGCGAGCTTGTCCAGGGCCATCCGCCCGTGCAGCCGCAGGTCGAGCAGGACCACGTCGGCGTCGGGGGCGGCCCGCAGCACGGCGTCCGGGTCGTCGCCGGTCGCCAGCACCCGCAGCCGGGGCTCGGCGGCCAGCCAGACGCGGACCCCCTCGATGACGACCGGGTGGTCGTCGACGATCGCCACGCCGACCGGCCGACCGGCGGTCACCCCCGCCACCGCGTCTGCGCCCATCTGATCTCCCCGTCCCGCTCGTAGAGGTACTCCACCCGCCCGTCGTCGCCCGGCGGTCCGGCGGTGTCGGGACCGGCCCGGTCGGGCGTGACCAGGCTGACCACCACCTCGTCGGGCCGGGCGACCACGGTCAGCCGGGCCCAGCCCCGGGCGTCGGCCAGGAGCGCGGTGAGCGGGTCGGCCAGCCGGCGGCGCACCTGCACCGGCAGGGGCGGCGGGTCGCCGATCGTCACCAGGTCGATCGGTAGCCCGTTGCGGTCCGCCAGGTCGGCGGCGGCCCGCAGCTCGTGCAGCAGCGGGTCGGGCACGTCGTCGGACTCGGCGATGAGCCGGCGCAGCCGGGCGGCGGCCAGCACCGCCCGCCGCTGCACGTCAGGGTCGGCCGGGTCCGCCCGCCCGTCGGCCAGCTCCGCGAGCACCTCCTCGGCGGCGCCGCTGACCAGCGTCAGGCGGGCGCGCCGCTCCTGCCGGGCCCGTTCGGCGGCGTCCCGCTCGGCCGCCGCCGCGTGGGCGTCCGCCGCCGCGCCGGCGCGCTGCCGGGCCAGCCTCGCGATCGCCGTGCCGCCCACGAAGACCGCCACCTGAAGGGTCGACGTGGCGTAGACGGACATGGCGTACCGGGCCAGGTCGGCGGGGGCGGTCGCGCCGTGGCCGAGCACCCCGGCCAGCGCGATCAGCGCGTGCACGCCCAACGCCGCGATCAGCCCGTGGGCCCGCCGCCCCCACAGCACCATGACGAAGAACCAGCCGAGCGTGCCCCACACCCAGTTCGCGGCGGTGAAGAGATGCCGCTCACCGGCCGCCGCGACAACCACCGCGTCGACCACCAACAACAGCGCGGCCAGCGGCCAGGCCGGCAGGGCGGCGCCGCGCAGCAGCCGGAGGCCGGCCAGCACCCCGACCGTCGCCACGAGCAGCCAGCCGGCGAGGACCACCGCCGGCGCGGCCAGCTCCGCCCACGCGCCCAGCACCGCGGGCAGCGCGATCGCCGTGTGCCAGGCCAGCGCGATGACCACCGCCACGACCCGGGCGCCGCCGTCGGAGGCGGCGGCCACCGCCGCCGCCGGGTCCACCGGGGACCGGCCTGCGTCCGGCGTACGCGCCGTCGGCGCCGGGGCGTTCGTCGTCTCAGTCGACACCGGACCACTCCAACCGGATCCGGGTACCGGCGCCGGGGCTCGAGTCGATCTGGGCGCGCCCGCCGACGGAGGACATCCGGCCGCTCACCGACTCGCGTAGCCCGTACCGGTGCGCGGGAACGGCCGCCGGGTCGAAACCCGGACCGTCGTCGGCGAGCTCGACCACGACGGTGCCGGCGACCCGGCTCAGCCGCAGCGCGGCGGACGCGCCCGGCGCGTGCCGGACCACGTTGGACAGCGCCGCGTACGTGCTCTCCGCGAGCGCCTCCGCGACCGGGGCGGGCACGACGCACGGCGCCAGCTCGGTGGTGACCGGCAGCTCGGGCAGCCGGGCGCGCACCGCCCGCAGCCGCCCGTCCAGCGGCACGGGCCCCTCCTCGGGCGAGGACCGCGCGTCGGCCAGCGCGGTGAGGGTACGCAGGTCGGCGGCGCACCGCTCGCGCAGCGCGGCGGACGGGCCGGCGACCGCGCCCAGCCCCACCATCGTCAGGGTGGCCAGCACCGTGTCGTGCAGGTCCCGGTTCTGCCGCCGCTCCGCGTCCCGCGCGGTCCGGGCGACCAGCGACTCCCGGGTGAGCCGCTGGTGCGCCACGAAGGCGTCGTCGGCCCGACCGATCCGCCGCCGCATGATGGCGGTGATCAGCGCGCCGCAGGCCGTCTGCACCAGCAGCGTCACCGCGTGCGCGACGGCCTCGTCGGGCTGGCCGGCGGCGTGCGCGCCGGTCGCGTACGCCGCCGTCACCAGCAGCCCGGCCGGAACCGACCAGCCGATGGGGGCGTTGGCCTGCGCGTTGAGGACCGTGGTGCTGGCCAGCACCGCGATCCAGCTCACCTCGCCGGGGAGCACCTCGGGGGCGACCAGCGCCGGCATCGCCAGGCAGGCGGCGGCGGTCAGCGCCACGTCGCCGAGCACCATCGGGCGGCCGATGCCGTGGCGCAGCGCGCGGAACGCGTACCAGACCGACCATGCGGTCAGCGCCGCGACGGCCGGAAACAGCAGCGCCGGCTCGACCGGCGGGGTACGCACCGACAGGGCGACCACCGCGCCGACCAGGCCGCAGGCCAGCCGCAGCAACGCCGGCAGGCGGGTGAAGATGAGGGTGAACGCGCCACCGGCCGGGTTGTCCAGCGCGGTCGGCGACGTGGTCGGGGCGGCAACGGCCGGCATCGGGAAAGTGGGTCCTTCTGCGACAACGACCCGATCCGGGCCAAAACGGGGGATCGACGCCGGAGAATAGCATGAGCGCCGGCCCGCGATCACCCTCGGTGCGTGCCGTGTCGCCGTTCGGTCAGCTCTTCCCGGCGCCGTCGACAGGCCGCTGACCTGCCCGCCCGCCCCTGCGGGTGCCCGGTCAGTTGATCGGCAGGACCTTCGTGCCGCCGCCGGCGATCGAGCGGGTCAGCTTCTTGCCGCTGGACCAGTACCAGCAGCGCACCCCCCGGTCGCCGCGCGCCCACGCCTCCTCGGACGGGAACCGGTACGTGCTGCCCGTGCGGTAGCGGAGCATCCCGTCGACCGGCACCTTCGCGTAGCGGGCGATCACCGGCCGGCACTTCGCGTGCACGGCGTCCTCGTCCTTCGTCGCGTCCTCGTACGACACGTCGGGCGCGGTCCAGACGCCCACGTACTCGAAGCGGTGGACCTTCGTGCACGGCACCGCCAGCAGGTTCGACCACTCGTCCTCCTCGGCGCAGCCGTACCGCAGCGGGGTGGCCGCCTTCAGCGCGCCCCGCAGACTGCCCGTCCGGTTGACCGCCGAGTCGTTGTCGCCGTTGGCGCCGCTCACCGCGTCGAGCTCGAACAGGTCGCACCGGTACCACCGGCTGCCGCCCGTCCAGCCGGCCGGCGACGTGGGCGCCACCTGCACCGACAGCCGGGCGTCGCGCCACTCGCCGCCGACGAACTCCTTGGCCTTGGCGTCACACTCGGCGAACGCGGACCGCATCGCCGCCGACCCGACGCGAGGCGGGATCGGGCGGGCGGCCAGGTCGCCGGTGAACGTGCCGATGTGGAACGTCTCGACGAGGTGCGCCTTGGCGCAGTCGACCGGCTGGTGGCTGGTGAGGTAGGCGGTCGGCTCGGCGACGACGTGGCACTCGCCGGCCTGCGGCGCGAACTGGCGGGCCTCGGCCACGGGCCGCCAGTCGTCGGTCAGGTCCCCGTCCGTGCCGGCCGGCGTGCCGCATCCGCTCACCGCCGCCGCGACCAGCGCGGCCGAAGCCGTGACGCCCAGCCAGCGTCGCATGTGGTCCTCCCCGCGCCCCCGTGACAACCGGCGCAGCATATGGCACCCGGCGCGGAGCCGGGTGCCCGCGGGCTTGGGCTGCGGCATCGCGCACCCGATCACGTGGTCGCCCTGCCCGACCGCCGTCGGGGCGGTGCTGCGCCCGCGCGGCCGGGCGCCACTGACGAGCCGCCGGCTTTGGACGGTGGTGCTACCTTCGCGCCGTCGCCGTTCTCACCGCCGTCGGGAGCCCACCGTGACGAAAAGGTACGTCGGTCTGCTCGCCCTCGTCGCCGTGACGGCGTGCCTCGCCGTGGTCGGCACCCTCGGCGGCTGGTTCCTGGCCGGCCGAGGCGACTCCGAGCGGGCCGACCCGACGCCATCCGCGCGGGACGCGGCCACCACCGGCGCCGCCGGCGGCCCGTCGACGGGCTCCCCGGCTGCCGGCGCGTCGCCGGGCGCCGGTGCGTCGCCGACGAAGGAGCAGCCCGCGGGACGGACGTACCAGCTCGACCGGTCGGTCTACAGCCAGTCGGGCCTGACGGTCACGCTGGTCAGCGCGGCAACCACCGGCGGCAAGCTACGGCTGAACCTGACGTACCGCAACGGCTCGCCGGTGCCGTGGCCGGTGAGCTGCCCGACCGCCGAGGTCGACCGGACCTCCTCCGAGATCGTCCTGTCGGACGGCCGGACGGTGCGTCCCGAGTCCACCTGGTGCACCACCACGCGGCCCGACGAGTCCTTCAGCATCGCGCCGGGGGAGCGGGTGGAGAGCTGGGCCGTCTTCCCGGTGGTGCCGGAGACCGGGTCGTCCTTCGAGCTGAGCTGGTACGACTTCCCGACCCTCGACGTCCGGCTCCGCTGACCGTCCCGGCAGAACAGGCACGGCCGGCACGGGCACTGTGAGTCAGTGTCCGTGCCGGCCGGCAGGTGACGCATCCGGTCACCCTGTCCGCCGACGGTGGCTCACCAGGCCGAACGCGCTGCCTGGAGTGCCGCCGTACGGGTCAGGCCTGGGTCTCCCTGCGGCGCAGCCGGCTGGCGCCGACCATGAGAGCGCCCGCGGCCAGCAGGCCGCCGCCCAGCGAGAGGGCCTGGGTGGAGCTGACGCCGGTGACCGGCAGGTGGGGCTTGCCGTCCTTGTCCTTGTCCCAGCCGCCCTTGTCCTTGTCCCAGCTGTCCTTGTCCTTGTCCTTGTCCCAACCGTCCTTGTCCTTGTCGGGCTTGCGGGGGTCGTACTTGCCGTGCCGGATGCAGACGGTGACGGTGACCGGGTCGGAGGTCACGGTCGCGCTGCCGTACTTGCCGGTCGCCCGGGCGGTGTTGACCACCTTGCCCTTCTTGACGTCAGCCGCGGTCACCACGTGCGGGTTGACGGCGTGGCAGTCGGTGCTCGTACCCGGTGCCAGGGTGGTGTTGTTGCAGACCACCGGTCCGGCGGTCGGGTCGTTGACCGCGACGTTGGTGATGGTGACGGTGCCGGTGTTGGCCACCCGGTAGGTGTAGAAGATCTTGTCGCCCTTGGCCGCGAAGCCGTCCTTCTCGCACTTGTCGCGGCAGTCCGACTCGACCCGGGCCTTCTTGTCGATCGACAGGCTGGCCTGCGCCTCCTGCGTCGTGACGGTGAACGTGGCGTTGTTCGACGGCACCAACTGCTGGCCGAGGAATCCGGTCGCCTGGGCGATGTTGACGATCTTGCCGTTGGCCACGTCGGCCTTGGTGACGGTGTACGTGCCGGTGCAGGTGGTGCTCGCCCCCGGCGCGAGCGAGGTGGCCTGGCAGGTGATGCCGGTGACCGTGTTGTCGTTGACGGTGATGCCGGTGATCGGGTTGACCGTACCGGTGCTCTGGTTCGTCACCGTGTACGTGTAGGTGACCTTGTCACCGGCCTGGAGACCGCTGGTCGGCGTGCCGGTCTTGGTCAGGGTCAGCTTCGGGTTCACCCTTGGGCTCGACGCGGCGCACGTGTGGGTGAGCACGAAGAAGTCGGCGGTGCCGGAGATGACCGCCGAGGCGCCGGTCAGCGTCCAACCAGCCGGGAGCCTGATCCAGGCCTTGCTGGTGCCCATGTCGTTGACGATGGCGCTGTTGGAGGTGGGGGCGGTCGGGATCGTCCGGATTTCGGTGCCGCCGGGCGTGCTGAACGTCGCCGTGACCGACAGGAAATTGCCGCTGGTCTGCTGGTTGCCCGGCAGGTTGAACACCCAGACGTCCTCGTTGGCGAAGGGCCCGCCGCCCAGGTTGGGATCGCAGTTCTGCGTGGCTTGGGTCGCCGTCCTCGGCACGTTGCCTGGATTGATGTTGATGGTCTCCGCCGCCAGGGCCGGCGAGCCGCCCAGCAGCAGGGCACCGGCCAGCAACGCGAAGGCGGCCAGCCGGGCGCAGAGGCGGGCCGGTCCGTTCGTGGTAGAGGTTCTGCTCATGTAAATCCCCCGTGCGGTGATCGTTGACAACGGAGGCAACGAGGGGTAGAGACATCCGTCACGTCGGACCAAAAAGAATCCCCCGCTAGGGGTACTGCCACGCCAATCCTGAACGCCCACCTCTTATCCGGCCGGGGATGTCCCCGGCCGGATGGTGCAAGATGAGTGATCAGTCGCGCACTCGCACGACGCAGTAGGTGGTGTCGGGGGTCGCCGGGACGGACAACCGCGCGTTGACCGCGTACAGGCTCGAGCCGAAGGAAACCACAGCCGACGGTTCGTCGAGGTCGCGGTCACGGATCACGTCGACCGGCGTGGCCCGCGTCAGCCGCTCGTTGAGGCGGAACTTGGCGATCACGTTGTTCCGGTTGCGCACCACATACAGCGTGCGCCCCTCGAGCAGGAGACCGTCGCCGTTGGACACCGACACACCGCACGTGCTGATCTGGGCGGCCATGCCCGCGCGGGGATCGAAGCAGTAGAGCCGGCCGGTCCTGGCCTGCACGACGATGAGCTTGCCCGCCCAGGCGGCGACGATGCCGGTGTTACAGGCGGTGGGGTCACCGAGCCCACCTGGCAACAGCAGCGCGCGTACTCCCGACTGTCCGGGCAGCGAACCATTGCGGCCGAACTCGACGCAGTAGACCTTTGCCTTCTCCGAGTCGGTGAAGAACACGGCCTTCTTCGTGGCGGTCACGCCGTCGATGAACCCGCCGCCGAAGTCGTACGTCGCCAGGCATTCGCCGGTCGATTCACGGTAGACGGCCGCGCCGCCCATGTTGCCGCAGGCCGCCCAGATCCGGCCTCGTTCGACGTCCAGACCCGTCGCCTGGGTGCCGGGCACGGGCGGCACGAGGAGCTTTCCCCTACCGGTGCGCAGGTCGGCACACCAGAGGCATCCGTCGGCCATCGAGCTGACGTAGATCTTCGTGCCGGTTCCGCGGGCGATCCCCTCCGGGCAGAACCCGTTCGGCAGGTTGATCACTGAGGGATACCGGCCGTGCCCGTGGTGGGCCGAGGCCGGAGCCGCGGCGATGGCGGCCCCGATGGGCGCCGCGACGGCTGCGGCCAAGAGCGTTCGTCTGTGCACAGTCGTGCCCCTTCCAACAGGCGAACACCTATATGGGACCTGTGGATCATGCGCCGGGGCCACTCCGCCATTGCTCGACAAGCGACCGGACGGAGCCCGCGTGCCACCCGCCGATCACCGCCGCCGAAGGAGCCCGCGAGCCGAGGATCCGAAGAAGCCGGCCCGAGCGAGTGATCGCATCGAGGGCGTGGGGTTCGTGACCATGTCGGTGACCCGGGGCAGGTGGTGCCGCTTGCGGCTGGCCGGATAGCTCCATGGGAGCCGTCCGGTCGGGAGAAGTGCCTGTGCGCCCGGCAGGATTCGAACCTGCGGCCTTGGGATTAGAAGTGGCATTCAGGCCTTGATCTCTGGCTTCAGTGATTGCTCTAGCTGCGCAAACTGCTTCCCTGATGCGCCCGGCTTTCCTTGGTGGCCCGTATTCCGCTCCACGAATAGCTCCACGTTCGGCCGGGTTGAAGGGTTCGGGTGATCTGAGATGTAGTAATGCTCTGTAAGTCGGCGCAGTAGGGCCTGGCTGTCGGCTGGTTGGTGTCGGCTGGATGTCCGCGACGTTGGGAATTGCTGCTGCCGGGATGTGGTCCAAACTTCCTATACGGCTTCTAAAGCGGCCCGCTTCGCAGGCCGCGCGCATCGCCGGCCAGCGGCCGGCCCCGACGGGGCCAGCCGGTCGGGACCGCGCCCTTAGCGCAAGCGCACGGGCGCTCCCGGAGGTTGCAGCCCGTTGGCAGCGCGAAGGATGCGAAAAAGCCCCGGGTTGCCATGACGGTTGGAACTTCGGGGCTGGGGCGGCAACTGTGAATCAGAGGTAGTGCCTCCGGCGGGACTCTCGGGCGTGTCGTCGGCGCCACCCCGGAGCCTTCGTCCGGGCGAAGCCGAGTGGGTGAGGCCTATCCGGTCAAGGTCGTTCGGACAGTGGCGTGCTCCATCCTAACGGGCCAGGCCCCACCCACTCCACGAATGTGCGGACGAAGGCCGAGGGGATGCCTAGAAGAGCAGGGGGAGGGCAGGAAACTCCCTTGAGCTACGCGGTGGTCACCTTGCTCGCCAAGAAGATCCGGCACTCACCGGTGCTCTCGAACAGCACGGTTGAGAGGTAGTGTTCGCCATTCCTGGTCTGCCTGGCCTCCACCTCAATGCCGATCTCGTCAATGCCCTCCACCTGGACCCGACGCGGAGCCGGAGTTCCGCCGCGAACCTCTGTCGTCACTACTGAGATATCCATACGTCGAGTGTGGCCGGCAGGTACGACAACCGGCTCGCCGCCTGGGCCGGAGGGTGGGCGGGCGACGATCGGCCTGCGGAAGGATGCGTCTAGGGACGCCGGCGGGCCGTTCGAGCAGTTCTCCCCCATGCCCGCTCAGCTTGAGCGCCGCTGGCGATCCCTTCGAACGAAGGAGCCGAGCCCCGCCTGGCGGCCGACCGAGCCGAGCCGCGAACCGGCAGGTTGAGGCGTGAGCCCGCCAGGCAGCAATCCGCTTCGCGCAGAGGCGAGGTGTGTTAGCGGACGTGCTCATCCGCGGCGAGCCGGTCGCGAGCCTCTGGTGACACCTGCGTGTATCGCGTCCAGAACGACCGCAAGGGTTGTCTGAACTCGTTGCTGCATGTGGGGCTCCCAAGCGCTTCTCGGAGCGTGATGTCGCCCCTGAGGACGGCGCTGGTCGTTAATGGCGGCCGTGGCGATCGCATGGCCTACGAACCAAGTTCGCCGAAGTACCAGCAAACTCATGGCCCCATCATGCCGAGCAGAGGCCGGCAGTCGCGAGGAAGGGGGCCTAGGCTGTGTCTTCAAAGGATCTTGGTGTCGGATGATGTAGCGCGTGGGTCGTCGCTACGAGTTGTCTGACGTTGAGTGGGAAGCGCTGTCGCGGTACCTGCCGTCGGCGGTGACCGGTGGTCGGC